>JANQKE010000096.1 GCA_028281265.1 Alphaproteobacteria bacterium | reverse complement strand
GCGGAGATCGCCGCAGAGCTTCTCAAGGCCGGCGTGACGGTCATGGGCTACAATCAGCGCGACATCGCCGGCATCCTCGCGATGATCCGTCATTTGGGGGCGACGGTTGGCCAAGAGGCAGGCGCCGAACAACTGGCCAACCGGTATGAGGGGCGGCTGGCCGCAATTGCCGCGCGAACCGCAGGCAAGCCGCGCCCGGTGGTCTATTTCGAGGAGTGGGACGATCCGATGATCTCGGGCATCAAATGGGTGTCGGAATTGATCGGGATCGCCGGCGGGCAAGAGGCGTTTCCGGCCCAGTCGGATCAGCCAGCGGCGCGCGACCGGATCGTCACCTCCGATCAGGTGATCGCCGCCGCGCCGGACGTCATTCTGGCGTCCTGGTGCGGCAAGAAGGTTCGGCCGGAGAGAATCGCCGCGCGACCCGGCTGGGATGCGATCCCGGCAGTGCGCGAGGGCCGCATCGTCGAAATCAAATCCCCGCTCATCCTGCAACCGGGGCCGGCCGCGCTGACCGATGGCCTCGATGCCATTGTGGCGGCAGTTCAAGACGCCAGCGCGGAGGTCTACGCATGAGCCTGACCAGCCCCTGCGTCGGCCTGTGCAAGCTTGACGCCGCCACCGGGTTTTGCCTGGGGTGCGCGCGAAGCGGAGACGAGATCGCAGAATGGCGCGGGCAGACCGACGCCTGGCGGGCCGGTGTATGGGGCGATCTTCCCGGACGGTTTGAAAAGCTCGGCATTGCCTGCCGCCGCCTGCCATGGGAAACAGACGACATTCGCATGTTCGTCCTGCAAAGCCTGCAACACCGGCGCGGGACCTGGGTTGGCGGCATCGTCGGCGCGGCTGGCGAGTTCGCGGCGGCGCCCGGGCAGAGCATCGACGCCGAACTTGATGGCGAAACCGTCATCGCCGGCACCCCCGGCGCCCGACTCCGCTTCCTTATCGATGAAAGTGTCCGGGCGCTGACGTTCGAGACCAAGGAAACGCCGCTGGAGCGCTCGCGGATCGTTCTTGCGGTCAAGCGGGAGCGCGGCTGGCCGAACGTCACCCACGCGTTAACGGCGCTCGGTCCCGATGTCGATGCCATCGCGCCTGAAGACCGTGGCGGACAGGTCTTCGACCTCGGCCTTGGGCGGAAGGAAGCCCGCTTTTGCTTGCGTGTGGGACCGGGAGAGACCGAGGATGTGCTGGTGTCGGCGACAGCGTCGGTGTTTCCGGCCAATCTGCCGCTTATAGCGCCTGCCTTGCTGGCCGACAGCCCGGCCCGGGTGATTGAGACCGCGCTCGGCAGGATCGAGATTCTGACAGCGATCCCACAGCCGGGCGGGCAATCGCCGCCGGGTCCGCATACACATCTGCTGCCTGATCACATTGCCTCCGGGCGGGCCATGCCAGCCGGCATGGAACTGCCGCGCGCCTATCTGCCCGGCGCGATCTTCTATCCGGCCGCTTGACGGGGTGCGGAGGGTGCAAGACCAACCACAGCGCCCAGACGGTAAAGGTGCTCGAGGAGATTCCGAGCGCCTGCGACCGTCGGGCAGATGGCAGACGAGGACGGGCTTCCAACGACCGCAGATCAAACTCAGGGTCTTTGTCCATTTGGCCACTGGACGAGGACTTTAACTGGACAAGGACTTTATATGAGAATAATTATCATTTGCACCCACTGAGGGCCATACGCCCTGCTACGAGTTGACGGATCCGGGCCGACGCTGGCCTCACGTCCGTGCTGCGGGCTGGGCAGGTTGGCAGGGGGCGCAGTAGTCCGAACCACTGGCCCGGCGGCACACCGCCGACGGGTGATTTGTAACAAAGGGACGCTTTGAGAAGGAAAGAGAGGGAGTGTGATGCGAAGTTTCTCTAGACGGACTTCAGGAATCGGCGTGGTAGTCAGTGCCGCAGTTCTGCTGGCGGCCTCAGCAACAGCTGCGTTCGCGCAAAGCCTGACGGTATACGCGACGACCGGCTACCTGGGCGATGCGGTCGCCAACGTCGCGCCCGAGGCGGAGATCACTACGATGGTCGGGCCAGGGGGCGACCCCCATACCTATCAGCCGTCGACTCAGGACATCGAGACAATCCGGAACGCTGACGTGGTGGTCTGGACCGGGCTGCATCTGGAAGCCCGGATGGATGATCTGCTGGAGAGCCTGGGTGACAAGCAGGTCGCGGTCGGTGAGTTGCTGCCCAAGGAGATGCTGCTGGACTGGCCCGAGACCGACGCCGAGGGCAACGCGCTGCACGACCCACACGTGTGGAACAGCCCCGAGGCCTGGTCGCTCATCGTGGGGTATATCGCCGACAAGCTAGGCGAAATCGATCCGGACGGCGCCGCGCAGTACGAGGCGAACGCCAAGGCCTACGTCGCCGAGATCGAGGCCGCGGCCGCGGAGGCCGAGAAACTGCTGTCAACGATCCCGGCGCAGTCGCGCGTCCTGGTCACTGGGCACGATGCGTTCAACTACTTCGGCGAGACCTACGACATCAAGGTCTATGCGACCGACTTCGTCTCTTCCGAGGCGACGGTAAGTCCCCAGGAGATGAGCGAGCTGGCGAAACTGATCGCCGATAACAGGATTCCGGTCATTTTCCAGGACAACCTGGCCAACCCCCAGGCGATCACCAGCCTCAAGGAGGCCGTCAGCGCCCTGGACTGGGAGGTCGAGATCTCCGACAAGGAGCTGTTCGCGGACTCGCTGGGCGCCGAATCCGGGGTGGACACGTACCTGGGGGTGTTCCGCCATAACGCTCGCACCGTCTCAGAAGCGCTGGGCGCTTCTGGATCATGAGCACGATGCCCATCGCCTGTCAGACCCGGAATCTGTCGGTGGCGTACCGCGCCGACCCGGTACTCCACCGCGTGAACTTCAGCGTCCCGGTCGGCAGCGTGATGGGCATCATCGGCCCCAACGGCGCCGGAAAGTCGACGCTCATCAAGGCCATGCTCGGCCTCGTGACGCCGCTGACCGGCGCCTCCGAGTTCTTTGGGCAACCCTTGGATCAGGTCCGTCGCCGGGTCGGGTACATGCCCCAGGGCACGAGCGTGGACTGGGACTTCCCGACCACCGTCATCGATCTGGTCACGATGGGCACGTATGGCGAGTTGGGCTGGATCCGGCGCCCCGGCAGGGCCGAGCGTGCCCGGGCGATGGCTGCAATGGAACAGACCGGAATCCCGGAACTCGCCTCCCGGCAGATCGGTGAGTTGTCCGGCGGACAACGCCAGCGCGCCTTTCTCGCCCGTACCCTCGTGCAGGCCCCGGACTTGTTCTTCATGGACGAGCCGTTCCAAGGCATCGACGCAAAGAGCCAGGCGGCGATGGTCGATGTGTTGCGCGACCTGAGCGCCCAGGAAAAGACCATCGTGATCGTGCATCACCATCTCGCCACCGTGCGGGATTACTGCGACCACGTAACACTGATCAACGGCAACGTGATCGCCTCAGGGCCTGCCGACGAAGCCTTCACCAAGGAGAACATCCGCACCGCCTACGAAGCCCACGAAGGTGCCGAGGCGTTCCTGGAAACGGCCGTCTAGTCCCATGATCGACCTGATCGAGTTCTTCGGCAATCATACCTTCCGAATGGTGTTCCTCGGCACCACCGTGATCGGGCTCGTGGCCGGTGCCTTGGGGTCGTTCGCATATCTGCGCAAACAGTCACTGATTAGCGACGTCGTCGCCCACTCCGCCCTGCCCGGTGCGTTGCTGGCTTTCCTGACCGCAGTGGTGGTCCTGGGCGTGGACGGGCGCAACATGCTGGCGCTGATTGTCGGCGCAGTCACCACGGGCACACTCTCGGCGCTGTTCGCCAATTCGATCGCCGCACGGACGAAGATCCCGATCGACACGGCGATGGCCATCTCTCTGACGGTCTTCTTCGGCGCCGGCATGCTTCTGTTGCGCATCATTGCGAACGGTTTCTTCCCTGGCAAAGGCGGCATCGACGACTACCTGTTCGGCAATGCCTCGGTCATCACGATCGCGGATCTGACCACGAGCACCGCCGTGGGCGCCTTGGCGCTGGTCCTGATGCTGGTGTTTTGGAAGGA
>JANQKE010000035.1 GCA_028281265.1 Alphaproteobacteria bacterium | reverse complement strand
GATAGCGCTGGCCCGGCCCGGTACGCAGGTTGGCTTCGCCCGCGTTGATCGACACGAAACGGGGGATCGGCAGGCCGCTGGCCCCGACCGTCTGAGCGTCCGCCGGCGGGCCGGCCGAGGACAGCACCGCCAGGCTGCACAGAAGCCCCGCCAGTCCCGCCATCCGGGCCCGGGGTCCAAGTCGCTGTCGCACGGAAGGCCGACTCCTCGCTGACGAACCTCTCCAACCTCGTAAGCCTGTCCTCGCCGGTCAAGCGGACACCGGGATGCTTGCACAAGCCGGCGCCCTCAGGCTTGTTAGGCGAGCAATCGCGTGCCCATCGCCCGTCGCCGCCGTCGAGGATCGTCCGCCCGTGCCCGATCGCAAGCGCCCGCATGTCATCGTCACCCGCAAGCTCCCCGATGCGGTCGAAACCCGCATGATGGAGTTGTTTCGGCCGACCTTGAACCTCGGGGACGCGGCGTTCACGCAAGATCAACTCAAGGCGGCGATGGCGGAGGCCGACGTGCTGGTCCCGACCGTGACCGACCGCATCGATGCCGACGTGATCGCCGCAGCCGGGCCCGCCCTCAAACTGATCGCGAGCTTCGGCACGGGTGTCGACCATATCGACCTGGCGGCGGCCAAGGCCAAGGGCATCACCGTCACCAATACGCCCGGGGTGCTGACCGAGGACACGGCCGACATCACCATGGCATTGATCCTCGCGGTGGCTCGCCGGGTGACCGAAGGCGAGCGGCTGGTCCGCTCGGGCGACTGGGCCGGGTGGAGCCCGACCGGCATGCTCGGCCACCGGTTGACCGGCAAGCGGCTCGGCGTCGTCGGGATGGGGCGGATCGGGCAGGCCGTCGCCCGCCGGGCCCGTGGGTTCGGGCTGTCGATCCACTACCACAACCGCAACCGCCTGCTGCAGGAGATCGAGGAGGAGCTGGAGGCGACTTATTGGGACAGCCTCGACCAGATGCTGGCCCGCATGGATGTGGTCTCCACCAACTGCCCCCGCACGCCGGCGACCTATCACCTGATCAACGCCCGACGCCTGGCGTTGATGAAGCGGGACGCGATCCTCATCAACACCTCGCGCGGCGAGGTGATCGACGAGTTCGCCCTGTCGATCGCCCTCAAGCAGGAGAACCTCGGCGGGGCCGGGCTCGACGTCTTCGAGCGGGAGCCGTCGGTCAATCCCAAGCTGCTGAAGCTGCCCAACGTGGTCCTGCTGCCGCATATGGGCTCCGCCACCATCGAGGGCCGGCTCGACATGGGGCACAAGGTGATCATCAACATCCGCACCTTCGTCGATGGCCATACCCCGCCCGACCGCGTGGTCGAGACGGGATTCTGACGACACCGGTGGTCGGCACCGACAAGACGGTTTGCAACGCAACCGCCGCTGCGCGACAACCGGTCTCCGCGTCCGGCATCCGGGGCGCATGACCAATCATGGGATCTTGGGGAGGAGGACCTGCAAATGGCCTATATGAGCAGAACGCTGACCGGTCTGCTGACGGCGGGGGTGCTGTTGGCCGGGACGAGTGCCGCCGCACAGGAGCAGATCACCTACAAGTCCGCCCGCGCGGGCACGTCCTACTATCAGATGTCGGTACAGATCGCCGATGCGGTGCGCACCGGCAGTGACGGGGCGATCAACGTCACCGTCGAGGAGAGCCAGGGGTCGGTCCAGAATGTCGGCGAGGCCTCGGTCCGGACCGACAACTATGTCTTCACCGCCCCGCCGGGTACCGTTGCCAGCGCCGTCGCCGGGACCGGCCGGTTCGAACCGCTGAACCCGGCCTTCCGGGAGATCCGCGGGCTGTTCCCGATCCCCGCGCTGACCATGCATTTCGTTGTCCGGGCGGATGCCGGGGTCACGGACCTGACCGATCTCGGCGGCACCCGGTTCCTGATCGGCTCCGGCAGCTTCGGTGCCCGGGAGGCCCAGCGCTATATGGAGCTGTTCGGCGTCTGGGACGACGTGTCGATCGTCGAGATCGACCTGTCCTCCGCCGTGTCGGCTCTGCAGAACGGCCAGATCGACGGTTTCGCCACCGCCGGCTCCTATCCGGCTCCGAACGTCATGCAGGCCGCGGCCGCGACCGACATTCGCGTCGTCTCCCTGACCGATGAGCAGGTGGCGGCAACCGGGCGGACCCGCCTGGTGATCCCCGGCGGCACCTATGACGGGGTCGACGGCGACGTGGTCACCACGACCTTGCCGGTGATGGCCTATACCACCACCGCGATGTCCGACGATGCGGCCTACGCCTTCACCAAGACGGTGTGGGAGAGCCTGGAGACGATGACGCAAACGGCTCCCTGGTGGTCCGGGGTGATCCCGGATCTGTTGGCGGAGATGCCGGTGGCCCTGCACCCCGGGGCGGTTCGGTACTATGACGAGGCCGGTATCCCGGTGCCCGAGGCGATCCGGCGGTAGGATACGGTCGGTCCGTCCCTCTTCCTGACGCCCAAGGACCACGATGTCCGATGTGACCGCCTTCGGGCATCGCGGGGATGGCACCGGCCGCTGGGCGCTGCGGGCGGTCTGGGTTGCCCTGGCAGCGCTCACGGCCGTTTTCCATATCGGTCTGGTGCTGTATGGCCTGCTGCCCAATCTGGTGGCGTTGCCGGCGCATATGGCGCTGCTGTTGCCGTTTGCGTTGGTGGAACGGGCCAGGACCCGCGCCGGCCTGATTACCGGCGTGGCGATCTCCGCCGCGGCGATCGTGGCATGCCTGTACCTGATCGCCCATCACCAGCGGCTGCAGAGCCTGTGGGTGATGACCGACCCTTGGCATCTGGCGATGGCGTGGATCCTGATCGGATCGGTGATCGAGGCGGCCCGCCGCATGGTCGGCTGGCCGCTGCCGATCGTGGCGGTCCTCGGGCTCGCCTATCTGTTCTTCGGTCACGACGTCCCGGGTCTGTTCGGTTTCGCCGAAAAGAATGCCGGCATCGTCTTGAAGGACTTCGTCTTTCAGGGCGCGGCCCTGTGGGGCCAGATCACCATAACGGCCGTATGGGTGATCGCCGTCTTCGTCATCCTCGGTGCGATCGTCAACGCGGGCGAGGCCGGGGCCGGTTTCATGAACCTGGCCATCGCGCTGGCCGGGGGGCTGCGGGCGGGGGCGGCCAAGGTGTCGGTCCTGGCATCGGCTTTCTTCGGCTCGATCTCCGGCTCCGCCTCGGCCAACGTGGCCTCGACCGGGGCGTTCACCCTGCCGGCGATGAAACGGCTTGGCTATCCGCCCTCCTTCGCCGCGGCGGTGGAGGCGGTGGCCTCGACCGGGGGGCAGATCATGCCGCCGCTGATGGGGGCCGGGGCCTTCATCATGGCGACCCTGACCTTCACCGACTATCAGGAGATCGCGCTGAGGGCGCTCTTGCCGGCCGTCCTGTTCTTCTTCGCCGCCTGGATCGGGGTGGAGGCGTTCGCCCGCCGCCACGATCTGCGCCCCGTGCCGAAGGCCGACCGGCCGGACCGGGGGACGGTGCTGGTCACCGGGCTGTTCTTCTGCGTGCCGTTCGGCGTGCTTCTGGTGGCTCTGTTCGGCCTGAACGTCAGCCCGCCGCTGGCGGCCCTTTACGCCATCGCTACGGCCACGGTGATGCTGGCGTTCGATGGCGACGGCTTCGTCGGGGGGCGCGCGCTCGTGCTGCGGCTCGAAACGGCGCTGGTCAATGCCGCCCGCCAGATCGCGACCATCGGGGCGATCATCCTGTGTGCGTCGCTGGTGATCGGCGTGTTCACCGCCACCGGTCTGGGCGACAAGCTGAACGCCACGATCCTGAGTGCGAGCGGCGGGTTGCTGTGGCCCGCGCTGCTGCTGACCGCCCTGGCGTGTCTGATCCTGGGCATGGAGGTGCCGACGACGGCCGCCTATATCCTGACCGTCACGATCGCGGGTCCGGCGCTGGTCGCGCTCGGCGTGCCGTTGCTGGACGCGCATCTGTTCGTGTTCTGGTTTGCGCTGCTGTCCACGATCACGCCGCCGGTATGCGGCACGGTGTTCATCGCCGCAGGGATGGCGCAGGCGCCGTGGCTGCAGGTGGCCGGCCGGGCGATGGCACTGGGGATCGGCTTGTACCTGATCCCGCTGGCCTTCATCGCCAACCCGGCCCTGATCGCGCTGACCGAGACGCCGCTGCTGGCCTTGGCCGCCTTCGCGAAGATCGCCGTCGGGCTCTATCTGATCGCCAACGCGATCTTGGGGGTATGGCCCCGGTGGGTGCGCGCGGCGGCGGTTCCGGTAGCCGTCGTGATCATCTTCGCCTTCGGGATCGGCGGGTAGGGACCGGATCGGCCGGCCAGCCTGTCCGGGTTTCGCCGATGGAACTCCGCGCTGCCGCTGCCGGTGTCGAAGCCGATGAGCCGGGCCCGGGTGAGACCCGGATCGGCCAGCGCTTGGACGGTCGATATACGGAGCCGCGCAAAGGGCGGATCTGACGTCAGGACGGATATCGGCGCTGCCGATCGGCCGCCAAGGATGCTACCACCCTCGGCGCAAGCAACCATGCCGCTGCGAAAGGGTCGAAAGGATGGATGGGGCGCGTGTCGATGGTTTGGGGGAGCGGATCCGCGGGCGGCGGGAAGACCTCGTCGCGTTGACCCAGGACCTGATTCGCATTCCCACGATCAACCCTCCCGGCGATGCCTATACGGTGTGTTGCGACTATCTTCGGCGGCGCTTGGCCGCCCGCGGGTTCGACTGCGCCCTGATCCGCGGGGACGGAGCACCCGGGGACAGCGACCGGTTTCCCCGCACCAACATCGTCGCCCGCTGGGACAGCGGCCGCCCGGGCCCGACGGTGCATTTCAACAGCCATATCGACGTGGTGGAGGTGGGCCCGGGCTGGACGGTCGAGCCGTTCGGCGGGCTATTGCGGGACGGCAAGATCTACGGCCGGGGGGCCTGCGACATGAAGGGCGGGCTCGCCGCCTCGATCATCGCGGTGGAGGCGTTGATCGACTCGGGCCTGCCGCTGGTCGGCGCGCTCGAGATCTCCGGCACGGTCGATGAGGAGACCGGCGGCTATGGCGGGGTCGCCTATCTCGCCGAGCGGGGGTTCTTCTCCCCACCCCGGGTTGACCATGTGATCATCCCCGAGCCACTCAACGTCGACCGGATCTGCCTGGGCCATCGCGGCGTGTGGTGGGCCGAGATCGAAACCAGGGGCCGCATCGCCCACGGCTCCATGCCGTTCCTGGGCGACAGCGCGATCCGCCACATGGGGGCGTTCCTACACGCGCTGGAGGATGAGCTCTATCCGAAACTCGCCGCCAGGCGGACGGCGATGCCGGTGGCACCGGAAGGCGCGCGTGCGTCGACCCTCAACATCAACTCCCTGCACGGCGGCCTGGATGAAGGGTTCGACGGGTTTCCCTCGGCGGTCGTGGCCCATTCCTGCCGGATCGTGCTCGACCGCCGCTATTTGATCGAGGAGACGGTCGAAGAGGTCCGCGGGGAGGTGGTCGACCTGCTCGATCGGCTGGCTCGGGAGCGCCCCGGCTTTGCCTACGCACTCAAGGAGTTGTGGACGGTGTCTCCGACCATGACCGATCGGGACGCGCCGGTGGTGCGCGCCGTCGGGGCGGAGATCGAGCGGGTGCTGGGCAAGAAGCCCGAGCCGGTGGTCAGTCCCGGCACCTATGACCAGAAACACGTCGCCCGGCTGGGGCGTTTGCGTGACTGCATCGCCTATGGTCCCGGCATTCTCGATCTCGCTCACCAGCCGGACGAGTATGTGGAGGTCGAGGCGATGCTCCAGTCCGCCCATGTGATGGCCGCGGCTGCCTATCGGTTGCTGACCGGTGATCTGCCGAGCGGGTCCCCGTTCTGACCGGACGGTCCGTTGCCCGGCGGATGGGGGTGCCAGGCCGCGTTCCGGCCACCTTCAGGTCCGGGAGGCTCCGAGAAAGCCGCGTACGCCCAGCACCTGAAGACGTTCGGCATCCTTGCGGATCGGCAGATAGCAGGTCTCGTGCCCGACATTCCCGCGCCCGCCGGTCCAGCCGTAATGTCCGGCCCCGAAGACGGGTTGCCCGGTCTCGATCGTCCGGACCAGCAACGCCATGCCGGAGGTCGAGTCGAACGGTGCCGGGATCTCACCGATCAGCCAGCCGGTCAGATCGATCCCCGCCGTCTCGGCCATCATCGTGCCGTAGATCCGGATGCGGAAGCGCCCGTGACCTTCCGGATCGACCAGCATCACGAATGGCAGCCACTGTTTGATCTCGGCCGGCAGATCGAAGCGGCGCCTGTCCGGCAGCCCATCGGCGGCTTCGGCGAGACGACGCCACCACGCCGTCGCCGCGATCGGCTGGGGATGGCTCAGCGCGTCGATCTGGCCGAGACTGGCGTCATCGGGGGGGCGGTCGTACCAGGGAACCATGCGTCCTCCGTCGTGAGAGGGGTGTCGCCGAGCGGGCGACCGACGTTGCGGGTGCCGTCCGCCACGATGGCGGGATCCTCCTGGCTGCTCGGGACCCGAGCCTGCCGTTCCGCCTCCTGGGTGACGATGGCGTTGCGGCGGTTCCCCTTGCCGCGGGTCCCGGGATGAGCCCGGTAGCGGTATCGGACATGCCGTGCAAAAGCGGCGTGCCGCCAACCTCGTGGCATGGTCGAGCTCATGATCCGATTGTGCGGATCGAAGATTAATCGACTGTAAATATTACACTCTATCACTCGAAATCAGGGACGATTACATATTAGATGTTATTGTAATGAGTAGAATTACGAAATATGTATTGAGCTGAACTGAATTCGACCGCACACCAATGACAAGAAGCCCAAAGCGCTGGCCACGCTCGTCTCCTATTCCGAAATCCTATCGCTGTGTCAGGGCTTTACAGGGTAACGGTTGACGGGTGCATTAACCGTCTGAGGAGGGAGATGCGCCGGCGATGGTCCGGCAGCCGACCTCCAATGCCCAGGCCAGGGAGACGATCGATATGAAGCGGGTCCTTTTGACCACAGCCCTTGCCCTATGGACCGGTGCCACCGGATGGACCGGGGCGGTGTCCGCCGCCCAGCTCAACTGGGCGTTCCAGGCCGATGCGGAGACCATGGATCCGCATGGCCGCTTCGAGATCTTCAATCTCGGCTTCCTGCATGCGATCTACGAACCGCTGGTTCGCTACGACCAGGACCTTTCGATCGAGCCGGCGCTGGCCACGGATTGGGAGGTGGTCGACGATCTGACCTGGCGGTTCGATCTGCGGCAGGGTGTGACTTTCCATGATGGATCGGCGTTCACGGCCGAAGATGTCGTCTTCTCCTTCGAACGGTCGAAGAAGGAGGGCTCCGCCTTCATCCCGACCTTCGGGCCGGTCGACTCCGTGGTGGCGCTGGATGACCATACGGTCGAGTTCCGGCTCAACACGCCGCAGCCGGTGCTGCTCAACTCCCTGGCGTTCTGGTTCATCATGGATTCCGGCTGGGCCGCGGCGAACGACGCTGTCGACCCGGTCAACCTGCGCGCGGGCGTCACCAACGGGGCGACCCTGGCCGCCAACGGCACCGGACCGTTCCGCCTGATGAGCCGGTCGCCGGGTGTGGAGACGGTGCTGGCCGCACATGCGGCGTGGTGGGACACGCCTGGGCACAACCTGACCGACGTGACCTTCACCCCGATCGGGTCGGACGCGACCCGGGTGGCGGCCCTGATCTCGGGCGAAGTCGATCTCATCGATCCCGTTCCACTGCAGGATGTGGCACGGCTCGAAGCGGCGGAGGAACTCGCCGTCCTTCAAGGGCCGGAGCTGCGGGTGATCTTCCTGGGTCTCGACCAGCACCGGGACGTGCTGCTCGGCGGTGATCCGGCCGACGGCAACCCGTTCCGGGATGTCCGGGTCCGTCGGGCCGTGGCCCACGCGATCGACGTCGATGCGATCATCGATCGGGTGATGCGGGGGGCCGCCGCACCGGCCGGCCTGCTGATCGCACCGGGGGTCAGCGGCTACGCCGCCGATCTGGACGACCGTCCCGCCTACGACCCGGACCGGGCCCGGGCCTTGCTGGCGGAGGCCGGGTTCGCCGATGGGTTCGCGGTGGAGATGGATTGCCCGAACGACCGGTACATCAACGACGAGGCGATCTGCCAGGCCGCGGTGTCGATGCTGGCCCAGGTGGGGATCGAGGTCGACCTGATCGCCCAGTCCCGCTCCGTCTATTTCAACAAGATCCTGGGCGGCGATACCAGCTTCTATCTGCTCGGCTGGACCCCGGGGAACATGGATGTGATCGATGTCCTCAAGCCGGTCATGCATACCCGCGGACAAGGGTTCGGCTTCTTCAACATCGGCCGGTACAGCAACGCCCGGGTCGACACGCTGACCCAGGCGATCGAAACGGAAACCGTCGCCGCGGCGCGGACGGCCATGATCGCGGAGGCGCTGACCCTGCACCGGGACGAGGTCGGGCACATCCCGCTGCATGTCCAGTATCTGAGCTGGGGCCTGCGGGACAACGTCTCGATCCCGCAACGGCGGGATGGCGTGCAGGCCATCTGGTTGGCCCGGGTGGAGGAATGACCGCCGCTACGGGCGTCTCCGCCCCGGCCGATCCGGCCGGGGCGGTTCCGGTCGACCGGATCGTGGCCCTGGCCCAGCGGCTGATCCGGGAGCCCAGCCAGGGCGGAGTCGACGATCCGGCACCGATCCTCGATCTGATGGCGGGCGAACTGCGGTCGCGGGGACTGCCCGTCGAGATCCTGCCGGGCCCCGACGGGGCCCCGGTTGCGGTGATGGCGACGGTGGCCGGAAGCGCCGGGCCGGGCCCGACCTATGTCTTGGACGCGTGCATCGACACCGCACCGGTGACCGATCCGGGGGCCTGGACGGTCGACCCGTTTGCCGGTGCCGTCCGGGACGGCTGGCTCTACGGTCGCGGGTCGGCGGACTGCAAGACGGCCGTCGCCGCGTTCGCCGATGTGGCCGGTTGGTTCGCGGGACGGGTCGATCGGATCGCCGGTACGCTCTTGGTGCTGTTCGACGCCGACGAGCATACCGGCCGGTTCGGCGGCGTTCGGGCTTTCGTCGATCGGGTTGGCCGGGTCGACGGCGTCTATATCGGCTATCCGGAGAACGGGGCCGTCAATGCCGGTGCCCGGGGCTTCTATCGCTGCCGGATCGAGACATACGGCCAGGCCGAGCATTCCGGGTCGGTGACGCCGGCGCCGGTGAACGCCGCCCGGGGGCTGGCGGCCCTGATCGATGCGCTTTACGCTCAGGATCTGCCCGCGCATCGGACACCCGATTTCCCTCTGCCGCCCAAGCGGACGGTGACGGCCGTCCAGGGTGGCATCGGCTACTCGGTCGTCCCGGATGTCTGCGCCCTCAATCTCGACATCCGGCTGACCCCGGCCTTTCCGGCGGACCGGGCGGCGGCATGGGTCGCCGAGCGGGTGCGGGCGGCCGATGCGGCCTGGGCCGGTCCTCATCCTCGTCGGATCCATGTCGAGGAGAGCTGGCCGCCCTACGCCGTCGGGCCCGATGCGCCCTTGGTCGCCGCTCTGGTGAAGGCCGGTTCCCACGCTTTTGGCCGCCCGGTCGCGACACAGGTCTGCGGGCCATCCAATATCGGCAACTTCCTGGCTGAAAGGGGTATTCCGGCCACCTGCGGCTTCGGGGTCACCTGCGACGGCGTGCACGGTGCCGACGAGAGGGTGCTGATCGACAGTATCGCGCCGACCTGGTTGTCCTATCGCGATGCCCTGGCGACGCTGCTGATGCCGGACGGGCTTGCCGGTGGGACGTAGGCTCTCATGTTAATTGCGGGCCGGGCGGAACCGCCCGTCCGCATCACTTGAGACAACGACAACAAAGGCGGGTCCGGCATGGCGGAAGCTGGTGTCATCAAGGGCGGCGACGCCCCCATCGCAGTGGAACTGACCGCCGGTGAGGCGGTCTGGTGGTGTGCCTGCGGCCGCAGCAAGAACCAGCCCTTTTGCGACGGCTCGCATGCCGGCACCGGGCTGGAGCCCAAGGCGTTCACGCCGCCCAAGACCCGAACCTATTATCTGTGCACCTGCAAGGGCACCCAGAAATCGCCCTTGTGCGACGGGACGCATAACCGGATCTGACCGGTCGCCTGCGTCGTCGCCCCCTGGTCCGATCGCACCGCACTCGGAGGCTTGGGCAGCCTCGGTGCGTCGGCTGCCCGGCTTTGACAGAGCGTTGCAGATCTGCCTATCTTCCTATGCTGATGAGGGAGAAAGCCATGTCCGGCGCCGTCCGTCGTGTTGTGACGATCTCGGCCTTGGCCATCGGCCTGGGTGCTTGTGGTGCCGCCCCGCTGGCGGAGTTCGGGGCGCTGTCCCAGGCCGGTGTCAGCTTCACCGAGCAAACGCCGCGCCTGCTGGAGCGGGCGCTGGCCGATGAGATTGATCGGGACAGTGAACAGTTGATCGCCGAACGGGACGGGGCCGCGGGGCGCGAGGCGGCGCTGCAATCCCTCGAACAGCGCAATGCGGCTTTCGAGGACCGGGCCGAGACCTATGCGACCGTCGTGGCGCATGCCAAGACCTTGGGGGCTTTCTTCGTTCAACTGGGACGGCTTGCCGACGGCTCCGACGATCCGGCGATCGGCAGGGCGATCGACGCGCTTGCCGATGACCTTTCGGCGGCGTCCGGGCGTGTCTCGGGTGTGCAGTTCCGAGACGAGTCGATCGGCACTCTGGCCGGGGATGTCGCCCCGATCCTGGTCGGCTTCGCCCGGCGGGGCGAACTGCGCTCCGTCTTGCGGGATCATAGCGGGGCCGTCCTGCACGCGATCGCCCTGCAGCGCCGGATCTTCGTCGAGCTCAATGGGATCGAGGCGGATGCGCGCCGCACGGCCGACCGACAGGCGATGCAGACCCGGGTCCTGACACCGTTCGCTGATGCCGGCGACCTGCCGGCGGATTGGAGCCGCACCCGTTTGGCCCTGCTGACCGCCGACGCGCCGCCGACCCCCTATCACGAAGCGGTCGTCGCGGCGGACAGTCTGGCGTCGAATTATCGGCGCCTGGCAGCAGGGCAGGGGACGGCCGCCGGCATCGCGACGTTGATTACAGACGTGCAAACACTGATCACGGCGATCGAACAGCCGTCGCCGGCAAGGGGAGGGGGACCGTGAGCGACAACACCAATCGACCGCAGGACCCGAACGCCGCGGTGTCGCCTGGCGCCCTGAAGGCGGACACCGCAGAGGCCATCCGCACCGCCCTGGAGAAGCTCGACAGCTTTTCCTTCAAACGGGCGCTGGCGTCCGCGCCGCAGGAGGAGCAGCGGGAGGCTGCCCGGCAGAAGCTGGCGTTGCAGACCGCCCTCCTCAGGGTCCGGAACAAGGCGTTGGCGGAGATCGCCGATCAGATGGGCCCGTCGACCGAGGCGCTGCAATCGGCCACGGCGGACGTCAAGGCCAGTGCCGACCGGATGGAGGCTATCGCCCCTTGGTTGAATCGTATCGGTGGGCTGCTTGCAGCCGTCCTCCGCGTTTTCTGACGTCTTCGAATCGATCCTTGGATCAACCTATCTACCTTCAGATGAGTCCATCTGAAGGTAGATAAATTGATCGACTTCAAAGGGTGAGAGCCTCTTAATCCGTGTCCGTTCGGATGCAGGATGCTCTAGATCAACCTGCGTTCAGATGGACTCATCTGAACGCAGATAAGTTGATCTATTTCAAAGATTTAGAGCATC
>JANQKE010000160.1 GCA_028281265.1 Alphaproteobacteria bacterium | reverse complement strand
CGGGTTCTCCCCCATCACCGCCTGCCACAGCGCTTGCGTGCACGGCGTGTCGAACAGCCAGAACCCCGCCGCCAGCGTCACGTCATGTTGCGGGCCTTCCTCCCCGTACCGCCCCGGCTCGTCCTCCGGCGAGCCCATCAGGAACCGACCCGGTGGGATCCAGCGCAGGCGTTGGTGCACGCCGGCGACCGTGAAGCCGGCGAAGATCCCGTAGACGTCCTGGCCCCACTGGTCCGCCCAGGCCGGCGGCGCACCTGCCACCAAGGGATGCCAAGCGGTGTCCATCAACGTTCCCCTTGCACCCATCTCACCATCAGTCGCCGCATCTCCAGTACTCTGAGCATGTCTTACTCTTGCCCGTTGATACAGCGGAAGCCGAGATAATTCCTCCTGAAATCTGACGATCTTGGACGGCGATACGCTGCTCTCACGTAGCGGGCCCGGGTGACCCAAGCGCCCCCCTTCATGTAGTATTGGCGAACTCCCTTCTCTGCCTCAATCGCTTCGCCATCCTCAGTCGTCAGCACAGCTCCATCTTCAGTTTCAAGAATATCAGTCAGAGTTTTTTCACATTCTTCTCTGGTCCACTCCCAGATATTGCCCAGCATGTCGAATAACCCCCAATCATTCGGACGCTTTAGGGTGACCCGTCTTGTCCCGGCCATCACGTGATCTGTCTGTTTATCTCGCCAGTTTGTCGTGTTCTCGCCGTCTGCGAGATCGAAATCCTGTCCGCTGTTGCCGCCATACCAGGCGATCGGGTCCAGCGCCGGCGCGTTGCGATCCCCCAGGATCTCGATGGGTCCGGTGTACAGCGCCGTTTGCGTCCCGGCCCGGCAGGCGTATTCCCATTGCGCCTCGCTGGGCAGACTCAGATTTAACCCAGGCACCAGGCCGTTGATTCGTATCAGAAACTCTTGGAGATCATCCCAGCTTACCGTCTCCACCGGTCGGTCCGGGCTGCGGAACCGGCTCGGGTTCTCCGCCATCACCGCCTGCCACAGTGCTTGCGTGCACGGTGTGTCGAACAGCCAGAACCCGTCCGATAACGTCACTTCATGCTGGGGGCGCTCGTCACTGTCCCGCCCCGGCTCATCCTCCGGCGAGCCCATCAGGAACCGGCCTGGGGGGATCCAGCGCAGGCGTTGGCGGACCGGGCGTTGATCGGTCAGGGGCTTGGGATCGGGGTCGATCGCGATGTCGGCCCACAGCCCGAACCGGTCGCGGCCCAGAGCGTGCGCCCAATCGGGGCGAGTGAGGCGGCGCAGGGTGACCCGTTCCCGGTCGGTGCCGAGAACGAACGGCGCCGCTCCGCCCTCTGGGGCGGGGGCTGACGGGCGCTCCGCTTGCCCGTCCGGCCCCACCCCGCCGGGCTCCGCGGCGCCAGACCGGGGCTCCGCCCCGGTCCCCTGAACTCGGGCACAGCGGAACCCCAGGAAGTCGAGGCGGCCGCCCGGAGCGCGGCCGCCCCGGGCGGCGGACCGCACGTAGCGAGCAAGGACGATCCACGACCCGCCGCGGATCACCCGGTTCGCGCCGGAACTGGCCTCCGGCCGCAGCCAGGCGCTGCCGTCCTGGGGGGCGCCGACATAGCTTCCATGCCAATGGTCCGCGCACCATTCCCAGACATTGCCATGCATCTCGTACAGGCCCCAAAGGTTGGGCGGCAGGCTCGCCACCGGCACCGTCTCCCCGCGATCGAGTCCCTTGGGGCCGTCTTGGTATGGGAAGTTGCCGTCGTAGTTCGCCTGCTCCGGCGTGATCGTCGCCCCGAAACTGAACGGGGTCGTCGTCCCCGCGCGGCAGGCGTATTCCCAGTGCGCCTCGCTCGGCAGGGTCAGACCCAACCCCGGCACCAGATCCTTGATCCGCTTCAAGAACGCCTGTGTGTCGTCCCAGCTCACGCGCTCCACCGGCCGGTCGGGGCTCCGGAACCAGCTTGGGTTCTCCCCCATCACCGCCTGCCACAGCGCTTGCGAGCAGGCGGTGTCGAACAGCCAGAAGCCGCGTTCGAACACCACCTCGTGCTGGGGGCCTTCGATGTCGGATCGTTCGGGCTCACTGTCCGGAGAGCCCATCAGAAACCGCCCCGGTCGGATCCAGCGCAGGCGTTGCGTCACCGGAGCGCCGTCGGCCCCGGTCACCGTGAACGCCGCCCAGGCCCCGAACCGGTCCGTGCCCCAGTCCGACGCCCAGGTCGGGGCCGAGCCCGATCGCCAGAAGAACGGTTCGGGTTCGACCGTCACCTCCCGGATACGGCTCTGCAGGGTGCAGACCAGGCTGCCGGCACGGGGCGCGTCGTCCGTTGTCGGCTGGGTCACCACCAGCCCGTCGGCACCCTCCCGCAGCTCCAGGATCACCGGTGCGGCAAAGGCCGGCGGGATGACCCGCGGATCGAACCCCGGCGGCGGCACCGGCCGCTCCGCTTCCCCGTCGAAGGCGAGGTGAAAGATGCGGTCGAGGGCGCGCCGCAGCTCAGGATCGGTCGTCGCGTAGTAGGTGTGGGGCGCTGCCTCATGGAGGTAGCGATACCAGGATCGGGCATCGGGTGACCCGGCCAGCGCGTCGATGATGGCGAGTGCGTCTTGATGGGCGGCGGGCAGATCGTTGTCGCGCATTGCCGCCGGCAGGTGGGCGATGGTGGCATAGTCCAGACACATCAGCTCCGCCAGCCAGATCTCGGGTGGAAGGCCAGCCCGCCACCGCTGGAGGGTTCGGATCACCACCGATCGGGTGTCGCCATCCTCCTTGTTCGCGAACGCGGCCCGGCGCCGGTTGGCGGCTTCGGGGTCCTGAACGCCGGCGACATAGCTGCGAACGACCATGTCCTGGTGCATCCAGGCATCCACCTCCGTCGCGGCATCGGCCTGCACCCCGAGCAGAAGGCGGATCTCCCGCAACAGACCGCGCTCGATGCGCAATGCGGGGGAGAGGAGGCGCAACAGCCGATCCGCCCGCTCGCGCCGTTGGTCACGAGACATCGGCGGGGCACCATCGTCTCGCACCCACGGGATGACCGTCCAGGGGGCAAGGCCGACCCCTTCCCGTGCCCATAGGCACGCCGGCGCGGGGTTCAGGACGGTCGGTCGGCAGCCGCCATGGGCGAGGCGATCACCGAAGACCCTCCAGTGGCGGCGGATCGGCTCCGGCCGCGGGGCCAGACAGCCGAGATCGGTGAGAGCCAGGACCGCCGTCCCCGGCCTGGGGACCTTAAACGGGACCGGCTCACCGTGGTGGTCGAATGCATCGATGTCGTCGACGTCGCCGTCCATGATCGCCATTTGGACGCGACGACGGGGGAACAAAGCCCGCAGTCGCCGAACGACATGGTGTTGATCATCGTGGAACGGCATCAGCCGTTCGCTGCGGTCGAGGATCACCAGCAGGTCTTGTCCCCAACGCCGCCGTTGAAGCCGGGGGATGCGCTGCAACAACTCCCCTCTGCCCAGGATCTGCGTGATCGTTGCCACATCCGGTGCCGTGCCCGGGCGTCGTTCGGTGAACGCCGTTCGCAGGGCCGGGACGAGCGTGTTCCAGGCCGCCAGTGCCGGGGCCACGCGACGCTTCGGCGGGATCGTGTGATGGACCTGCGCTCGGGGACCCTCCGGCACCGAGGGCTCGAGCGGGGCGAGGAACTCGCGGGCGACGGGCTGCCAAAACGGCACGGGCTCACGCGCGGTAGAGGCGACCGTCGCCTTCGGTTCGACGGGGTCGCTTCGTGTTGCCCGAGGCGGCGTCCGCGCCGTTGATCTCGGTTTCGGAGCGTCGGTCTGACCATAGCCCAGGAGGTCGGCCATGGTGCCGAGCGCGTCGACGCCGCCTTCCTTTCGGGCGATGAGAAGGTCGGCGTACCCCCTGAGGCCGCACAGGCGAGGCCAGTCCCGGCGGTGGACCGTGGTGTCGGGCCGGGTGTCCGGTGGATCGTCGGTCACCGGCCGTCAGCCGTGCCGGCCTGTTTCCGGAGGGCGTAGCCGGCGACCTCGTCGAGCCGCGCCAACTGCGCCGACGGATTGTCCGGTTCCAGAGCGACGACGATGCGCAGCAGGTCGAGATACTCGGCTTGGCCCGGCCGGGGCCGGATGTTCTTCTGGATCGCCTTTTGACGGTCAGTATGGAGCATCTTGGCCGTCTGGCGACGCACCCTCTCGTCCGCATCGGGGAAATGTGCCTCCCCGCGGGTCATCAAGAAGTCGATTAGGCGGTCCTCGTCTTCGGGAAGGCCCAGGCGGATCACCAGGCAGCGGCGCACGAAGGGGTCCGGGAGAACACGCTCTTCGTTGGTGGTGATGATCACCAGAACCGGTCGGCCGGACGCACGGACCGGTGTCCTTTGACCGATCGGCGTGAACTCTCGGGCACCCAAAGCCTCCAGGAGACCGTTGGGGACCTCCGGTTCGGCCTTGTCGATCTCATCGAGCAGGAGCACGCAGCCCTTCCGCCAATCCCCGCGGTCCGGCTGAGACGGGGCGACGCCGCGTGCCCGATCGCACTGATCATTGGCCGTGCTCCAGTCGAAGGCCCACCAGAGCGGCCCTGGATGCAGATAGTTGGCGATGTCCAGCGTGCCGGCAGGCTCAGCCTTGGTGTCAACGGGGTCGGTCTTCGTCGGCGTGGACGGCCGGACGGCCAGGCGGGCACCGGCGATCTGGGCGTCGGCCAGCCGCTGGACGGCATCGAACGTCCACATCAGATCGCGGGATTCCGTGTGGGAGTCGATCACGTGTTTGACGAACGCCCACCCCAACTCCTTGGCGGCGGCGCGGGCGAGCTGGCTCTTGCCTGTTCCCGGCTCCCCCCTGACCAGGAGGGGGCGCCCGGCGGCGACGGCTGCGTTGACGGCCAGGATCTCGGATTTCGAGAACAGGTGGACCGCGTCATCGTGTGCGCCAGCGCATTCGAACGACACGTGACGGTGCTCAGCACCTGCATCGGGAAGAGGAATGCGGTCCATGACGATCACTCGGGCCGAGGGTAGATCAGGTCTTCGATTTCGCTGAACATGTCGACATCCTCGACGGGCATCAGGTTCTTGAGCTCGACGACGACGAAGTTCTCATACCTGCTGGAGAGGAAGTCGCTGAGTTGTCGATGCCTGGGGAGATCGTCTTCCCATTTCGGTTCCCGTAGGATGACGTAGGCGGTCCGGTTCGTGCGCTTTTGCTTTCGCGCGAACGATCGATCGATCACCTGATCGACTTCGGACAAATCGGTGCCGTCATTGTATTCCTCAGGGTCATAGGCCGGCGGCGCGCTGGCGTGTTGGTACAGGTGGCTTCGGAAGTTCGGGATATCGTAGTTGGCGCGGCCAGACGGCAGTTTCGGGATGTCGACGGCATGCCTGCCAACCGGCCACTCTTCCCCGTCGGCGGTTCGGAAGTCGGCCTCCCACCGATCGAGGCCTGCCATGACGATCTCGGCGAAACTGTCGAGCTTGGTCGGCAGCTCGACCGGTTCCTTCGCACCGAGCGCTGCCCAGAACGCTTCGTCCGTCTTCTTGCCCTTGCCGGTTGTCGCGATGAACAGCCAGGGGATCAGCAGTCGTGCTGCGCCGGTGATGGCTTCAGCGCCGTCTGCGGATCGCTTGTCGCGCAGTTGGCTGTAGGCGGTGACCAGGACCGTTATGGCTCTTGCGAGGTCCGCTGCCATGAGTTCGTCGACCAGCCGCTCCGCCCGGGCCTGATCGGTCGATATGCCTGGATCGTCTGGCAGTCCGAGCACCTGTTCCAGCTCGTTCAAGGCGGACTGGGACCTGCGGACCCTCTCGATCAAACCGCGTCTGAGCCTTTCGAAGCGCGCGGCCTTTTCCCGCTGCGGCTTGCCGTCACCGGACGCGCTGCTGTCGGGCTCCTGGTCGCTATCGGGTTGGGGGTCCGGTCCCTCTCGCTCGGTGTCTTGACCCTCGGCGTTGCCTGTCGGCCCGTCGGCAGGAGATCGGCCGATAGCGGGACCGACAGCAGTGCCGGTCTGTAGGCTGAACTCCACCCACCCCTGAGGACCGCCGGGCTGGTTGCGGTCGATCTGCCAGTCATTGTGCAGCCAGGCGCGGAAATGCACGCGGACGCTTCTTGGGTCCGGAGCGAGCTCGATCCACTGGAAGGCGTTGGGGTACTGGCTGTCCTCGTAGATGCTGCCAGCGGCGAGCTCCAGGCAACTGCGGGTCGGATCCGGCGGCGCGATGCGTTCGCTGGCCGGCTTGTGCAGGTGGCCGCGCAAGACGAGGTCGGCGTGCTCGTGGACGTTTGCGCGGGCCTCGTCCTGGTCGAACTCGGCCAGATAGCTCCACGGGTGGTGCATCAGCACCAGCCGCCAGTCGGCATCCTCGGCCTGGGCTATCTGCACGGTTTGGTTGAGCTGCAAGCGACCGAGTAGCAGGCGCCCGTAGTCCTTGTCGCCGCACGACATCCAGGCCGAGTTCAGCTCGGCGATGTGCAGCCGCGTGCCGCGGATGGTGAGGTCCCGTCGGTTCCAGCAGAGCGGTCGCGGTGTGCCGAACCAGGTCTCGACGAACGCCGACCACGCAGCGTGCCGCGCCAGCATGTCGGCGCGGTCGTCGTCGTGCTGCAGCACGGTGGCGATCTCGTGCTGGCTCGCCTTCTCTAGGAGCTCCTGTTGGGTATGGTGGCTCCCACGCCGAACCTTCTCCCGGTCGACATCGTGGTTGCCGGGGACGATCAGCAGCCGATCGTGGGGGAGGTCCGGTTCCAGCACCGGCCAGAGCTGGCCCTTCAGCCAGCCGGTCGCCGCCTCGTACTGATCGGCCGCGCCGGAAAAGGCGAGGTCTCCGGTGAAAGCCACGAGGTCCGGAATCAAGCCGGACTGGACGTCGTCGCGGACACGCTTGACCAGCTTGCGCAGGACCGGATCGGCGTCCCAAGCGCGGCCGGAGCGGAAGTGGATGTCCGACAGATGGAGGATGCGGATCGGTTGGGTCTGCTGGTCCGCTGTCATCGGTCTCGGTTGTCTCCGGACACGTCTTCGTCCTTGGCGAGCGATCTTGACGTCCGGATCCGCGATCGATGCGCCTGCCAGTGTGCAAGACACGCTCAGTCTACATGATCGCGCATATCACACCCGACGGAGGTTGTGGACTCAGGGTTGGAGGAAAGGCGTCTTCTGCCCTCTGGTGATCGGCACTCAAACCGAGCGTGGCGCGTTGCTGGCTCGATCTGGGATCGTGTGAGGAACGCTGCCCAGTCGGCCATCAAGACCCAGCACTTCTCCAGCAGTTGACGGCGCCGGTAGGCGGCCTCGACCTTGCGGGGAATGGTGTGGGCCAACGCTATCTCGACCACGTGATTGGCGTGCTCGGTCTGCTTGGTCACGCAAGCAGGATCGGAAGCCGAGCACCGGAATGCATGGACGCTCGGGATCAAGGCCCATGGCGGGCGGCCAATCGAGGTGCCGCTGCCGTCCCGACCGATCCGACGGGACTTGCCAACCAGCGCGAGCGATCGGCACCCGACTTGAGTAGCCACCTCCAAGCTTGAGCTCTTCACCATGAGCTGTGTCGTGATGTAGAAACGACAGTCATGGTGGCTTCAACTCGTTCTTTGCGACGGTGCTTGGCCATGTGGCGGTCGATGGTGTTCTTCGTATCCTGTTGCCTCGTCGTATCAGGTGCGAGCGCGCGGGACGGTTTCGTGGTGGGGCGCGACGGGTCAAAGGCCTTAGAAGCGCTCCTGGGGATCAATCCTGGTCCACGCGTCGGCGACCTGGCCGTCGGCGAGCGCGGATACATCTCCGCCGGCGCCTTCTGCCGGATTGAAGACGGGCTGGCCGTCCCCGCGACTGTTCCTCTCGAGGAGCGAACGCGGTTTCTCGCACAAGTCGATCTGCTTCGAGACACCGAAGAGACCGTTTCCCTCTCTTTGTCGGTTAGGATCGATGAAGAGCATGTGACGCCGCAGGATCTCGAGCGGTTCGCTTGGTCCCTGTTCGGCGTCAGCCCCATTTGGGGTCGCTATACCGGTGACTGTCAGACGCTTCTTGAAGCGTTTCCCAATGTCGAGCTTTACCGCGTTACGACAGTAGACGGCTACCGCGGCTTCGACGATTGGTCGGCGGCCTTGCGGTCGGGGACGCATCCGCACTTAGCGCCTCCACCCTCATCCACGCCGCCCATAGTGACCGCTCCCGTGGCACCGACCACCTCAAGCGAGGGTGACACCGACGTGACCTGGCGGCCACCCCAGCGGGTCTGGACCCTCACGAGGAGGACCGCGCAGATCGACGATAGTCCGGTCGTGTCGGCATCCCTGGTGGAGGAATGGCCGCATGACGACGCCCGTTTCGTGGTCGCATGCCAAGAAGGGGAGACGCGGGCGATCTTCGATATCGACACCTATTTGATGACGGGCCGGGACGATCGGGTCGGGGCCGAGTACAGGTTGGATCAGGAGATCGCGCAGTCAGCCCGCTGGTCGACCAGTGTGAGCCGCCGGCATGCCGGCCATTGGGGGATGGGAGCGGTCGCGTTCCTCAGGGAGCTGCTGGAGCACGAGTCCCTTTACGTCCGCGTGACGGAACGCAACGGGGCTCAGCACGATGCCGAATTCGACCTGACCGGCCTGGAGCCGGTAGTCGAGGAGGTGGCTGCCGCCTGCGGGTGGAACGTGCCAGCCGTTTCGGCTGACCGAATCCGACAGGTTCAGCGCGTGTTGCGGGATCGCGGGCTTTACGCTGGAGCCATCGACGGCCTGTGGGGGCCGATGAGCCGACGCGCGTTGAGCGCCTTTCAACGGACCGAAGGGTTGGACGCCACCGGCGTCTTGAACACGGCGACCCTCACCGCGCTGGAGCCGGAGATGGAACGGCAGCCGGCCACCCCTCCAGCGGCGGCGGACAGCAGTCCGACCGTGCTGGATAACCTGGTCGACCCGCTGGTGCGGTCTTCGGATATGGGTGACCCATCTGCCGATGTCCCGGAGTTGGAGTTGGGCTCGCTTTCCGACCAGGATCGGTCACGGGTCATGGACGCTCTGCGAGCCTGCTGGCGTGTCAGTGCGGGACCGTTGGATACCCGTGTCCGGGTGCGAGCGACTATGCGGCCGGACGGAACGGTAGACACGGCGCAGGTGCTCAATCCTGGGACGACGCCGTTGATCCGAATGGCAGAAGAGGCCGCGCTGAGGGCCGTGCTCAATCCCGTGTGCCAGCCATGGCCCCTGCCGCCGGACAGGTACGCCGATTGGCGGTTCCTGACCCTCGAGTTCGTCCCACGGGACCATCTCTAGCTTCGCGAGCCGGTCGGGAGTGTTGATGTCGACGGCAACGGGTTCATCCCGGTCTTCGAGATCGTCCAGCAGGCCCGTAGATCAGCTGCGCTGGCACCGTAGGATCGCATTTGCCAGGATCGTCTGGCCCGATGGCTGCATACCAGGTCTGTTGGTCGACGGAAGGGAACTCGGTCGGCGCGGGCGTGATCGGGACAGTGCGGTCGCCGTTGTATTGGCGGAACTTAAGGTGGGAACGGCAGTGAGATGTCGAAATAGTGAAGGTGTATCAATACGGTATAGAGGGCCAGGGCGGACTCCCTCTCCGCCATTCGCCGCCGATTGTTCGGCACTTTACTACGGAAGTTCGCTAGCTGCTCTGCGAGCGAAGCCGCCATTCTCTAAGGCCGAAAGAACGCCAGCTCCCGAAAGAACCGAAGCTATTCGGATCTAGCATCCGGAAGATGACCAAAGCTGATTGCCAACCGGTTCCACGCGTTCATCTGCGCGATGATAAGTGTCAGATCGACAATCTTGGTTTCTGAAAAATGCTCGAATAGCGCTGCGTATAGATGCTCGGGAGCCCCATTGGTTGTAATTCCGGTGATGGCTTCTGCCCATTCAAGGGCGGCCTTTTCCGCTTTGTCAAAGAAATGCACCTCACGCCAAACAGTGAGACAATCAAGCCGCTGTGTTGTTTC
The DNA here is from genome assembly GCA_028281265.1 of Alphaproteobacteria bacterium. Lineage (GTDB taxonomy): Bacteria > Pseudomonadota > Alphaproteobacteria > DSM-16000 > Inquilinaceae > JANQKE01. The sequence goes on along the minus strand of JANQKE010000160.1, from coordinate 11,833 downwards.
ACCTGCTTTCCTAGCTTCAATCGTATGGAGATCGACGCAGTATGCGCAGCCATTGATCTGGGACACCCGTAGTTCGATCAGGGCCCTGAGTTTGTCGTTTATGGATAGTATGTCGTCCTTGGCCTTCGCCATGCTGGTGATGGCTGGACCATTAATCGATACGTAGTCGAGGCGCTCAATCATCTTTTTCTCCATCTCTTTGGAGAGGGTGCCATGCGCGACCAGACGCGACCAGACGGTAAGTGCAAGAAAGGCGCTCAGCGAAAACAAACGTTCTTGGCGCGCTGCAGCGTTCCGTCGCAATGGGGGCTCGAAGCGGCCGTTCGCGGCAGGCGCAGGGACGGCCTCCGGCCTCGGTCTGCCGGGGTATGCACTTGCGCACTGCTTCGCAGAACTGATCATTACAGCGCAATCGGGCAGTCACGCTATCGTAGTGCAGCAGCGAAGGAATATTTCGCATTTTCATCGCGCGTGGCCCGCCATGAGGCCAATGACCGCTTGAAGCCTGAGGCGGATATTGATGCGGCACAAATAAAGGCCGCTTTGATTTATCGTTCTGCTGTTTCTTCTGGCTGCGCCTCTGTAGGACGCCGTGCTCGCATCATCAGCATGAATGCTGCAAGATCGCGCCATCGTGCGAAGCGAGGCTGCGCAGCAATCGCCTTGTCGCTTGGCACCGGCTCCTCACTACGTTCGATCACAAACCCTGCGTCCGCGACGGCATTAATCCAGTCCGCCAAAGTGCGGGGGAAGCGGGGGACGGCGAACGGCTCTACGGGCAGATCGCCGGCATGTGGCGTGGGCCTGTCTCCGAAGCGCCAGTGCTCCGTAAAGGGTGTCGTGTCGTGGTATCGGTCGACCACCAGCCCCGTCGTACCACCATCACGATCGTGTTCCCAACGCAAGCCCGGCGTGATGTGGCAGGGATGAAGGATTGAAAAGACGAGCGACCCGCCCGGTCGGAGTAGGCGATACGCCTCCCGCAGCGCGCCGGGCAGGTCCGCACCGTCCATTAGAGCGAGCGTCGAGATAGCCAGGTCGAAAGATCCATCCGGGATCGGCGTACGCTCAGAATAGGAGCAGACGTGATAGGCTATGCCCAGCAAGTCCTTTCCCTCAGCGGCTCGGGCATGTCCGATCAATCGCTCCGACAGATCGATACCGGTCATGCGCGCACCGGCGCGTGCCAGGCGGCGAGTGTTGGTGCCCTCGCCACAACCGAGATCGATGGCGTCGAGCCCCGCTACGGTCCCAACGAAACGCTCGAAGGCGGGCCAGGTGAACAGGTCGCGGTAGCTATCGAAACCAGCGCGAACGTCGGCCGTCCACTGGTCGGCGTTGGCGTTCCAGCGTTTGGCGACTTCGCTGTCGGTCACGTCCGTTTTTGTCATTCCATACGTCTATTCATCTTCGGGCATCGGCGCACGCGATTTGCCGGTGAGAACAGGGCTCAGAGTCGGTTTCGGAACTCGTAGGTCTCTGGCCGGTGGTCTGATGGGGAGCATGACGGACGCAGCGTAGAGGAAGGCGATGGCGGAGTTGAGGGGCACCTCGAGCTCCTTTGCGAGCCTTGGGCTTCGGCCGATCCAGGCGCAGCATCGCTCGGCAGCATCGCTCGACGGCCCAGCGTCGTGGATGGACGGCGGACGGAGCCGCTCCGGCCGGGGGCCGCACCCGCGGGGCAGGCGACCCGCCGCCGCGGCAGCGCCGGCCCCGTCGCCGCCATTATCGGCGCCTTCCTCGCGGGCAGCTTCGCGCCGGCGCTCGGTCAGGTCGCCTTCGCCACCCTCCGTTCCGTGCCGATCCGCCCGGCGCCGGGCGCACTCTACGCCATCCCCGCCGGCATCGCCGGCTTCCACGCCCTCAAGAGCCTCGCCGAAATCGGTGGTGCGGGCGAGACCTGGACGCTCATGTTCGGCAGCATCGGCGCCATCGTGATCGGCGCCACCGCCTGGGTGCGGGTCGCGGCCCTTGCGGGACCGGTGGACGAAGCACCGACAGTTTCATGTGCCTCATGAACGTGCCTTGAGGCCCGAAGCATCGGGCAGGTTTCGTTGCGAAACGTCCGCAACCTCCATATATTTGTTTTCGATTTTCAGTCATATGGTCACGCTGGCCTTTCCCCGGCGACGCCGCACCGACCCGATCGCGCCGAAACATCCGCCGGACACGCCTGACATGACCGACGACACCGCATCTTCGCCGATCCACATCCGTTCGCACGGCTTGCCGGTCGACCATGTGGCGCTCGCCGTCTCCGACACGGTCGCGGGCGCGGCCCATGTCGAAGAGCGGACCGGGGCCGCGCCGGTCCTGCACGATCCCGAGCCCGGCCAATGGTATCGTAGCGCGAGCCTCGCCATCGGCCCCGACAGCAATCTGGAGATCATCGGCCCCAACCCCGAGCATCACGGCCTGCATCCGCGCAAGCTGATGCTGCCCGGGCTTAGATGCTGTTCTGGTACATGGCGACATCGGACTGGCCACAGATGGCCAAGGCGGTCGAAAGCGGCGGCCACGTGCTGAGGAACGATGAGCGCGTCGGCGCGCCCGGCCGGGGCGCGCGCGCCTATCGCCGCGCGGTGATCGGCCCCGGCTTTCTCAGCCAGCGTCCCAATGTCATCGAATGGTATGCGCGTCCGGGCAACGCCGATCCGGCCTGCGAGTTGGTGGATTTCCAGCTTAGCCTGCCTGATCCCGCCGGGCTGGAGCGCCTGTTCGCCGCGCTCGCCCTGTGTCCAAGGGTGCCGACCGGATCGCGATCACGCTCGCCACGCCCGACGGGCCGGTGACGTTCGAAAACCCCGGCTTTTGCGTATCGCCATCCGTTCTGTTCAAGGGGCTGTGGTGTTCGATTTCGCGGCCGTGACAAGGGAAGGCAAAGCTATGCGGACTTTCTATCTGGTGATGGGCGTGATCGGGACGGTGGTGCCCTGGGCCTTCTTCGGCACGTTCTTCGCCGGCCATGGCGTCGACATCCCGCTGTTCGCGCGCTCGCTGTTCGCCAACGGCCCCGCGGCCGGCTTCTCGGCGGACGTGATGCTGTCCATCGGGGTCTTCTGGGTCTGGTCCTTCCTCGATGCGCGCGAGACCGGCACGCGGCCCTGGTGGGTGGTGCTGCCGGCGGGCTGTTTCGTCGGCCTGTCGCTGGCGCTGCCGCTCTATCTCTACTTGCGCGCCGGCGCGCGCCGTTGAAGGGGATGGGTCCTTAAGATGATGGATATGTACGTTTTCGATTTCGGACCATACAGCCATGCCAGCGCCTTTTCCCCCTGACGAACGCGACAGGATCGCCGCGGCCATGCTCGCCGAGGCGCGTGCGCTGATCCCGGTTCTGGGCCTGCGCAAGCTGCCGATCGAAAGGCTGACCGCCAGGGCCGGCATCTCCAAGGGCGCGTTCTACGGCTTCTTCGACAGCAAGGAGGCGCTTTATGCCGAGATCCTGGTGCGCGAAGGGCCGGGCATCGCGGAACGGGTGCTCACGCCGCTGCATGACCGGTCGCTCCGCGCCCATGACGCCTTCGCCACCTTTCTGCACCGCCTGATGGCCGAATATGAAACCAATCCGGTGTTCAAGCGGCTGATCGAGCATCCCGACGAACTGGCCGCCGTCCAGCGCCGGCTGGGGCCCGAACACATCGCCGCCAAGACGGAGCTGGGTTTCAAGCCCCTGCTCGCCTTTCTGACGCATGCGCGGGATCGCGGTGATCTGGCCCATGACGATGTGGAAGCGGTGCTCGGTGCCGTGGTCGGCCTGACCCACCTGATCCTGCACAAGAGCGCCCCCGGCATGGGCGACTGGCCGGCCACCCGCGACCTTCTGATCGATCTGGTCGCCAGGGGCCTGTTTCCCGCCACGAAAGACGCGGAATGAGGGACCTCTTCAAGGGCGCCGAGCGCCTCATGGGCATGACCGATGCGACCTGGGCACGCCACGCCAACCCGTGGAGCGTCTATACGCGCTTCGGCGGCGCAGTCCCCGTCTTCTTCGCCCTGTGGAGCGCGCATTGGATCGGCTGGTGGTCGCTGGTCCCGATCGTCGCGGCCGGCGGCTGGGTCTATCTCAACCCGCGCTTCTTCAGCCCGCCGGAAACAGCGGAAAGCTGGGCGGCGCGCGGCGTGCTGGGCGAGCGTGCGTTCCTCAACCGCAAAACCGTCCCCATCCCCACCGAGCCCCGGCGCGTCGCCCATGTGACCACGGCCCTGTCGGGCCTGTTCATGCTGATCGGCATCTGGGGCCTGGTGCGCGGCGAGTTCTGGACCGCGTTCGCCGGCTGGCACGCCTCGGTGGTCTGCAAGGCGTGGTTCGTCGACCGCATGGCCTGGCTGTGGGACGAGATGAAGGACGAGCATCCGGTCTATGCCGCCTGGGCGCGCGCCGAGTGGTCGGCGCTTTTCCCGGCCGAGGCCGCCGCATGAGCCAGCTGCCTGCCCTGCACCTTGACCATGTCGTCGTCCATATTGATGACGACCCGGCGATCCTGGCCGATCTGAAAGCCCGGCTTGCCGCCGTCGATGTTCCGTTCGAGTCCGATGGGGGCAAGGGCACCAGAGGCTTCAAGGCCGGCAATATCTGGATCGGCCGGCAGTATCTCGAGATCATCCGCATCCTGCGCCCCGACGGCGGCGGATGGGTGGAGCGCTGGGTCGCGCGCCACCACCTGGGCAAGCGCGGGCTCTACTGCCTCTTCCTGAAGACCGACCGGCTTGACGATCTCATCGCCCACCTACGGGCGGCGGGCATCGAGACTTCGGCCCCCGAGCGCGTCACCTACCGCGCCTTTTTCGGCCTGTTCAGGAAGACGATGCCTTGGCGGATGCTGTATCTGCCGCCGATCCCCGGCACCGATCTCGAACTCGGCTTCATCCAATACGATCCCGATCCGCGCGACGTCATGAAGGCCCATATGGTGCCCAATGCCGACGCAAACGGCATCACCGGCATCCATGACGCGCGCCTGCGCCTGCCCTTGACGGACGACGCCCGCGATCTCCTGCGGCGCATCTTCCCCGATGCGACGGCCACGGCTGATGCGCTGACCGTTCCGCTGGAGGCCGGATCGATCCGCATCGAGACCGCCGATGCGATGCATGCCGATCTCTATGCGAAAACGGAAGGAGCAGCCGGAAACGCCGGCACCGTGACGCTCGAAAACGTCACCTTGCATGTTCGCCCCACATCGGACGCTTGAGCAAGGCCGCGAGCGCCTGAAGCCTGCGCTACGCCCGATCGGCGGCAGGCGAGCGGGTGCCAGCTACCGCGCCGTCGCCACCGTCTTTCTCGACGCCCGCCGCGGCGCACAGGAGCCGTGGAAAACCAGCTCGCTCAAGGCGCAAGTCGCCTGCCTGGCCCCGCACGGCCGCATGCCTATCGACCATGGTTATCGTGTTTTGCTGGAAGGCGGATCACGCCGACGACCCGCTTTGCCCGTCGAAGGGCACGGAAGAAGCAGCAAGGACGGTGCAAGCCCATCGGACTCACGACGCTCCATCGGATCGCCCAATCGTTCCGACATGCCGCAGGGCCACGGCCGCCATGACGAACTTGTCCCATAGTGCTTCCTTCCATTCCAACGAAAGGATCACACCATCAAACCGTGGGATCAAACACCTAAGGTCTCGAAGGCGCTGAGACTCGATGACGCCGCGTGCTGTCATCTGTTTCTTCTGGCTCACAAGCGGCCACCTCCAGCGGACATTTACGACTGGCCGTCGGTGACCCCGCGCATCCAGGAGATCATGGACGAGCTGACGACGAAGCCTGCTTACGTCATCAATCTCGGTTGGGATGTCGTCGCCTGGAATGCGAGTGCCGATCAGTTGTTCGGCTTTTCATCGCGCGACCGCGTGGGCCGGAACTTTCTCAGGATCGTCTTCACCGACCCTCGGTTGCGCGCCCGCCACCCGTCGTTCCGAGACGACGGTCCGCCATTGCTGGCGAATTTCCGGTATGACCTCGCCGCGGCGCCGGAAAACCCGGCCCTTCTGTCGCTTGTCGAAGACCTGAAAACGCTGTCGCCCGATTTCAGGCGGTGGTGGGGCCAACCGTCATCCGGCGCGTACAGCCGGGGCATCGGTTCCCTCTTGGACGGCGATACGCTGACCCGTTTCCAGCATGAGATGGTGACGGTGGACGAGCATCGGCATCTCCGCATGATCGTCTATTTCCCGTCCGCAGCATGACAACGAACGGCGAAAGCCGCGCGTTTCAGGGCGTCCATCTCCCGCAGACCGAGTGACGACGATCCGTCCATCGTTCGGACGTCGCCTCCGCCTGTTTGAAGGGTGACGGTCTCGCCGCGCGCTGATCGTCATCCCCTCCCGGCGCAATTCTCCGTTCTTCCCGCCTCCGACACGCGGCCGCCCGCAATGTCCGGAGGTGCTACGAATGCCAGCCCCCAACGCCGGCTTGCCGCCGCGCTTTCTCAGCCCCCCCGAAGCCGCCCGTTCTCCGGGCCTTTCCGGCCGCACCCTGCACCGGCCTTGATCGAGCCTTGCGCAGCCTCGCCGACGGCGATGCCGGGGTCGCCGATCTGCGGCCCGGATCGCCGGAGCTGCGAGCCCCCGATCTGCGCCGGCGCCTCACCGGTCGGGCTCAGACACGGGAAAAGCTCGGCGTCGCCGCCTTCCTTGCCGATCCGCGTCGTCTCCGCCACCGCCCCAGGGGATGAAGGTCGGGGACCGGCGGGGACGTCCCCGCCCGTTCGCCCGGGATCATCGGCAGGTGTTGAGCTAGCTCAGCCGGAATGGGCCGGGCTTGCGGTATGGCAGGAACGGTGCCGTCCCGCCCGCCGCCGTCTCATGCCCTGCCGATGGCCGTCGCCGATCCGTTGCCTCCGCCGGTCTACGCCCACATCGCCACCGGGTCGATCGGACTAGATCGACCTGCGCTCAGATGGACTCGTCTGAACGCAGATACGTTGATCGACGTCAAAGAGTCGGAGCCTGTTGTCGACGTCGGTTCTGACGCAGGACGCTCCGGCGGCATTCGGGGCGCCGTCGCCCGGCAGGAAGGGCAGCACCTGGCACCGGAAGGCGGGCCCGGCGATCATTTCCATCACCATCGGAAGACCGTGCGGAAGCGGTGGGGCCGGGAGCCGGTCGCCCGGCACCGGCCCGGATGACGTCGGCCGCATGATCCTCCCATCCCAAGGCCCGCAGCATGCGCCGTGACCGGATCGTGGTGATCGGTGCCGGCATGGGCGGCCTGGCCGCGGCCATCGATCTCGCCGGCCAGGGCCGGGAGGTCACCGTGATCGACGCAGCACCGGGCCCCGGCGGCAAGATGCGCCAGATCACCGTCGGTGGGGCGGGGATCGATGCCGGGCCCACGGTGTTCACCATGCGCTGGGTGTTCGACGCGCTGTTCGACGCCGCCGGCACCACGCTGGAAGCGGAACTCGACCTGACCCCGGCCCGGGTGCTCGCCCGGCACGCCTGGGCGGCGGAGGCCGGCGGCGGCTCCCTCGATCTCCACGCCGACATCGAGGAGAGCGCGGCGGCGATCGGCCGCTTCGCCGGGGCGAGGGAAGCACAAGGCTACCGGGACTTCTGCGTCCGGGCGGCGGACATCTTCCGGACCCTCAAGCCCAGCTTCATCGAGGATCAGCGGCCCAATCCGGCCGAACTGGTGCGCCGGGTCGGCCGGCTTGACGCCATGCTGCGGATCAGCCCGTTCGCTACCCTGTGGCAGGCCTTGGGCCGGCATTTCCACGATCCGCGGTTGCGTCAGTTGTTCGGCCGCTATGCGACCTATTGCGGCTCCTCCCCGATGCGGTCGCCGGCGACGCTGATGCTGGTCGCCCATGTCGAGCAGGAGGGCGTCCACCGGGTCGGCGGCGGTATGGCCGCGGTCGCCCGAGCCCTGCAGCGGGTGGGGGAACGCCTGGGCGCGTCGTACCGCTTCGGTACCGCGGCCGCGCGGATCGCCGTCGACCGGGGCCGGGTCAGCGGGGTGGTGCTGGCCGATGGGGACCGTCTGCCGGCCGACGCGGTGGTGTTCAACGGCGATGTTTCGGCGTTGGGTACCGGGCTGCTGGGGGAAGAGGTGCGCAAGGCCGCCCCCGTCACCCCGCAGCCGGACCGCTCGCTGTCGGCGGTCACCTGGTGTGCGAAGGCCCGGGTCGAGGGGTTTCCGCTGCTGCACCATACGGTGTTCTTCCCGGCCGATTACGGGCGGGAGTTCACGGCCGTCTTCCGGGATCGATCGATCCGGCCCGACCCGACGGTCTATGTCTGCGCCCAGGACCGGGGCGATCCGGAAGACCCCACCCCGACGGATGCCGAGCGCCTGCTGGTGCTGATCAACGCCCCGCCGGACGGCGACATCCGGCCGATGGATGCCGGCCAGCGGCGGACCCTGGCCGCGCGCACCACCGCGATGCTCCGGGCCTGCGGGCTGGCGATCGCCGGCGGGCTGACCGAGAACGCGGCGATCACCACGCCCGAGGACTGGAACGCCCTGTTCCCGGCGACCGGCGGTGCGCTTTACGGCCGGGCCACCCACGGCTCCATGGCGACCTTCGCCCGGCCCGGGGCGGTGAGCCGGGTGCCGGGCCTGTACCTGGCCGGCGGTTCGGTCCATCCCGGCCCCGGCGTCCCGATGGCGACCCTGTCCGGCCGCCTGGCCGCCGCCCGCCTGATGGCGGGGGACTGAGTACGGTCGACGGACCGTTTTAGCTCACAGCGCGTCCAGGGGGATCTTCAGGTAGCGCTTGCCGTTGTCTTCGGCCGGGGGCAGTGCGCCGGCGCGGATGTTGACCTGTACCGACGGCAGGATCAGCGCGGGCATGCCGAGCTTGGCGTCCCGGCCCGTACGCATCTCCACGAACGTGTCTTCGTCGATGCCGTCACGTACGTGTACGTTCTCGGCCCGCTGCTCGGCCACCGTGGTTTCCCACGCGTACACGTCACGCCCCGGCGCCTTGTAGTCGTGGCAGGTGAACAGCCGCATCTCCGGCGGCAGGGCCAGGATCTTCCGCACCGATCGGTACAGCGCGCGGGCGTCGCCGCCCGGGAAGTCGCAGCGGGCGGTGCCGAAATCCGGCATGAACAGCGTGTCGCCGACGAAGGCCGCATCGCCGATGGTGTAGGTCATGCAGGCCGGCGTGTGGCCGGGGGTGTGCATCGCCTTGGCTTCGATCCCGCCGACGGTGAACGTCTCGCCATCGGCGAACAGATGGTCGAACTGATGGCCGTCGGCGATGAAGGCCGGTTCCAGGTTGAACAGGTCTTTGAAGACCGTCTGTACCTCCGTGATGCGGTCACCGATACCGATCTTGCCGCCCAGCCTATCGCGGAGATACGGCGCGGCCGAGAGATGGTCGGCGTGGACATGGGTCTCCAGGATCCAATCGACGGTCAGATCCCGCTCCCGCACCGCCGCGGCCAGGGCATCGGCCGACCCCGTGGCCGTCCGGCCCGAGGCGGCATCGAAATCCAGGACCGGGTCGATGATCGCCGCGTGCCGGCTGGCGGGATCGCGGACCAGATAGCTCACGGTCTTGGTCGCGGGATCGAAGAAGGCCTGAACGTCGGGTGTGTCGGTCATCGATCGCTCTCTTCCTTGCTTCCGGGCGGCCCTTGCGTCGGACGGGCGGCGCGATTGTGTTTTTACGCGATACGGGCTTGCCAGCGGTTCGGTGTTTTATATATTAGTGAAACATGGAAATGCAAGTCGATCTCGCCGCCCTCGAGGCGAAGGCCGCCAGGGCCGCCAGCTTTCTGCGGTCGCTGTCCCACGAACACCGGCTGTTGGTCCTGTGCAAGCTGATGGAAAGCCCGCACACGGCCGGACAGTTGAGCAGCAGCCTGGGGCTGACGCCGTCGAACCTGTCGCAGCACCTGGCCAAGCTGAAGGCCGAGGGCCTGATCGACTGCGACCGGGTGGGGGCGACCCTGACCTATCGGATCAGCTCGACCACCCTGCGGCCGTTCATGGCCGAGCTCTACGCGCTGTTTTGCGGAGATACGGCAGCCACCAGCAAAACGCCCGTTCTGGTCGCCGACTGACCGGCCATCCCGGCCGGCGGGTCGACCGCCGGGACGTCGGCCCTCCCCCGCTCCCTCCTTCCCCCGCCGCGCTTGGGCGCAACCAGGAGAAACCCGACCCGTGTTCGAGAATTTCACCCCCGTCTCCGCGCTGGGCGGCGGCGTTCTGATCGGTGTGGCCGCGGCCGTGATGCTGTGGCTGAGCGGCCGCGTCATGGGCGTCAGCGGCATCGCCGGCGGTCTGTTGCGCCCCGCCGGCGGCGATACCGGCTGGCGCCTGGCCTTCGTCATCGGCCTGGTGACCGCACCCCTGATCGGCATGGCGGTCACCGGCAGCTTCCCGCCGGTCGAGCTCGATGTCGGTCTGGGCACGATCGTGGTCGGCGGTCTGCTGGTGGGCTTCGGCACCCGGTTCGGGGGTGGCTGCACCAGCGGTCACGGGATCTGCGGCATCGGCCGCCTGTCCGCCCGGTCGATCGCCGCGACCGGCATCTTCATGGCGGTGGCCGGGGTCACCGTCTACGTCACCCGCCACCTGCTGGCCTGAGCGCGGAGGCCTCCCCCATCATGCCCACGATCCTTGTTGCCCTCGGCGCCGGTTTCCTGTTCGGGCTCGGCCTGACGATCTCCCAGATGGTCAATCCGGCCAAGGTGATCGGCTTCCTCGACATCGCCGGTCGCTGGGACCCGAGCCTGGCCCTGGTGATGGCCGGGGCGTTGGCGGTGTTCCTGCCGGCCTATCGGATCATCGTAAAGCGCGGCGCGCCCCTGTTCGCACCCGCGCTCCTGATCCCGACCAGGCGCGACATCGACGGCCGGCTGGTGGCCGGCTCGGCCACCTTCGGGCTCGGCTGGGGGCTGGTCGGGTTCTGCCCGGGCCCGGCGATCGCGGCGGCGGGCAGCCTGCAGACCGATGCGCTGACCTTCCTCGGCGCGATGATCGCCGGCATGGCGGTCTATGAGGCGATCGACCGGCTGTCGACCCGCCGACCCGCCTCGCAAGCCGGCTGACGCTCCGTCGCGACGCGCCCGGCTCATCGCGACACGGCAAGCGCACCTTAGCCTGGATTGATCACGGTGAGTTGGGCTCGTGCGGGTCTGGTGGGTGTTTGTGGTGATGGTGCCGTCATACCGGATCCGAGTGTTTGATTCGGTTGGGGTAGATTCAGCTGTGAATCTGGATTGTTTAGTCTAGTTTGTCATGATTCGCGGGAGGTCGAGGCATGGCACGGGTTACGGCACATCTGAGCGTTTCTGAGTTGGAGCAGCGCTATCGGGCGGCCAAGGAGGCGACGGCGGCGCGGCACTTCCAGGCGATCTGGCTGTTGGCCAAGGGGCACACGATAGCGGAGGTTTCGGCGACGACGAGCTTCGGCACGCGCTGGGTGGAACTGCTGCTGGCGCGCTACAATGCGGCTGGCCCGGCGGCCCTGGGTGACCGGCGCCGGCACAACGGGCGGGCAGCGTCGATCCTGAAGCCGGAGCTTCTGGCGCGGTTGCGCCAGCGGTTGCAGACACCGCCGCCGGACGGCGGGCTGTGGAGTGGCCCGAAGGTGGCGGCCTGGCTGGCCGGCGAGCTGGGGCTTGAGCGGGTGGCGCCGCAGCGCGGCTGGGAGGCGCTGCGTGCGCTCGACTGGACGATCCAGGTGCCGCGTCCGCAGCACCCCGAGGCGGCGAGCGCACAAGAGCGCGAGGCGTTTAAAAAAAGCTCCGCGAAGTGGTCGAAGAAGAAGCCGGGCGACGGGGGAGTGTCTGAAGCTCTGTGTATCTGATTTGGCCCCTGCGGTTTTCAGATACGTTCAGGCGTCAAGGCGTCAAGGCGGCCGGCGAACAGTATGGCCAG
>JANQKE010000222.1 GCA_028281265.1 Alphaproteobacteria bacterium | reverse complement strand
ATATGCCCCGGCATGTCCTTCCTCCTCGCTCCTGGCATCAGGGCCCATCCCCCTCGGCAGATCCGCCCGATAGTCCCTGAAAACGCTCTAGACGCCGTGTTCTTCGGCCAACGCCGCCAGTTCCAGCCACCGCTCCTCCGCCTGGGCGCGTTCCATCTCCGCTGCGGCCAGCCGGCTCGACATCGCTGCGAACCCCTTGGGGTCCTTGGTGTACAGGCTGGTGTCGGCCAGAACGTCCGCGAGCTGTGCGATTTCCCCGCTGAGGGCGTCGATGCGTGCCGGCAACCGCTCCAGCTCGAACTTCTGTTTGAAGGACAGCTTGGCCTTGCCGGGCCTCGCCGATGCGGGCGCCGCCGATCCGGCCGCTTTCCGAGCCTCGGCCTTGGCGGTGCGGTGCGGACGCTCGGCGCGCTGCCGGCGGTAGTCCGTATAGCCGCCGACATACTCCATGACGTCGCCGTCGCCTTCGACCGCGATGACGGAGGTCACCAGCCGGTCCAGGAAGTCCCGGTCGTGCGAGACCAGGATCAGCGTGCCGCGATAGTCCGCCAGCACCGCCTCGAGCAGGTCGAGGGTGTCGAGGTCGAGATCGTTGGTCGGCTCGTCGAGCACCAGCAGGTTGGAGGGCCGGGCGAACAGCCGGGCCAGCAGGAGGCGGTTCTTCTCCCCACCCGACAAGCTTCTGACGGGGCTGCCGAGGCGGGAGGGATCGAACAGGAAATCCCTGAGATAGCCGGAGACGTGCCGGGTCTTGTCACCGATCCGGATGAACTCGCCGCCTTGCGGCAGCAGCACATCGGCGAGGCTCGCGTCGGGGTCGAGGTCGCTGCGGGTCTGGTCGAACACCGCCATCTCCAGGGTATCGGCCCGGCGTACGGTGCCCGCGTCGGGGTCGATCCCGCCGACCAGCAGCTTGACCAGGGTGGACTTGCCCGCGCCGTTGGGGCCCAGCACGCCGACCCGGTCGCCGCGCAGGATGCGGGTCGAGAAACCGTCGACGATGACGCGGTCGTCGAACCGCTTGGTGAGCCCATCGGCCTCGATGACCAGCCGGCTGCCGCGGCCGCCTTCCTGGATTTCGAGCTTGGCGACGCCGGTCTTGGCGACCCGGTCCCGCCGGTCGGCCCGCATCGCCGCCAGCGCGCGCAGCCGGCCCTGGTTGCGCTTGCGCCGGGCGCTGATCCCTTCGACCGCCCAGACGGCTTCGCCGGCGATCTTCTTGTCGAGCCGGGCCAGGTCCCGGGCCTCTTCCGCCTCCACCCGTTCGGCCCAATCCTCGAAATCGGCGAACCCCCGATCGAGCCGGCGCAGCACGCCGCGGTCGAGCCAGGCGAGGCTGTTGCCCAACGCGGTCAGGAAAGCGCGGTCGTGGCTGATCAGCACCAGCCCACCGCGATGGTCCTTCAGATGGCTCTCCAACCACTCGATCGTCGGCAGGTCGAGATGGTTGGTCGGCTCGTCCAGCAGCAGCACGTCGGGATCGCCGACCAAGGTGCGGGCCAGGGCCGCCCGCCGCTGTTCCCCGCCCGAGAGGCCTCGGGTCGGTCGGTCCTCGGGCAAGCCGAGCGGATCCAGCACCGCGGCGATGCGGTAGGTCTCCTCCCCCAGATCGGCCGGCAGACCTTCGGCCACATAGGTACCGACCGTCGCATAGGTGCCGAGATCCGGGTCTTGCGGCAGATAGGCCGCACGGACGCCGGGCTGCACGAAGCGGTCGCCGGCATCGAGGTCGATCAGCCCGGCCAAGGCCTTGAGCAGGGTCGACTTGCCGGTGCCGTTGCGGCCGACCAGGCAGATCCGCTCCCCCGGAATGACGGCGAAGTCGATGCCGGTGAACAGCGGCCGGCCGCCGAAGGTGATGCCCGCACCGCGCACGGCCAGGGCGGGAAGCGCCGGCGCCATGGCGCGTCAACTCCAGCCGCGTTCGGCGCGGATCTTGTCGTAGGCGGTGTTGACGGTCGCCATCCGCTCGGTGGCGATCGCCACCATCTCCGCCGGCAGGCCGGCCGCAACCGCCCGGTCGGGATGGTGCTCCCGGATCAGGGTACGGTAGGCGGCCTTGACGGTCGCCTCGTCATCGGATCGCTCGACGCCGAGGATGTGGTAGGAATCCCCCTTGTCCGGTCCGAGCTCGGCTTCCTTGATGCGGTCGAACTCCGCCTCGGTGAAGCCGAAGATGCGGGCGCATTGGGCCAGGAACGTCAGTTCGGCTTCGTGCACATGACCGTCGGCGCGGGCGATGTGGAACAGGCAGGACAACAGGTCCTCCAGCACCACCCGGCGATCCTTGAACAACCCGGCGAGCTGGCGGGCATAAGGCTCGAAGCCGGTAGCGTCCTTGCGGGCGGCGTTGAACAGCCGGGCGACGGTCTTCATCTCCTCCGGCGGGACCTTGAACACCTGCTTGAAAGCGGCGACTTCGTCCCGGGTGACGGTGCCGTCGGCCTTGGCCATCTTGGCGCCGAGCACGATCACGCCGATGGTAAAGGCGATCGACCGGGTGGCGTCCTGGCCGACGGTCTCCGCCCTCTCGCCATCCTCCCGCGGCCGTTTGCGCACGGTGTCGACGGCGTGGCCGGCGGCGACGCCGATCAACGCGCCCAGCGGGCCGCCGACGATCAGGCCGGCCGTCCCGCCGATGATCTTGCCCCAGATGCTCATGATGCGGCGGACCCTATCCAGCCGGGCGAGACTTGGAAAGGCGCGAATGCCGCGGGGCTGGGCCGCCGCGGCGGCCTTGTCAGCCGGTGCAGCGTGGCAGCGGCGTCAGGGACTGCAGCGTCGCCACCAGGCGGTAGTCGCCGTAGTCGTAGACGATCGGGTCCATCACCCCGTCGGGCCGCAGCCGCCCTTCGATGCGGTAGAGCGGCCAGACCCGGTCGTCCTCGACCCCAGAGAACAGCAGCGCTACCGGCCAGGCCCCGTCGATCGGCGAGTGGATATCGGCATCGACCTCGAAGAGCGGGCGATGATCCTGGCCTTGAACCACCCGGGCGGTCAACGCGGTCTGGTCGGCCGCCGCCGCTTCCATCGGCAGCGCTGCCGGACGAGCCGGGAGCGCACGGCGGATGCCGAGATGCGCAGGCGCTTGGGGATGCCGGGCCGGGAAGTCGACATGCGTCCGGACATGGGGGGTGCTGCGGCGCGGTCGACATGTCGGGCCGTCGGTCCCGGTCGCCGCGGTCAGAGCGCTCGCTGGTCCAGTACCCGGTCGAGCAGGGCTGCCGCGGCGCCCGACGGGGCGGCGGCCCCGGCCCGTACCGCCGCCTCTGCCGCCTCGACCTCGCGTCGCCAGGCCGGATCGGCGGTCAGCCGGTCCAGCAACGCCTCCCGCAAGTCGGAGCGGAACCAGGCCAGTGCCTGGCCGCCGCGCTTGTCGGCGAGCGTGTTGCCGCGCTCCAGCACCGCACGAAACCGCGTCGCCAGATCCCAGACCTGGTCGAGCCCGCGCCCCTCGATCGAGGAGACCTGCACGACCGGGGTGCGCCAGCCGTGCTGGGCCGGGCGCAGCAGGGTCAGTGCGTGACGGTACTCCGCGGCGGCGTGGTTGGCGGCGGCCTGCAGATCGCCGTCGCATTTGTTGATCACCACCAGATCGGCCAGTTCGACGATGCCGCGCTTGATGCCTTGCAGCTCGTCCCCGCCGGCCGGCAGCAGCAGCAGCAGGAACAGGTCGACCATGTCGGCGACGGCCGTTTCGGACTGGCCGACGCCGACCGTCTCCACCAGGACCACATCGTAGCCGGCGGCCTCGCACAGCAGCATCGCCTCCCGCGTGCGCCGAGCCACCCCGCCGAGCGTCCGGCCGGCGGGGGAGGGGCGGATGAAGGCGGCCGGGTTGCGGGCGAGCTGTTCCATCCGGGTCTTGTCGCCGAGGATGGAGCCGCCGGTGCGCTGGCTGGTCGGGTCGACCGCCAGCACGGCGACCCGATGCCCCCGGTCGATCAGATGCAGCCCGAAGGCCTCGATGAAGGTCGACTTGCCCACCCCCGGCACGCCGGAAATGCCGATCCGCAAGGCGTTGCCGGTCAAGGGCATCGCCTCGGCGATCAGCCCGGTGGCGGTCCGGCGATGCTCGAGCTTGCGGGATTCGACCAGGGTGATCGCCTGCGCCAGCCCTCGACGGGTGGCGAGATCGGCAACGGTGGGGGAGATCGACGACACGGGCGGACCAGCCTGGAATGACGGGGGCCGACGGCGCGGCGGCAGATCGTCGGTTCTATCGTCCGCCGGCACGCGGTCGCAACGGCCACTCAGGCGGGTTCCGCCGTCCCCGGCGGGTACCGGTTGGGGGCTTCGGCCCGGCTTGGCCGGTGCGCTTGCTGCTGCCGGTGCCACAGGGTGGCATAGGCGCCGTCGCGGGCCAGCAGGTCGCCATGGCTGCCCCGCTCGACGATCTCCCCGGCCTCCAGCACGATGATCTCGTCGGCGTCGACCACCGTCGACAGCCGGTGGGCGATCACCAGCGTGGTCCGGTTGGCCGACACGTCGCGCAGATTGTGCTGGATCTCCCGCTCGGTGTGGGTGTCGAGCGCCGAAGTCGCCTCGTCGAATAGCATGATCGCCGGGTCCTTGAGGATCGACCGGGCGATGGCGACCCGCTGCTTCTCCCCGCCCGACAGCTTGAGCCCGCGTTCCCCGACCATGGTGTCGTAGCCGTCGGGCAGGGCGGTGATGAAGTCGTGGATATGGGCGAGCCTGGCGGCCTGCTCGATCTCCGCGTCCGAAGCGGCGGGGCGGCCATAGGCGATATTGTACCGCACGGTATCGTTGAACAGCACGGTATCCTGCGGGACGATGCCGATCGCCGCCCGCAGGCTGGCTTGGGTGACGTCGCGGATGTCCTGGCCGTCGATGGTTACGGCCCCGTCGGTGACGTCGTAGAACCGGTAGAGCAGCCGGCTGATGGTCGACTTGCCGGCCCCGGTCGGCCCGACGATGGCGACCGTCTTGCCCTTCGGCACCTCGAAGGACAGACCTTTGAGGATCTCCCGGCGGGGGTCGTAGCCGAACTTGACCCCGTCGAAGCGGATGCGGGCGCCGTCGATCGTGAGCGGCTTGGCATCGGGCTTGTCCTCTACCTCCCGCGCGACATCCAGCAGGGTGAACATGGTCTCCATATCCACCAGAGACTGCTTGATCTCCCGATAGACGAAGCCGAAGAAGTTGAGCGGCTGATAGAGCTGGATCAGGTAGGTGTTGACGAGCACGAAGTCGCCGACCGTCATGGTGCCGGCGGCGATGCCCTCGGCTGCCATCCACATCACGGCCGTCAGCCCGACGGAGATGATCACCGCCTGGCCGATATTGAGCAGGGACAGCGAGGTCCGGCTGCGCACCGCGGCCTCCTCGTATTGCCGCTGGGCGCCGTCGTACCGGCGGGTCTCGTGCCCCTCATTGCCGAAATACTTGACCGTCTCGTAGTTGATCAGGCTGTCGATCGCCTTGGTGTTGGCCTCCTGATCGGTGCGGTTCATCTGCCGGCGGAACTTCAGCCGCCATTCGGTGACCAGCATGGTGAAGGCGATGTAGCCGATCACCGCGACCAGAGTGACCGCGGCGAACCAGAAATCGAACATCCCCCACAGGATCGCGGCGACCAGCAGGATCTCCAGGATCGTGGGCAGGATGTTGAACAGGGTGAAGGACAGCAGGGTCTCGATCGCCTTGGTGCCCCGCTCGATCACCCGGGACAGCCCGCCGGTCTGCCGCTCGAGGTGAAAACGCAACGACAGGCTGTGCAGGTGGGTGAACACCGAGATCGCCGCCTGGCGGATCGCCTGCTGCGCGACCCGGGCGAACACCGCATCGCGCAACTCGGCGAAGGCCAGGGACAAGACGCGGGCGATGCCGTAGGCCAGGATCGCGCCGACCGGCACCACGATCGCCGGGTTGGTCGCCGCCTCGGCGACCGCCCCGCCCGCACCGCTCAGGACATCGACCGCTTCCTTGTAGTAGAGCGGGATCGTGACCGTCGCGACCTTGGCCAGCGCCAGGAACACCAGGGCGACGACCACCCGGGCCTTGATCGTCCACTCGCCGGGCGGCCACAGGAACCGCATCAGCGAGGCAAGCGCCCCGAGCTCCCCCTTTCGGGGCGTGCCGTCGAACAGGGAGGGTTGGGCGGCCATCGGCGGATCCCGGGCATCGGGGAGGAAGGCAGGGCGCCGCACCGGCGACCCGCAAATCCGGCACTGGAGCATCCTTAGCGTCCGAACGGACACGGATAAGATGCTCTCACTCCTTGAGGTCGATCAACTGACCTGCGTTCAGATGAGCCCATCTGAACGAAAGCTGATCTACACCTGGGGCAATTCGTTGCCCGGTAAAGGCTTCGGCCGGCTCAGCCGTCGAGCCGGGTCAGCAGGGTGGCTCGCGTCGCCTCGTCCACGAAGGCGGCCTCCAGCGCGGTTCGGGTGCATGCCCGCAACTGGTCGTCCGTCAGCCCCATATCGGTCCGCGCGTGCCCGTACTCCTGCCCGACGGAGGTATCGAAATAGGGCGGGTCGTCGCTCGATAGCGTACAGCATACGCCCGCGGCCAAGAGCGTGGGCAGCGGATGATCGGCATAGGAGGCGTACACCCCTGTCGCCACGTTGCTGGTCGGACAGACCTCCAGCACGATGCCGCGATCGGCCAACGCCCGCACCAGTGCGGGATCCTCGATCGACCGGACGCCGTGGCCGAGCCGGGTGACCGGCAGGGTGTCCAGCGCCTCCCGCACCGATTCCGGCCCGCCGAACTCCCCGGCATGAACGTGGCAGGACAGGCCGGCGTCGCCATGCGCGCGCCGGAACACCTCGGCGAACCGGCCCGGTGGGAAGCCGGCCTCGTCCCCGCCCATGCCGAACCCGGTCACCAGCGGATGCGGATGGGCGACGACGTCGCGGACGACGGCCAGCGCCCGCTCGACCCCGAAATGCCGGACGCAGGTGACAATGATCCGGGCTTCGATGCCGCAGGCCGCTGTGGCATCGACGATGCCCTGGGCGATGCCGTCGAGATGGTCCGTGTAGGATAGGCCGGCCTGGGCGGCGTGGTCGGGGGAGGACATCAGCTCGGCATACACCGTACCCTCCGCTGCGATGCCGCACAGATACTCGAAGGTCAGATCGCGATAGTCCTGCGGGGTGACGATGACGCTGGAGGCGACGTCGTACACCTTGAGGAAGTGCAGGAAATCGGTCCAGTGGAAGCGGCCGGCCGCATCGAACAGGTCGTCCGGCAGGGGCATGCCGTTGCGGGCGGCCAGGCGGCGGACGAGATCGGGGCTCGCCGCCCCTTCGAGATGCAGGTGGAGTTCGGCCTTGGGCAGGTCGGGAATGAAGACGGGAGGCATGGCGTGCAGGTCGGCTAGAGCGTTTTCAGGGAATACCGGGTCGATCTGTTGGCGTGTGCCGGATCGATCCGCAAGGCGGGTCGATCCGGCACACGCCAACCGATCGGCCTGGTATTCCCTG
>JANQKE010000199.1 GCA_028281265.1 Alphaproteobacteria bacterium | reverse complement strand
GTCGATCTAGAGCATCCTGCGTCCGAACGGACGCAGGATGCTCTAACTCTTTAAACTAGATCATCTTATCTGCGTTCAGATGAGGCCATCTGAACGCAGATAAGATGATCTAGTGCATTTCTGGCGAGGCTCCACCCGCAGATACACCGTATCCGCCACCATGCGGAAGCCTATTCCACATTATGGAACGATCTGTCAAACCCACCTTCGGGGAAAGGGACGGGCCCGCTCAGCGCCGGCCGAACAGCCGTTCGATATCGCCGAGCTTCAATTCGACGTAGGTCGGCCTGCCATGGTTGCACTGGCCGGAATGCGGTGTGGCTTCCATCCGGCGCAGCAGAGCGTCCATTTCCGGCCCGGTCAGCCGGCGACCGGAGCGCACGCTGCCATGGCACGCCATGCGGGAGCACACGGCGTCCAGCCGTTCCCGCAGGCTGGTCGCCTGATCGATCTCGGCCAGCTCGGCGGCGAGGTCGCGGACCAGCCCGGCGATATCGGTGTCGCCGAGCAACGCCGGGACCTCCCGCACGACGATCGTGCCGGGGCCGAAGGGTTCGATCATCAGGCCGAGGCCCGCCAACTCGTCGGACCGGTCCGCCAGCCGGTCGGCCTCGGGCTCGGACAGGCCAACGACCTCCGGCAGCAGCAGCATCTGGGTCTTCACCCCGCCATCGACGATGGCGGCCTTGAGCGTCTCGTAGACCAAGCGCTCATGCGCGGCGTGCTGGTCGACGATGACCAGCCCGTCCCGGGTCTGGGCGATGATGTAGTTCTCATGCAACTGCGCCCGGGCAGCACCCAGGGGATGGTCGGTCGGATCGGCAGCCGCAGCGGGCGCAACCGGTCCGTCGGCCGGATCGTCCGGCCGATCGTGCTCCCAGGCGGGGACGGGCGGCCCCTCCCACCGGGCGGTAGGGGCACCGATCGGGGCTTGGTATTGCACGGCCCGCTCGCGCAGGCCCGCCGGCACCGCACCGCCGCTTGCCGGCAGGGGACGGGCGGCCGCCGGAGCGCCGGTATGCGGCCGCAGCGCGCCCAGCGCGCCGATGCCGCCGGTGGTCGACGCGCGGTGCCCCGCCTCCGCCAGCGCGTGCTTGAGGGCCCCGACCATCAGACCGCGGACCAGGCCCGCCTCCCGGAACCGCACCTCCGCTTTGGCCGGATGCACGTTCACGTCGACCGCTTCGGACGGCAGGTCGATGAACAGCACCACCACCGGGTGGCGGTCACGGGCCAGGAAGTCGGCATAAGCGCCGCGGACGGCCCCCAGCAGCACCTTGTCGCGGACCGGACGGTTGTTGACGAACAGGTACTGGGCCACCGAGGTCGCCCGATTGAAGGTGGGCAGGCCCGCCAGGCCGGACAGCCGCACACCCTCGCGCTCGGCCTCGATCGGCACGGCGTTGTCGGTGAACTCCCGGCCCAGGACGGCGCCCAGGCGGACGCGCCGGGCCTCCAGCAGCTCCGTCTGCGCGGCGGACAGCCGTACCGGCCTGCGCCGGTCGTCGCTGAGGGTGAAGCCGACTTGCGGATGCGCCATCGCCAACCGGTGGACGATGTCGATCGCCGCCGCCTGCTCCGCCCGCTCGGACTTGAGGAATTTGAGCCGTGCGGGGGTGGCGTAGAACAGGTCCCGCACCTCCACCGTGGTGCCGACCGGATGGGCCGCCGGCTGGGGCAGGCCGACCATTCCCCCCTCGACCGCCAGGCTCCAGGCATCCGCCGCGCCGGGTGGCCGGCTGGTCAGGGTCAGCCGGGCGACCGCACCGATCGACGGCAAGGCCTCCCCGCGGAAGCCGAACTGGCTGATATGGAGCAGATCATCGTCCGGCAGTTTGGAGGTGACATGGCGTTCGACCGCCAGGCCCAACTCCTCGGCGGTCATCCCGCGGCCATCGTCGGTGACCCGAAGCAGGGTCTTGCCGCCGTCGCGCAGGACGATGTCGATCTGCCCCGCACCGGCGTCGAGCGCGTTCTCCGCCAGCTCCTTGAGGGCGGCGGCGGGGCGTTCGACCACTTCGCCCGCGGCGATCCGGTTGACCAGGACCGGCGGCAGGCGGCGCAAGCGCGGGGAGATCGGGGAGACGGGAGCCGTAGGAGCCATACAAGATAGGGTAGCGCGTTTGCCGGAACCGCACCAGATCGCGACAAGCCCTCCTGCCCGGACACCGCTCCCACCACCCGCCGACGCCGTCCGATACGGCCGGTCCCCGGCTGCACATGGCCGCGACACGGCGGTAACCGTTGCTTGCCGGCGCCGGGCGCGCCACATCACTGGTCACTGGTCAGCGGACCGCTTTCCGACCCGAACGCCGTCGATTCGCCCCATGCCCGCCACGCCGATGCCCACGCCTGCCCCCGCGCCGAGCCGCGCCGCCTCCCTCAGGGCGGTGGAACGCGCGGCCGGCGACCTGCGGCGGGGCGACCCGGTCCTGGTGCGACCGGACCGGGGGCCGGCCATGCTGGCCCTGGCGGCGGAGACGGCCAGCGACGCAGGCATCGCCCGGGTCGAGCGGCTGACCGGCCGGGTCCCGTGGATCGTCCTGACAGGCCAGCGGGCGGTGGCCTTGGGCCTGTCCGACGACCCCTCGGGCGTGCTCAGGATCGCCCCGGCCGCCCTGCCCGATGTCGTCACGGTGCGGGACCTGGCCGATCCGACCCGCCGGGTGGAGGCCCCGGGACTGGCCGGCTGCCGCCGCACGCGGATCCCGGCCGACGCCCGCGATGGGGAGGTCGAGGTCACCCGGCTGACCAAGATCGCCCGGCTCCTGCCGGCCGCCCTGGTGGTGCCGGTCGATCGGCCGCTGGGGGCCGACCGGCTGCTGCAGAACGCCGACATCCTGTCGGTCGGCGCGTTCGACATCGACGGCTACGAACGGCACGCCGCCCGCAGCCTGACCCGGGTGGCGCGGGCGCGGGTGCCGATCGAGGCCGCCGAGGCGACCCGGATCGTCGCCTTCCGTCCGGCCGATGGCGGGCTCGAACATCTGGCGATCGTGATCGGCGACCCCGACCCGGCGGACGCCGTCCTGGTCCGGCTGCATTCGGAATGCTTCACCGGCGACCTGATCGGGTCGCTGCGCTGCGACTGCGGGCAGCAGTTGCGCGGTGCGCTGGCCGAGATCGCCAGGGCCGGATCGGGCGTCCTGCTCTACCTCGCCCAGGAAGGCCGCGGCATCGGGCTGATCAACAAGCTCCGCGCCTACAACCTCCAGGACCAGGATTTCGACACCGTCGACGCCAACGAGATGCTGGGCTACGGCGCCGATGAACGGGTGTATCTGCCGGCCGCGGAGATGCTGCGCCAGCTCGGCATCACCCGGGTCCGGCTGATGACCAACAACCCGGACAAGTGCACCCAGCTCGCCGGCCTCGGCATCGAGGTGGCCGACCGGGTCAGCCACGTGTTCCCCGCCAACGGCCATAACGAGTTCTACCTGCGGACCAAGAAGGAACGCAGCGGGCATCTGCTGTAGGGACCGCGCCGCTTGGTCCGGCAGCGACGCGCCCTCGCCAACGGTGCCGCAGCGGGACCGGGCCGGACGGCCTCGTGACGTCGAACGCCGGACGCCGGATCGGTGCGCGGACGGCCGATCGCCGGCAGCCCTGCCCGGGTCGGGTCGGGTCGGGTCGGTCAGGCTGCCGGCGCGTAGCCCCGATCGACCAGCCAATTGTCGTGCAGCCACCGTTCGGTCTGGCGGTGGCCCGGGAAGCTGACCCAGACGATGTCCCGTTCGAACACCATGACCTCCCGGTCGGACCCAACGATGACCCAGAACCACCGGCCGTCGGCGGTGTTGCGCATCTTCACCTTCATGCCGGTCAGCGTCATGGTCTCCGACCGGCCGTCCCGGGTGACGCGCAACGGCTCGTCATGCGGCTCGATCCAACTGATCCGGAGGGTCGGCAGCAGGTCGGGGGCGGCTTCGGCGAGGAATCGCAAGGCGATCGCCTGGCTCTCGTCGCGCGAAGGCAGATCGCCGTCGAGCAGATCCGCACTCATCCGCGTGAAGCCTTTGAGGCGGCCATCGGTCGTGATCACCGCACTGAAATGCTCGCCGCCGATCCCGGCGTTGCGTCCGTCGACCCGTTCGTAGCGCGTCAGCTCCGCGGTCTCGCCATCGACATCGATCGCCCGGCGGTCGACCAGGTGATACCCGACCGGCGTGCGGGCGGCGATGATGTCGCCCGCGGGGAGGGAGGCGATCTCGGTGCCGGTCATCGCGTTTTCCCGCTGTGGATCGGCCCCTGCTAGAGCATCCTGCGTCCTAGCGGACGCAGGATGCTCTACATCTTTGAAATAGATCAACTTATCTGTGTTCAGATGAGTCCATCTGAACACAGGTTGATCTAGCAGGACGGGCACCCCGGCCACCAGGAAGATGGCGGCGGCGCCGAGGGTGAAGGGACGGGCAAGGCGCATGATCGGTCTCCTCAAGGGATCAGGGGACAGGGATGGGCTTGGCGTCGCGCGTGACGGCCAGACCCGCGCTTGCCAGGACGAGCAAACCCAACGGGAGCAGCATCACCAAGCCGCCCCCCCACGGGGTCAGGCCTTGCGCGACGGGGGCGGCGATGCTGGCCCCGACGAACAGGCTGAAGGTGTAGACCGCCAGGGCAAGACCGCGGGCCGTCTGACCGGTCCGGCCGGCGACGGTGGCGATCAGCCCCGGAACCGCCAGGGCCAGGCCGGTCGACAGCCCGATACTGGCCGCCGTCAACGCCGCGGGGGTCCCGACCACCGCAACCGCCATCGACAGCGCCGACAGCGTCAACCCCAGCCGCGCGGTCGCCGCGGGGCCGAACCGGCCGATCAGCGGTGCGGCCAGGAAGGTGAGCAGCAGGGGCGGCAGGCCCGCCAGACGCAAGGTCTGCACGTCGATCACCTCATCGGCGGCCTCGAGGGCCTGAGCGGCGGTGTGGAAGGCCACGAACGCGAACAGGATCGTCGCCGCCGCCGCCCAAGCCGCGACCAGGTGCCGGTCCGCAAGCAGGACCGGGAGCTGCCGCCGCAGCGGCCCCGCCGCTTCCGCGGCCGGCACGGGACGCGCCGTCGCCAGGGCGTAGAGCGCGGCCGCACCGACCAGATAGAGCGGGGCCAGCCCCAGCATGATCGTCGGCAGATCCTGGCCGGACTGGGCGGCGAGAAACGGGGCCGCCGGGGCCGCGCCAAGGAACGCGAAGCTCATCAGCGAGATGCCGAACGGGCGCTGGGCCGGCGGCAAGCTCTCGGCGACCAGGGACAAAGCCGCGGGTGGGAAGGTCGAGGCCGCCACCCCCTGCAGGACCCGGGCCGAGATCAGCAGGCCGAAACTCGGCGCCAGCCCGACCAGGACGGTCGCCCCGGCGACGGTGACGAGCCCCAGGGCCAGCACCCGCCGGCGACCGTACCGGTCGGAGAGCGGTCCGAAGATGAGGAACCCGGCCGCATAGGCGAACCCGAAGGCCGACCCGATCGACGCCGCGGCGGCCGGGCTCACCCCGAACCGGTCGGCGGTGGCGCCGATCGAGGGGATCGTGACATAGAGCTGGCCGACGACGACGAAACCGCACGCCATCAGGATCGTCAGCAGGGCGCCCGTGCGCACGGTCATGGCTGTTCGCTCAATCTCGATCTTCAGTTCACTAGAGATTAGTCGCATGAGAGCTGACGTCAAGTCGAGGTTTTGACTCCCCGACGCGTCCCCTGCCCGCCCTTCAGGTCCGGCGGGCGGCCGCGATCAGCGCTTCCATCCGGGTGATGTTGGCTACGAGTTCCTGCTTGAAGCTGGTCAGTTCGTGCAACTGTGCGTCGGTCTTCGCCAGTTGGTCCTGCAGAATCTGGAGCACCCGTTCCTTGCCCTTGATGCCGCTGGCATCCTCGAAATAGAGATCGATGACCTCGGCGATATCGCTCAAGCTGAGGCCGAGCTGCTTGAGGGCGGCGATCTTCTCCAGCCGCTTGAGCGACAGATCGTCGTAGTAGCGATACCCGGTGCCCTCCCGCTGGGCGGGAGCCATCAAGCCGATCCGCTCGTAGTAGTGGATGGTGCGATGACTGACCCCGGCACGCTCGGCAAGCTCTCCGATCTTCATCCGATCCGGCTGGGCAGACATCATCTAAACCTCGATCCAACGTCGACGTTAGATCTAAGGTCGTTGGCGCCCCCCGTCAATCAAGGCACCCGGACGACCGGGACGCCAAGGATGACCGCGGTGCCGTGGCTTCGCCGCCCTCGAGGTCCCCAACGCCTGGAGAAGACGGGTCCCCAGCCTACGGACTCCTGGTCGACGAAACGTCGGAACCGCGGGCCCGGGCCCTCGCGTCGGGCGACGCCTGTCGAAAACCCCCATCAGCGTTCGTTGGCGCGATTGCCCACGAAGTGCAGGGACAGCACGCTGATGATCAGAAGCGTCATGTGAACCTGCTGGATCACCCCTTGCTTGATCCAATAGCCGAACCAGAAGCCCCCGACCATGAATGCGAGCCACAGCGCCATGAAGCCGGTGAGGGCCCGCAGCGCGGTCCGGCGGGCCGCGTCGGGCAGTTCGGCATCCTTGCGGAGAACGCTGGCGGCGCAAGCCAACCCGGCCTTCCACAGATAGGCGGCGATCCCGGCCTGAACCAGGACGATCAGCCACAGCAGCGGCGGGGCGAGTCCGGCCGGCACCGCCCGCCACAGCAGGTTCCGCCCCAAGCCGTCGGGGTCGTCCTGCAGCAGGCGCATCTCCAGCATGGCACCGACGAAGACGTGGTTGGTCCCGGGATCGGAGGCGTTGTTGACGACCGCGACGGTCATCCACGCGGCCAGGCCGACCAACAGGACGGCCTTCGCCATGACCGACGGGTTCATGCGACCGGCTCCGACAGGGCCGTCTCCGCCGGACCCGGCAACACCGGCCACCCGCGCAACCGGCCGAACCTGGCCAGATCCCCATGCCGGCCGATCACGTGCGGGTGCCCGACGAGATCGAGCAATGGCAGGTCGCTGACATGGTCGCCATAGGCGTAGCACCGGGCGAGGTCGACGGCCCGGGATGCCGCCAAGGCCGCCGCGGCCTGTCGCTTGCCGTCCCCGATCATCACCGGCGGCAGGACCTCCCCGGAATACAGACCGGCTTCGGCCACGAGGCGGGTCGCCAGCAGACCGGGGACGGCCAGGTGGCGTGCCAAGGGTTCGAGGATGTCGCAGGCCGAGCCGGAGACGAGGGCCACATGGTGGCCCTCGTCCTGGTGGCGTCGGAGCCGGGCGAGACCCGACGGCACGAAGAACGGCTCGGCTTGCCGGCACTTCTCGTCGGTCCATTCGCGGGCGGCCTCCTGGATGACCGACCGATCCATCCCGGCGAAGTTCTGCCAGAAGGCGACGTTGACCCGCGCCCGGCCGACCCCCTGCCAGCTGAGCCTGCGTATCACGGCGATGACCGCCTGCGCGTCGATGAGCCCTCTGCGACGATCGAGATACTCGACGAAGTCGAACATGCTCTTGGTGGCGATCAGGGTCTCGTCGACATCGAAGAACGCGATGACGTTCGCTTCCGAAGCCATGGCCCTGTCACTCCGCCGCCAGTTCGGCCGACACCGGTGCGTGAGCTCGGGCGTAGGCGTTCACCGCGGCCACGCCCTTGTCGATCTCCTTCCTGCGGATCCGTTCCGGGTGGAAGAGCGTGTAGTCGACCTGGACCGTCGCCGTCTTGGCATCGTTCTGGACGACATCGAGTTCGGCGGTCACCGCCAGCCGGTCCGGGCGGGGCGACGTCACCGTCAACTCGCGGTAGTCGACGAATGCCGGGATCGGAAAGGCGAACGCCTGGAACGACACGCTCATCTTGTTGAAGACGACATAGGTGCGGCGGCCGGCCTCGGCGTCCATGTGGCACAGCTCACTGACGGCGATGAACATCTGCCGACAGGCCTCGATCAACACCATGCCCTGGAGATGCTGCCCGGTGATGTGATCGGACAGGATCTCGTTGCCGGCACTGATCAGCAGCGCCGACCGGTACGATCCGTCGGCCCGTATCTCGGGTACGGAGATCAGGCTGTTCTCCGGACGGTGCTTGTGCGTGAGCGCGTGCGGTGCCCGCTGGTGCGTTCCCAGACCGCGCCAGAAGCGGAACGGGTCCCGATACCCCTGATGTGCGGCCAGAGCCTCGAGTTCCGTCCGCTCGGCTTCGGACAGCCCTTGGCCGGGCAGGAAGATGTCGGTCTTGGCGATCCTCGACGATTGCAACATGGCCCGCACGTCGGAGGCTCTGACGGTCCCGCAGGCATCGCTGAAATCGGCAAACACATCGGCAGTTACGATCCACACAGACATCGATGACCTCCTCGGCTTGATAGTTCGGATCCTGCCTTGGTGCCGTTATCCTCCCATCCAATATCTCTATCTGACTGGAGGTGTAGGTACGGCACCCCTTATCGGTTGTCAAGTCGAAACTCACCAGATACGTTTTTTGAGATCGTATGAATGCATCTTTGTTGGTATTCGATGATGCCTCTGCACGCGATAAGGTGCCGCCCGCAGATGGCGTGCGCTGGGGCGTGTCGCAAGTGTGGGCGGTCATGTCCCGTATGGTGGTGTCGCCAGCGCGATGTCCGGCCGGGGCCGGATCGGCGCGTCCGCACATCATGGCCAGGCGTGCCGAGATGTCGGTCCGCGGCGGGCGACCTTGCGGTGCGACCCGATAGGCCTGGGTGCCGGTCCTGACATGCTCCGCCCGGATCCCCGGATCCGGGCGCCGGGTCCGGACGCGGACGCTCTATGTTTCGACAGCGGCGGTGAAGGCGGGATCGCCGTTCCAGGTCAGCCGCCACTTGGCACCGGGGCGAACGCTCTGGACGGTTTGCGGTGCGAACGCCACCAGACAGGTGCCGCCGGGCCGCCGGACGGACGGGTAGAGGAGGCCGTCATGGCCCGCCGCGCGGATCGTGACCGCCAACCGCTGGCCGGCCGGGTAGCCGATGGCCGGATCGGGGTGCAGACAGTCGGGGCGCGGGTCGATCGTCCGCAGGTCGGGGAAGTCACCGATGAAATCGGCCAGAAGGGCGACGTAGACCGCCTCGTCGTCGAACACGCCGATATGGGCGAGTTCCCGGGTGCGGTGGTAGGCGACCTCCTCGATCGCGGTCAGGTCGTCGAAGGCGCAGTACCAGGCGCCGCGGCGGTCGTCGTTGAACCGGTTGCCGCCGGCCCGGGTATAGGTGAAGGCGGCATTGACGAAGGTGTGGCCCCAGTGCCGGAGCTGGTCTTCCCGGGCGCGGAAGGCGAGCTCCCGGCGGTCGAGATCCGGCAGGCCTTCGGCCGCAGCCAGCAGGCGCTGGCTGGTCAGCCCTTCGAGACGGGCGAGCAGCTCGACCTCCGACGCATGATCGACCAAGGGCCGCAGGACGGGCGGCTTGTAATACGCCGTCGGGACCAGCCGGACGGTCGCCCGTTCGGCCATGGCCGTCAGCGGTGGGATCACATCCCGCCCCGCAACGCATCGACGTAAACGCGGGCCTTCAGGATCGTCGGCAGTCCGCCCGCGATCATGGTGTCGAGCGGGCTGCTCCCATCGAACAGCGGTCCTGTGTTCGGCAACCGGACCCAACGATCGGCCAGCGGATCGGAGAAGTAGAGGTGCAGGCCCTTGTAGAGCCCGATCAGGGCACTCAACCGCAGCCGCTGATCCTGGGACAGCGCCCCGGCCCAGCTTTCCTTCTTCATCCGGGCCCAGGTGCGCGGCGTGGTGTCGATCAGCGCGGCCGCTTCCCCATTGCCGAGCCCCCAAAACGTCACCAGCCGCCGATACGCCTTCATGCCGACCGCGTCGAGATCGGGTGCGGCGGATCGGACGGCCGTCGCGAAGGGCGGTTCGTCGGTGGGTCGAAGGGGCTCTACTGCCATTTGTCAGATAATAGGCAGCCGTATGGCGTCCGTCAAGCGACGCGAGAGTGCCAGGCGACCGCAGATCACAGACTGCTCGCCGACCGGGCGGCTTGGTCGTAGAGGCCGGACAGGGCGCGGAGGAGACGGCCCTGGGCGCTGAGATCGTCGAGGTCGATGCTGCCGATCGCCTTGACCGTATCGACCAGGCACGCCGCGCGGATCTCGCCGTAGCGGCGGCAGGCGTCGGCACCGGCCCGGGTGATCGAGAACACGACCTCCTTGCCGCGCTTGTCCCGCGCCACCAGGCCGAGCTTTTCCAGCTTCTTGCAGGCGTAGCTCACCAGATGGGTGTCCTCGATGTTGAGGACGAAGGTGAGGTCGGCCAGGCGCTTCTCCCGCCCGCGATGGTTGATCGAGTGCAGGAGCAGCACGTCCAGCGGCGCCAGGTCCGGCACGCCGGCGGCGGCCGCGCAGCGCACGATCCAGCGGTCGAAGGCGTGCATCGCCACGATCAGCCCGTACTCCATCTCCGACAGCGCCGCCGCGTCCCCGGCCAGATGGGCGGAGGAGACGATCGGGCTCGCCAGCGGCGACGGGGCGGGCCGGGATTGGGCGCCGTCATCGGCCATGGGCGGTCCCCTGGACCGGGCGCCGGCTTGTCCGCCGAAACGCCCATAGGCTGGGGAGAGCGACGCGAAACCCAGCACCATTGCCATGGGCCGGACCGAGCCGGGGTTCGCTTGCGGCTCTCCCCGGCCCACGGGCGAGGGATCGGGGGAGCGGCGGTCGCATCACGCCGCCCTCTCGGCCGCGACCGGGACGCCGAAGCCGCCACCGCCGGGGGTCTCGATGATGAAGACGTCGCCGGCGCCCATCTCGACCTTGTCGGTGGAGGCCAGCACCCGCTCGGTCCCGTCACCGCGCCGCACCAGGGTGCGGCCGACCTGGCCGGGACCACCGCCCGCCATGCCGAAGGGCGGGACCACCCGGTGGTTGGCGAGGATCACGGCCGTCATCGGCTCCAGGAAGCGGACATGGCGATAGGCGCCGTCGCCGCCCCGGTGGCGGCCGCCGCCGCCGCTGCCTTCCCGGATGCCGAACCGCTCCAGCAGGACGGGAAAGCGCAGCTCCAGCACCTCGGGATCGGTCAGCCGGCTGTTGGTCATCAGGGTATGGACGGCGGCCGTCCCGTCGAAATCCGGCCCCGCACCGGAGCCGCCGCAGATCGTCTCGTAATATTGGTAGCGGTCGTTGCCGAAGGTGAAGTTGTTCATGGTCCCTTGGGCGGCGGCCAGCACCCCCAATGCGCCATAGAGACAATTGGTCACGGCCAGCGAGGTCTCGACATTGCCAGCCACCACCGCCGCCGGCGGCTGCGGGGCCAGCATCGAGCCTTCGGGCACCCGGATCTCGATCGGCCGCAGACAGCCGTCGTTGAGCGGGATGTCGTCCTCGACCAGGGAGCGGAAGACGAACAGCACCGCCGCCCGCACCACCGCGGTGGGGGCGTTGAAGTTGTTGTCCTGCTGGGCCGAGGTGCCGGTGAAATCGATCACCGCCGAGCGGCTCGCCCTGTCGATGGCGATCTCGGCATGGATCTCCGCGCCGTTGTCCATCTTCTGCACGAAGGCGCCGGGGGTGAGCACGTCGAGGACGCGGCGCACCTGCTCTTCGGCATTGTCGCGGACATGGCCCATATAGGCCTCCACCACGTCGAGACCGAACAGCCCGACCATGCGGCGGAGCTCCTGCACCCCTTTGGCGTTCGCGGCCATCGCGGCCTTCAGGTCGCCGAGGTTCTGGGCGACGTTGCGGACCGGATGGCGGGCGCCCATGGTCAGCAGGGTGACGAGCGCATCCTCCAGGAAGCGGCCTTGGGCCACCACCTGGACGTTGTCGATCAGCACCCCTTCCTCGTCGATGGTGCGGCTGTCCGGCGGCATCGAGCCTGGGGTGATCCCGCCGATATCGGCCTGGTGACCGCGGCTGGCGACGTAGAACAGCGGCGCGGCGCCGGCGCCCGTGCGGTCGGCGAACACCGGGGTGATCACGGTGACGTCCGGCAGATGGGTGCCGCCATTGTAGGGGTCGTTGAGCATGAAGACGTCGCCCGGGGCCATGGCCCCGCAGCGCTCGGCGATGATGTGCTGCACCGACGCACCCATGGAGCCGAGATGGACCGGCATATGCGGGGCGTTGGCGACCAGATAGCCCTCCCGGTCGAACACCGCGCAGGAGAAGTCGAGCCGTTCCTTGATGTTCACCGAATGGGCGGTGTTCCGCAGCGTCACCCCCATCTGCTCGGCGATCGACATGAACAGGTTGTTGAACACCTCCAGCATCACCGGATCGACGCTGGTGCCGACCGCCACCCGGCTGGGCATCGCCACCACCCGGCGCAACACCAGATGGCCGAGGCTGTTCATCATGGCCTGCCAGCCCGGTTCGACCACGGTGGTGCCGGTGGCCTCCCGGATGATGGCGGGGCCGGTGACGGCCTGGCCCGGCACCAGGGCGTCGCGGTCGTAGACCGGCGTGTCCCGGCTCCGGCCGTCGAGATAGACGGGCACGGTGGCCAGCGGGTCGGGGAGCGGCGGAGCCCGGTCCGGGATGGTGGCCGAGGCGGCGGCTTCGCCGTCGACCCCGCCGCCGACCGCCTCCACCGACGCGGCGTCGATGACCAGCGGCTTGCCCGCCATCACGAAGCCGAACTGCCGCTCATGCGCGGCCTCGAAGGCGGTGCGGACCGCCTCGGCACCGCCCTCCGGCACGATCAGGGCGGTGTCGGACCCGGCGACCTTGACGTGCAGCCGGCGGTGCAGCGCCGGCGCGTCCACCCCCTGGCGGGTCATCTCGGCCGTCGCATCGGCGGCGAGCCGGTCGAGCGTGGCGGCGGCCTTGGCGAGCCCTTCGGCATCGAGGGCGTGCTCGACCGTCGCCTCCCGCAGCGCGCGGATATCGGCCAGGCCCATGCCGTAGGCCGACAGCACACCGGCATAGGGGTGGATCAGGACGGTGGTCATGCCCAGCGCGTCGGCGACCTTGCAGGCGTGCTGGCCGCCGGCCCCGCCGAAGGTCACCAGCGTGTACCGGGTGACGTCGTGGCCTTTCTGAACGCTGATCTGCTTGATCGCGTTGGCCATGTTGTCGACGGCGATGCGCAGGAACCCGTCGGCCACCTCGACCGGGGAGCGCTCGTCCCCGGTGGCATCCCGGATCTCCCGGGCCATGGCGGCAAACGCGGCCTCGACGGCGGTCCCGTCCAGCGGCTGGTCGGCCTGGGGGCCGAACACCGCCGGGAAGAACTGCGGCTGCAGCGTGCCCAGCATGACGTTGCAGTCGGTCACCGTCAGCGGTCCGCCGCGGCGGTAGCAGGCGGGGCCGGGATTGGCGCCCGCGCTCTGCGGGCCGACCCGGTACTTCGCCCCGTCGAACCGGCAGATCGACCCGCCGCCGGCGGCGACCGTGTTGATCTCCATCATCGGCGCGCGCATGCGCACCCCGGCGACCTGGGTTTCGAAGGTGCGCTCGAACGCGCCCGCATAGTGGGTCACGTCGGTCGACGTGCCGCCCATGTCGAAGCCGATGATCTCCTTAAAGCCGGCGGCTTCGGACACCCGCGCGGCCCCGACGATGCCGCCGGCCGGGCCGGACAGGATGCTGTCCTTGCCCTGGAACAGACGCGCATCGGTCAGCCCGCCATTGGACTGCATGAATTGCAGGCGGACGTCCCCGAGCTCCCCCGCCACCTGGTCGACATAGCGCCGCAGGATCGGCGACAGATAGGCGTCGACCACCGTGGTGTCGCCGCGGCCGACCAGCTTGATCAGCGGGCTGACCTCATGGCTGGCGCTGACCTGGGTGAAGCCGATGTCCCGCGCGATCGCGGCCAACCGCCGCTCGTGCCGGGGGTAGCGGTAGGCGTGCATGCCGACCACCGCGCAGGCGCGGATGCCGGCGTCGTAGGCCGCCTGCAGGCCTTCGCGGGCGGCCGCCTGGTCCAGCGGCACGTCCTCCGTCCCGTCGGTGCGCAGCCGGCCGGGCACCTCCACCACCCGCTCGTACAACAGCTCCGGCAGCACGATGTGGCGGTCGAACAGCCGCGGCCGGTCCTGGTAGGCGATGCGGAGCGCGTCCCGGAAGCCGTCGTTG
The DNA here is from genome assembly GCA_028281265.1 of Alphaproteobacteria bacterium. Lineage (GTDB taxonomy): Bacteria > Pseudomonadota > Alphaproteobacteria > DSM-16000 > Inquilinaceae > JANQKE01. The sequence goes on along the minus strand of JANQKE010000199.1, from coordinate 34,816 downwards.
ATCACCAGCACCGTGCGTTCGCCTTTACGCTCCAGCAGCGCGTTGGTGGCGACCGTCGTGCCCATCTTGACGACCTCGATCCGCTCGGCCGGGATCGCCGCACCGGGTGCGAGGCCCAGGAGATCGCGGATGCCCTGGACGGCCGCGTCCCGATAGCGTTCCGGGTTGTCGGACAGGAGCTTGTGGGTCCGGGTCGTGCCGTCCGGTGCCCGGCCGACGATATCGGTGAAGGTGCCGCCCCGGTCGATCCAGAACTGCCAGCGGCCGGAGGTCGGGGAGGGAACGGATACGGACATGGCGAACGTCTCGGACAGCGGGGGCAAGGTCTGGACAGGGCCGGCTCAGCGGCCGCTCATGGTCTCGGGCAGCCAGGTGGCGAGACCGGGGAAGATCACCAGCAGCACTACCGCCAGGCACAACACCCCGAAGAACGGCAGGGCCGCCCTGGCGACCGACAGGATGTTGCGGCCGGACAGGCTCTGCAGGACGAACAGGTTGAAGCCGATCGGCGGGGTGATCTGGCTCATCTCCACCACCAGGACCAGGTAGATCCCGAACCAGATCAGATCGATCCCGGCGGCCATCACCATCGGCAGGATGATCGAGGTGGTCAGCACCACCACCGAGATCCCATCGAGAAAGCACCCGGCGATGACGAAGAACACCGTCAGCGCCACGATCAGCCAGACCGGATCGAGACCGAGATCGCCGATCCAGGCGGCCAGTTCCCGCGGCAGGCCGGTGAAGCCCATGGCGGTGGTCAGGAACGCGGCACCCGCCAGGATGAAGCCGATCATGCAGGTGGTGCGGGTGGCGCCGAACAGGCTCTGCTTGAACGATTCCCAGGACAGGGAGCCGGTCAGGGCCGACAGGATCAGCGCCCCGGCGACGCCGAACGCGGCCGCTTCGGTCGGCGTGGCCAGGCCGACATAGATCGACCCGATCACCGCGATGATCAGCAGCACCACCGGCAGCAGGCCGGCCGAGGCGCGCAGCTTGGCGAAGAAGGGCAGCCGGGGTTCGGGCGCCGGCAGCTTGTCGCGGTTCAGCAGCGACCACAGCGCGACATAGCCCATGAACAGGGCGATCAGCATCAGCCCCGGCAGGATCCCGGCCATGAACAGCCGCGCCACCGACAGATCCGCACCGACCGCATAGACGATCAGGATGATCGAGGGCGGGATCAGGAAACCCAACGTGGCGGAGCCGGCGAGGGTGCCGACGACCAGATCGTCGTCGTAGCCGCGGCGGCGCAGCTCGGGGATCGACATCCGTCCGATGGTGGCGGCGGTCGCGGCCGAGGAGCCGGAGACGGCCGCGAACACCCCGCAGCCGACCACGTTGACGTGCAGCAGACGCCCCGGCAACCGGCCCAGCCACGGCGCCAGCCCCTGGAACAGGTCCCGGGACAGCCGGGTGCGGAACAGGATCTCCCCCATCCAGATGAACAGCGGCAGCGGCGCCAGCGACCATTTCGACAGCGCGTCCCACACCGAGCCACCGATGACGCGATCCGCACTCAGCGGCGTGAAGACCTCCAGGCCGACATAGGCCACGCCGAACAGGGCGAAGGCGACCCAGACGCCGCTGCCCAGAAGGGCCAGCAGCACGACGACGACGGTGAGGGAGAGAAGACCGAGTTCCATGGCCCCGCGCTACTCGACCGGCGTTTCGTCGGCCGGATGCTCGGCCAGATGGGACGGGGTGCGGCCGGCCAGGACCGTCACCAGCGCGTCGATCAGGGCGACCGCGAACACCCCGACGCCGGCGACCATCGCGGCTTGCGGGATCCACAACGGGATCCGCAGCAGGCCGGGCGAGACGTCGCCGTAGCCGAGCGAGCCGAGCGCCGTCCGGCCGAGATAGACGGCCAGGAAGGCCGCAAGCGCGATCGCGACCGCCAGGCAGAACACCTCGACCCACCGGCGCGGGCCGGGGGCCAAGGCCTGCAGGAGCAGCGATACCCGGATGTGCCCGCCGGCGCGGAAGGTCGGGGCCAGGGCGAGGAACACGACGGCGGCAAACGCGAAGCCCGCCACCTCGTTGGCCGAGGGCACGACCACGCCGAACTGCCGGCCGATCGACTGCGCCAAGATGATCCCGAGGATGAGCACCATGAGCAGCGCTGCCGCCACCGCGCAGGCGTCGTAGAGGAGATCCAGCATGCGCCGGAGCATCGTTGGGAAGCTCCCATCACCGCGCCCCCATCGAGGCGCCGAGGTCTACGGACCGGCAGGCCGGGAAGAGCACGAGCGAACCCCGGCCCGATCCGAGCGTCGCGCCGGGGTTCGCCTTCGGCTCCCCCCGGCCTACGAACCGCCATCCCCGCCTATTGGGCGCGGTAGGCGTCGATGATCGCCTGACCGGTGGCGCCGGTGGCGTCGAGCCATTCGCCGGTCATCATGTTGCCGATCACATCCAGGGTGCCGACCAGGGCCGGGGTGGGCGCTTCGACGGTCAGACCGTTGTCGACAAGCTGTGCGATCAAGCTGGCGTTGAGGTCTTCGGACATCTGCCAGCCGCGAGTCTCGGCGGCGGCCGCGGCCTCCAGGAGCGCGGTCCGGGCGGCCTCGTCCAGCCGGTCGAAGGACCGCCGGTTGACCACGACCATGTTCTTGGGCAGCCAGGCGTTCACTTCGGTGAAGTAGTCGACGAAGTCCCAAGCCTGGCTGGAAACCCCGGTGGCCGAGGAGGTGACCATCGCCTCGACCATCCCGGTGGCGAAGGCCTGCGGGATTTCCGGGGTTTCGACCTGGGTCGGGACCGAGCCCAGGAGTTCCGCCATCCGGGCGGTGGCGGCGTTGTAGGTGCGGAAGCGCAGACCCGACAGGTCGTCCCCGCCCGACAGCGCGACGGTGGTGTAGAAGCCCTGCGGCTGCCACGGCACGGCGTAGAGCAGCACCAGCCCGTCCTCGGCCAGGGCGTCTTCGACCGCGGGCCGGGAGGCCGTCCACAGCGCCCAGGCCTGGTCGTAGGAGGTCGCCAGGAACGGGATCGCATCCAGGCCGAACAGCGGATCCTCGTTCTGCAGCAGCGAGATCAGCACCTCGCCGATCTCCACCACCTGATCCTGGACCGAGCGCTTGATCGACGGATGCGGGATCAGCGAGCCGCCGGAATGCACCGTGATCTCGAAACCGCCGCCGGTGGCGTCGGCCACATCGGCCGCGAACGCACGGACATTTTCGGTGTGGAACACGGCGTCGGAATAGGGCGTGGCCATATTCCACTGCTGCGCCGTAGCGGTGAACGCGGTCACGCCGACCCCGGCCATCAGGCCGGCGGCAAGAAGGATGCGGGTCATGGAAACGGTATCCCTGTTCGGTGGATAAGACTGTTTGTTGGTCTGTCCGATGGCCGACACGGCCTCGGCATCGACTATGCTGTCAGATCGCTGAAATGACGTCAATAAATTATCGACATAATGCCAATATCAATTCAGCCGGCAATCACAGCCGGCCCGGATGGAGCGGCGCGGTCGAGGACGATCCGGAAACGGACCGGGTCTGCAGCACGGCGCCCCTCGCGCCGGACCGCGCGGCACACACGGAAAAAACCCCCCGGGCCGCCGGCGAGCCCGGGGGGTTCCTTCCTCGCCTTCGAGGCCTCCGGGCCCAGGCCGGTCAGCCGGTACCCTTTGCGGCCTTGGCGGCCTTGCCCTTGGTGTCGCGGCGTTCGGCGATCCGAGCCGACTTGCCGCGGCGGTCACGCAAGTAATACAGCTTCGCCCGGCGGACCCGGCCGCGGCGGACCACCTGGATGCCGTCGATCCGCGGGCTGTACAGCGGGAACACCCGCTCGACGCCCTCGCCATAGCTGATCTTGCGGACGGTGAAGTTGGAGTTGATGCCGGCGTTCTTGCGGGCGATGCACACGCCCTCATAGGCCTGCACCCGCTCGCGGTTGCCTTCGACCACCTTGACGTTCACGCGCACCGTGTCGCCGGGCTGGAACTCCGGCACACCGCGCTGCTCGGTCAGGGTCTTGATCTGTTCGGCTTCGATCTGCTCGATCAGGTTCATCGGAACACTCTCCTTATCACTGTCCGCAACGGACAATCTTGTTGGTCTTCATTGCGTTGAGGGGGGCTCGACCGGATCGATCCCGCCGGACGCCGGCCCGAGGTCTTGGTCGCCTTGGTGCCGTCGCCACAGATCCGGGCGCCGGGCCCGGGTGACACGCTCGGCCTCCGCCCGCCGCCAGGCCGCCACGCGGGCGTGATGGCCGGACAGCAGCGGTTCCGGCACCGCACGGTCGACGCCCAAAGCGTCCGTCCATACGGCCGGCCGGGTGTATTGGGGATGCTCGAGCAGCGTGCCGCCCATCGCCTCCCCAAAACTCTCTTCCTCGGCACTGCCGAGATTGCCCATCACCCCGGGCAACAGCCGCACCACCGCGTCCAGCATCGCCAGCGCCGCCGGTTCACCGCCCGACAGGACGAAGTCGCCCAGGCTGACCTCCGCCGCCGCATGGGCGTCCAGCACCCGCTGGTCGACCCCTTCGTAACGGCCGCAGAGCAGGACCACCCCCGCGCCCGCGGCCCAGTGCCGGGCCAGGGCCTGGTCGAACACCCGTCCCCGCGGGGACAGGTAGACAAACGGTCGGTCGGCCGCTGCCGGATCGGCCGCCCGCGCGGCCGACAAGGCGGCCTCGACCACATCCGGCTTGAGCACCATGCCGGCGCCGCCGCCGAACGGGGTGTCGTCGACGGACCGGTGCTTATCGCGGGCGAAGTCGCGGATGTCCAGCGTATCGAGCCGCCAGCGCCCGGACGCCAGCGCCTTTCCCGCAAGGCTGACCCCCAGCGGCCCCGGGAACATCGCCGGGAACAAGGTCACCACGGTGGCGCGCCAGGGGGTCCGCGCCGCGGCCGGGTCCGATGCCCGAGGACGGGGATCGATCCCGGTCACGCGCCGGGCTCCCCCGGTGTCGAACCGCTGCCGGCAATGGTGTCGTCCGCTTCCGGCCCGGCCTCGGCCGGCGGGTCGATCACGATCCGCCGGCCTGGCAGGTCGATCACCGGCACCGCCGCCCTGGTGAACGGCAGCATCAGGGCCGCCGCCCCCGGCCGGGCGATCTCCACCATGTCGCCGGCCCCGAAATCGTACAGCGCCCGGACGGTACCGACCGGGCTGCCGTCGACCGCCTCGGCCCTGAGGCCGATCAGATCGGCGTGATAGAACTCCTCGGCGTCTTCGGGCGGCGGCAGGGCGGCGCGATCGACATACAGCCGCACGCCGCGCAGCCGCTCCGCCGCGTCCCGGTCGGCCGCTCCGTCGATGCGGGCGATCCACTGGGACTTCACCCGCGATTGCAGGGTGATGCGGAAGGACCGGGTGCCGGACGCGTCGGTCGGGTCGCCATAGGCGGTCACGGCCGCCGGGTCCTCGGTGAAGCTCGTGATCTTCACCAGGCCGCGCACGCCGTGCGGGCCCGCGATCACCCCGACGCAGACCCGGCCCTTCGGCTCGGAAGCGGTCGCCATCTCGGGTCAGTACCGGCCGACGGCCCGCCCGCGCCCGCGGCAGCCGGGGGCGCGGGGCAGCGGGCCGGGGACCGGGCTCACGCCTCGGCGGCCTCGGCCGCTTCGGCGGCTTCCTTCTCGGCGGCGAGCTTCTCTTCCCGCTCCTTCTGGCGCTCCAGAGCCTTGTCGCCCGGCAGGTGCTTCTTGGTCTGGGTCGGGATGGCGGGTGTGTCGCCGATCCCCGCTGCGGCGATCAGCCGGGCCACCCGATCCGACGGCTTCGCCCCCTTGGCCAGCCATTCCTGCACCCGCTCGGGCTTCAGGACCACCCGGTCTTCGGCGTCCTTGGGGCGCATCGGGTTGTAGGTACCGACCCGCTCGATGAAGCGGCCGTCACGCGGCATGCGGCTGTCGGCCACGACGATCGAGTAGAACGGGCGCTTCTTCGCCCCGCCGCGGGACAGGCGGATCACGGTAGGCATGGGTAGGGTTCAGTCCTTCTTCGATGAACGGGGCCGGTCGGCCCCCCTGGGATGGGACGAGGTGGCGCGGGGTCGGCAGCCGGCCCCGGCTACTTCTTGAACAGTCCGGCGAAACCGCCGCGCTTGGGTTTGACGGCCTTGTCGTCGGCCTTGCCGGGTGCGGCGGGCAGGCCGGGCATGTCGGCCGGCGGATCGGCGACCAGCGGCGGCGGGGCACCGAAGGCCGGCAGGCCGTTCGCACCCAGGGGCGGCAGGCCGCCCGAGACCGGACCGGCGGGACCGGCGGGACCGCCGCCGCCAAGCCCCGGCAGGCCACCCCCGCCGGCCGGGCCGCCGCCCAGGCCGGGCAACTGGGCTGCCGCCTTGGCGATATCGGCACCGCCGAGCTGGTTCATGGCGCCGGCCATCTCCGGCGGCAGCCGCCCGCTCTTGGAGGCCTTCTGCATCTTCTTCATGGTGTCCGACATCACCTTGAAGTTCTTGAGCAGCTTGTTGATCTCCTGGACCGATGTGCCGGATCCCTTGGCGATGCGGATCTTGCGCTTGGCGTGCAGGATATTGGGGTTGCGCCGCTCCTTGGGCGTCATCGACAGGATGATCGCCTCCTGCTTCTTGAGCAGGTGGTCGTCGAGCTTGGCCGAGGCCATCTGCTTTTGCATCTTGCCGATGCCGGGCAGGAGGCCCATCAGCCCCTTCATGCCGCCCATGCGCCGCATCTGGCGCAACTGGCCGAGCAGGTCCTCGAGATCGAACTTGCCCTTCTGCAGCTTCTTGGCGAGCTTCTCCGCGTCTTCCTGCTGGAGCGTCTCGGCGGCCTTTTCGACCAGGCTGACGATGTCGCCCATGCCGAGGATGCGGTTGGCGATCCGGTCGGCGTGGAACGGCTCGATCGCGTCGAGCTTCTCGCCCACGCCCAGCAGCTTGATCGGCCGGCCGGTGACCGCACGCATCGACAGCGCCGCCCCGCCCCGGGCGTCGCCGTCGACCCGGGTCAGGGCGATGCCGGTGACCCCCACCGCCTGCTGGAAGTTCTGGGCGACGGTGACCGCGTCCTGGCCGGTCATCGCATCGACCACCAGCAGCGTCTCCGACGGGTTGACGGCCTTGGAGACGGCCGCGACCTCGGCCATCAGCTCGGCATCGATCGCCAGGCGTCCGGCGGTGTCGAGCATCACCACGTCGTAGCCCTGCAGCCGGCCCGCCTGCATCGCCCGTTTGGCGATGTCGACCGGTTGCTGACCCGGCACGATCGGCAGGGTCGCGACCCCGGCCTGCTCCCCCAGAACCTTGAGCTGCTCCATGGCGGCCGGCCGACGGGTGTCGAGCGAGGCCATGAGCACCTTCTTGCCGTGCTTGTCCTTGAGCCGCTTGGCGATCTTGCCGGTGGTGGTGGTCTTGCCCGAGCCTTGCAGGCCGACCATGAGGATCGGTGCGGGTGGCTCGGCCAGGAGATTGACCGGCGCTTCGCCGGGCGATGGCGACGGCTCGTCGCCTTGCAGCATATGGACCAGCGCGTCGTGGACGATCTTGATGACCTGCTGGCCGGGGGAGACCGAGCGCAGCACCTCCTGGCCGACCGCCCGCTCCCGCACCGCCGCCATGAAGGTCTTGACCACCGGCAGGGCAACATCGGCCTCCAGCAGGGCGACGCGCACCTCCCGCAAGGCCGCGCCGACATCGGCCTCGGTCAGGGCCCCGCGCTTGCGCAACCCCTCGAAGATCTGGCCGAGCCGCCCGCTTAGACTATCGAACATCGCGCATCATCCTTTGCACCGGTGCCGTTCCTCTCTAAAAAAGAGTGGGGACGGCTGCACGGAGCCGCAACGCAAAACGCGCCAGTGCGCGATACTCGCGGACTGGCGGCCGGGGACCGGAACCGGGACCGAAATGCACGTCCCGTCGATGGGGTCGCATTGAGTGCGCCGGGCTGCCGGCTTTGTCAATGTCGGACCCGGACGGTGATCGCAACCCGGCTATTGGTCGCGTACGCACTTGTTTCCGTCGACACTTTTGGTCGAAGGGTGCTGCACGCATTAACGAGTTGTTTGCCCCCTCAACTCAAGATCGAGACCACGCCGCTCAAGAAAACCGCTTTCATTTGTCGATGCCGCGCTCGCCTCACGAAGACACGTTTATCCAACGCACGCCACTGACTCAGGCGGAACTGGATCAGGTGCTTGCTCACCACCAGCAGTTTGTCCGGCGTACCGGCGGCGATCGTGCGAAGCTGGTCATGATGGACTTGTCGGGGCTTGATTTCCGCGGAGCGGACCTGTCCGACGCAGAGTTCTCCGGCTCGAAGTTCGAGGGGGCGAACCTCAGCGGCTGCACGCTGAACCGCTGCAACTTCTACTCGACCGATCTGCGCCGGGCCGACATGACCGGCTCGGAGCTCAGCCGGGCGGACATGCGCGGGGCCTGCCTCAGCGGCGCGATCCTGACCGAAGCGATCATGATCGAAACCGACCTCCGGGACGGGGTCATGATCGCCAACGGCGACGACGGCGAACTCAAGCCGGTGAGCTACGAAGTCACGAAGACGGTGGTCTCGACCGCCAAGCTCAACGGCGCCAACCTGACCGGCGCCCGGATGACCAATGCGGTCTGCCAGCAGACCGATCTGTCGGACGCGATTCTGCACAACGCCAAGCTGATCCGATGCGATCTGTCGAATTCCGACCTGACCGGCTGCTCCCTGGTCGGTGCGGACCTGACCGGGGCCGACCTGACCGGCGTCACCCTGGCCGGCGCGGACCTGACCGGCGTGACCGTCGAACGGGTCACACTCGCCGGGACGAACCTGGTCGGCGCGCTCTTCGAGCCCTACACTTTCGACGGCGTCGACCTGTCGACCGCCAGGCTGCTGCGGTCGGCCAACAGCCTCGATCAGCCGCTGGAAGATGTGCTCCGCCGACATCTCCGCTGGGTGAAATCCAACGGCAGGGACGGCAAGCGTGCAGATCTGAGCGAGCTCGATCTCCGCCAGATCGAGCTGTCGGGCGCGGCGCTGTCGGCGGTGGTGATGCGCTGCACCAGCCTGCGGCAGGCGGATCTCCGCGGGGCACAGCTCGCGATGGCCGATCTGAGCCTCGCCGATCTCCGAGAGGCCGATCTGACCAGGGCCGATCTCCGGGGTGCGAACTTGCAGCGTGCGACCTTGAGCGGCGCCAAGCTGGTCGCCGTCCGCATGACACCCGTCGCCATCAGCGGGGCGGCGACGATGTCCTGGAAAGCCAACCTGATGCGCAGCCGGCTGTTCGAATGCGACCTCCGACAGGCCGACCTCAGCGGGGCCAACCTGGCTTATGCGGACCTGACGCGGGCGGATCTGCGCGGCTGCACCCTCGCCGAGGCCAATCTGACCCAGGCGAACCTCAAGGCCGCTCAGGTCGATGACTGCGACTTCGGCGGCGCGGATCTGACGGAGGTGGACCTGTCATCCGTCATGGGGCGCCCGAAGCTCTGAGGCGGCCACCGCCCCCCGGGGCGGCCGCGGCCCGGCCATGTCCGCACCGCAGGTTGTGACCGGCGGCGGCCGCCCGGTACCGTCGCCGCATGATCCTCGACTTCCGCAAGATGCATGGCCTGGGGAACGATTTCGTGATCGTCGACGGCCGCACCGGACGACCGGACCTCACCCGACGGACGGTCGCCCGGCTGTCCGACCGGCGTTGGGGTATCGGCTGCGATCAGCTCATCGTGCTGGAACGGCCGACCGATCCCGCGGCGACGGTCTTCATGCGCATCTACAACGCCGACGGATCCGAAGCCGGGGCGTGCGGCAACGCGACCCGCTGCGTTGCCGCGCTGGTGATGGCGGAGACCGGTGCCCAGGCGGTCGCGGTGGAAACGATCTCGGGCCTGCTGCCGGCGCGGGATGCGGGCGGCGGGCTGATCGAGGTCGATATGGGGCCGGCCCGGCTCGACTGGCAGGACATCCCGCTCGCCCGGCCGATGGACACCCTGCACCTGCCGATCCGCGCGGGCGGGCTCGACGACCCGGTCGCCGTCGGCATGGGCAACCCGCATGCGGTGTTCATCGTCGACACGGCCGAGGCGGTCGATGTCGCCGGCATCGGCGCGGCCGTCGAACACCATCCGCTCTATCCAGAGGCGACCAACGTGCAGTTCGTGCAGGTGCTGGACCGCGCCCGTCTCCGCCAACGGGTGTGGGAGCGCGGGGTCGGCATCACCCGGGCCAGCGGATCGGGTGCGTGCGCCGGTGCGGTCGGGGCCATGCGCAGGGGCCTGGTCGATCGCCGGGTGCGCACCCGTATGGACGGCGGGGAACTGACCCTGCACTGGCGGCAGACCGACGGACATGTGCTGATGACGGGCCCGTGGACGGCCGTGTTCACTGGACGCGTCGACCTCGAACAGGCCGGGGAGGGCTGAAGCGTGCACACGGCATCACCGGCGGGCGGTTTCGGCACCGGCGTGCCGATCGACACCGTCGCCCGGCTCGAGGACGCGCTGCTGACCTGCTGGCCCGCAACCCGGCAGATCGTCATGGACGGCTGGCTGGTCCGCCTGGCCGACGGCTACTCCAGCCGTGCCAACTCGGCCACCGCCGTCACCGCGGACCGGGATCTGTCGGACGCCCAGCGAGGCCGGATCGAGGCGGTCTACGGGGCCGCCCGCCTGCCGGCGATCGTCCGCGTGACCCCGCTATGCGGCGCCGGCGTGGACCGGATACTGGCCGACGCCGGGTACCGTTCGGTCGACCCGACGCTGCAGATGGTCCTGCCGCTGTCCGCCATCCGGGACGATGACGATGGCGACGATGGCACCGGCGTCGAACTCGCCGCCGGCGCCCAGGCCGGCCGGCAGGCGGTCTATGCCGGCCTGTGCGGCTACGATGCGGCCGAGACCGCGGCGATGACCCGCATCGTGGAGACCATTCCGGGACCGGTCGCGACCGCCATCGTGCGGCATGAGACAGGGGCGCCGATCGGCTTCGGCCTGATCGCGGTGGACGGCGACACCGCCTATCTCGCCCAGATCATCACCGATCCCGCCCATCGCGGCCGGCGCATCGCACAGCGGTCGACCCGCGCCCTGTTGGCCTGGGCGGCCCGGGCCGGGGCCGCCCAGGCCCTGCTCAGCGTCGAGGAGACCAACGCGCCGGCGCTGGCCCTGTATCGCCGCCTGGGGTTCGAAACCGCCTACCGCTACTGGTACCGGACGATCGGCCCGAGCCCCGATCGGTGCTGACGGACCGCACACGGCCTGCCGCATAGCCGGGTACGGGTCGGACGGTGCCGCTCGGACGGCGGTGTCCGCTGGACACCCAAGGCTTCCGCATCCGACACTGGGGGTCTCGAACACTTCAGGGAGACACCCGGCCATGACCATCAACCGGATACTCAGGGCCGGCCTCCTCGCCGGCTCGGCGATGACGGCGCTCGCCATGGCGGCTCCGACATACGCCCAGATGGATCTACAGCCGGAAGGGGCGACCGGAACGGCCCCGGCCCGGGCCTCGGTGGTCGCGCAAGACTTCATGGTGGCCGCGGCCAACCCGGTGGCGGTCCAGGCGGGCTACGACGTACTGGCGGCCGGCGGCACGGCCGTCGACGCCATGGTGGCCGTGCAGATGATGCTGAACCTGGTCGAGCCGCAATCCTCCGGCATCGGCGGCGGGGCGTTCCTGGTCTACTACGACGCCGCGGCAGACGCGCTGCTGACCCTCGACGGGCGGGAGACCGCGCCGCTGGCGGCCGGTGGCGACCTGTTCCTGGACGAGGACGGTGCACGGCTCGGCTTCTGGGATGCGGTCGTCGGCGGCCGGTCGGTCGGCACCCCCGGCACGCTCGCCCTGATGGCCCAGGCGCATGAGCGGTACGGCACGCTGGATTGGGCGGACCTGCTGCAACCCACCATCGACCTGGCCGAACGGGGGTTCACGGTTTCCCCCCGCCTGGCCGGGATGCTCACCGGCAGCCGGGCCGAGCGGCTTCGGACCTATCAGCCCGCACGGGACTACTTCTTTCCGGGCGGCGAGCCGCTGGCGGTCGGGGATGTCCGCACCAACCAACCCTTCGCCCGGACGCTTCGCCTGATCGCCGAGCAGGGGCCGGCGGTGTTCTACGACGGCCCGGTCGCCGACGCGATCGTCGCGACCGTGCAAGGCGCCCAGGGCAATCCGGGGCTGTTGAGCCGGGAGGATCTGGCCGCCTACCGGGTGATCGAGCGGGCGCCCGTCTGCGCCGCCTATCGCGGCTATGACGTCTGCGGGATGGGCCCCCCCTCCTCCGGTGCGCTCACCGTCGGACAGATGCTGGGCATCCTGGGCCATTTCGATCTCCCGTCGATGGGGCCGGACAGCGTCGATAGCTGGCATCTGATCGCCGAGGCGGCCAAGCTCGCCTTCGCCGACCGCGGCCTCTACATGGCCGACAGCGACTTCGTCCGGATGCCCGCCGGCCTGCTCGACCCCGCCTATCTGACGGTCCGCGCCCAGCATGTCAGCCTCGACGCGGCGCTGGAGACGCCGGTCGCCCCCGGCAACCCGCCCTGGGACGAGGCCGCGCTGTGGTCGACCCATGAGGGCCTGGAGTTGCCGGGCACCAGCCATGTGTCGATCATCGACGGCGACGGCAACGCGGTGTCGCTGACAACGACGATCGAAAGCGGTTTCGGCTCGAACCTGATGGTCGGCGGGTTCCTGCTCAACAACGAGTTGACCGACTTCTCCTTCGCCGCGGAACGGGACGGCCGGCCGGTCGCCAACCGGGTGGAGGCCGGCAAGCGGCCGCGGTCGTCGATGGCGCCGACGATCGTGCTGGATGAGGAGGGGGCGGTGGCGCTGGTGATCGGCTCACCGGGCGGCAGCCGGATCATTCCCTATGTCGCCAGATCGATCGTCGCCATTCTGGATTGGGAGATGGACGTGCAGGCCGCGTTGGACCTGCCGCACATCGTCAACCGCAACGGCGGCACCGATGTGGAGGCCGGCACCTCGGCGGAGGCGTTCGCCGCGGCGCTGGAGGCGCGCGGGCACAGCGTGAACCTGCGCGACCTCACATCCGGCCTGCACGCCATCCGGGTGACCGCGGACGGTCTGATCGGCGGGGCCGATCCCCGGCGCGAAGGCATCGCGCTGGGGAGATGAAACCGCATCAGAGCATCCTGGGTCCGAACGGACGCAGATAATCAGAGCATCCTGGGTCCGAACGGACGCAGATAAGAGGCTCTCCCTCTTTGACGTCGATCACCCTGAATTCAGATGAGTCCATCCGAACGCAGGGTAATCTAACGCAGCTCGAACCGCAGCGGCACGGTGATCGTGAGCCGGTCGCCATGCTCCGGCGGCAGCGGCGGGAACGGAGAGGCCCGGTCGAGGGTCGCCTCGGCCGCCCGGTCGAGCCAGGGATGCCCCGCACTCGTCACCCGCCGCCGTTCGATCAGCGTACCGTCAGCGGCAATGGTCAGGACATAGCGTGCGGTGCCCCGCAGATTCCGGCTGCGGGCCTGGGGCGGGTAGCGGTGCACGCGGTCGAGATGGGCGGCGACAGCGGACAGGTAGTCGGCGAGGCCGGGGGCTGCCGCCGCTGACCCGCCGCCGCCCTCCGGGGCGGCCGAGCCTCCGGCGGCACCCCCGGCCCCCGGTACGTCGGACGCCGCGCCGTCGGCCATCCGGCCGACATCACGACCGGGCCCGTCGGGCGCCAGGTCCGCCTCGGTCGGCACCACGGCCGCGGCTGGCGCGATCGGCGCCGGGCCGGCGGTATCCGTCGCCGGGGCGGTGGGCGGCGGCGGCGTGGCCGGGCGGCGGAACCCCGTCGGCACGGCAGGCGGCAGCGGCGGCCGAAGCGGCGGCCGGCGGGCCGTCACCCCGGTTGCCGAAGGATCGGTGGTTGCCGAAGGATCGACGGTGTCGGTGGACACGGCCTCCGAAACGGTTGCGGGCACCGGCTCGGCCGGGGGACCGGCGGTCGGGACCATCGGCGGGGATGCGGGCGCGGCCGGGCGCGGCGATGGGGTCGTCGCGATGACGGCGGATGATGGCCGGTCCGGTGCTTCCGCAGGCGGCGGCCGGGGCAAGGGCTCGGCGTCGCCCGGCGGCGGGGACGCGGGCGCGGCGCCCGGTTCCGCCGCGTCGGCCTCCGCCCCATCCGCACGTCCCGTCGCCAGAGCCAGGGTCAGGATCGCCCCGCCGGCCCCGGCATCACCGCCACCGCCGCCGCCACCGCTGTCGACGATCGGCAGGCTCGACAGGGCCGCGGCATGCAGCGTCACGGCCAACGCAAGGGCGGCCAGCCAGAGCAAGGCGGGCTTCATCACCGGCCCTCCTCCGCGCCGACCGGGCTGGTGACCAGGTGCACGGTCGCAACGCCTGCGGCCCGGGCGTGCTCGATCAGTTCCAGGCTGAGGCCGGCGGGGCTCGCGCGATCCGCCTCGATCCGCAGGGTCCGCAGGGTCGCGGGCACGGCGATCGCAGCGACCGAGGGCATCGCCTCACCGTTCCAGGCGACAGTCCCGTCGGCGGCGATGTGGGCGGTGGCGACGGTCGCGGCGGATCCGGCGGCGTCGCCCTGCCGGTCCGCGGCCGTCATGGCGGTGGGAAGGGTCACCGGAAACGGCGCCGGATCGGCCAACCGGCCGGCGAGCAGGAAGAAAACCAGCAACAGAAACGCGATGTTGACCAGCGGCAGCACCGGTGTGGCGGGCGACGGCCGGCGCTCGGCACGCAGGCGCCGCCGTCTCATGGCCCGCCCGCCCGACGCTCGGTCACGCCGGCCCGACGCACGGTTACGCCGGCCCGGCCGCCTCGGGCCAGCCCGTCCAGCACCGCCACCAGATCCGCCAGCATCACCGGGTCGGTGACGGTCAGCACCATCGGTCGGTCGGGGGACAGGCCGACCAGCGCCGCCAGGGTGACACCGCGGCCGGCCACCGTAAGGCCGGTCGGCGACAGGACGGCTTCGACCGCCCGCGGGGTCGGGTCGGCGGGGTCGGCGGCCCCCGGCGCCAGCAGGGTCAGCGCCGCCGGCTGGTCGAGCCGGCTGGCGATCATGAAGAAGAACAGCAGGATGAACACGACATCGATCAGCGCCGTCAGGCCCGTCGGGGTGCGCCGCCGTGGACGGGAAAGCCGCAGCATCGGTCAGTCCCGCCGCGCCACCAGCCCGTCCGGCCGGGGGGCGGCTGTCGGGTCGGCGGCACCGCCGCCCGCCTGCTTCCAACCGCCCAGGCTCGGTGTGCGGGACGGGCCGAAGCGAGGACCCGGTGCCGACGAGGGCGCGGGCGGCTCGGCCGGCGGTCCCGCGGCCTGACCAACGGTCTGCGGAACGCCCGCCAGCAACCGGCTGGCCGCCGCCTCCATCCGGTCGGACACGCCCCGGACGGCACCGTCGAGCAGCGCATGTGCCGCCATCATCGGCATCGCCACCGCAAGGCCGACCCCGGTGGTCAGCAGCGCCACCCAGATGCCGCCGGACAGGAGCGCGGGATCGACCCGGGCACCGGCCGCTTCCATCGCCTGGAAGGCGTCGATCATGCCCAGCACGGTCCCGAACAGCCCCAGAAGCGGCGCGACGCCCGCGATGAACTCCAGCAGCCCCAGCCCGCCGCGGAGCCGGCTCAGCCGGCCCAGGGCGGTTGCCTCCATCGCGTCGGCGATCCGTTCCGTCTTGCCGGTCTGGGCGGCCGCCGCCAGGCCGGCCGCCAGCATCTCGGCGACCGGATCGCGCCGGCCGGCCAGGACGGCTTCGGCCGCCGGCTGTCCGGCGGCGGCCAGGTCCCAGAAATCGGCCGGCATCCCGCTCCGCCACACGCCGGCGGCGACGAAGCCGATCGCCTTGGCGAAGGCAACCGTGACCCCGAGCACGGACAGCGCCAGCAACACCGCCACCACCGGCCCGCCGAGATCGAGCAGCGCCTGCGTCCCCGCCATCGCCGACGTCATCAGGCTGTCCATGGGGGCTGTCCTCAGGCGAATCGACCGCTAACCCGATAGCGGCAGGGGGCGGTAAGGGGGGTGGACCGCAAGACGAGCCTTCGGCGCCGGTCCGGGTTCGGGGCGACGGCGCCGGCCGCCCCGGTTGACGGCGCCGCGGCTTTGCTCTTGTTGTGCCGTCCCGCCCCGGGCTGTCAACGGTCGGTCCCGACCGGCCCCGCCTGGATCCCCCGCGACGGACGGTGCCCCGGCCCATGCTGAAGATGCGCGTGATCCCCTGCCTGGACGTCAAGGACGGCCGGGTCGTCAAAGGGGTCAACTTCGTCGACCTGATCGATGCCGGCGACCCGGTGGAACAGGCCCGGATCTACGATGCCGCCGGCGCGGACGAGCTGTGCTTTCTCGACATCACCGCGTCGTCGGACGATCGCGAGACGATCTTCGACGTCGTCCGGGCGACGGCCGAGCAGGTGTTCATGCCGCTGACCGTCGGCGGCGGGGTGCGGACGATCGAGGATATCCGCAAGCTCCTGCTCGCCGGCGCCGACAAGGTGTCGATCAACACGGCCGCCGTCCAACGCCCCGACTTCGTGCGCGAGGCGGCGGTGAAATTCGGCGTGCAATGCATCGTCGTCGCCATCGACGCCAAGCAGACCGGCCCGGGCACGTGGGAGGTGTTCACCCATGGCGGCCGCGTGCCGACCGGGATCGACGCCGTCGCCTGGGCGACGCGGATGGCGGATTACGGCGCGGGCGAGATCCTGCTGACCTCCATGGATCGGGATGGAACCAAATCCGGCTTCGACATCGCGCTGACCCGTGCGGTGGCCGATGCGGTGCCGGTGCCGGTGATCGCCTCAGGCGGGGTCGGGACGCTGGAACATATGGTCGAGGGCATCCGGGACGGCCACGCCACGGCGGTGCTGGCAGCCAGCATCTTCCATTTCGGCCGGCATTCGGTCGCCGAGGCGAAGACGGCGATGGCCGCCGCGGGCATCCCGGTCCGTCCGGTCGACCCGGCACGCCGGAGGGTCTCGGCGTGAGCACCGAGCCCGCAGGCCCCGGCGCGTCCGAGGTCGATGCCCGCGTGCTCGACCGGCTGGCCCGCACCATCGCGGAGCGGAAGCACGCCGACCCGGACACGAGCTACACGGCCAGGCTGTTCCATAAGGGCATCCCCAAGATCGCCCAGAAGGTCGGCGAGGAAGCGGTCGAGGCGGTGATCGCGGGGGTCGGCGGCCCGGCCGAGGATCTGGCTGCGGAATCGGCCGATCTGCTCTATCATCTGCTGGTGCTATGGGCCGCCCGCGAGGTCGCCCCGGCCGATGTCTGGGCCCGCCTGGCCGCCCGGGACGGCGTGAGCGGGCTTGTGGAGAAGGCCGGCCGGGCGGAAAAGTGAGCCCGATCACAGTCTCGGACGGACCGATACCGTAAACGTCCCAAGGTCCGCGCATGGTGGGCTGGGGCCGATCGACCCACCCAACTCAACGCCCGGCGCGCTTCCGGGCGAGCAGAGGCGGCGTATGAGCTACAATCCCGACAACGTGTTCGCCAAGATCCTCCGCGGCGAGATCCCGTGCACCAAGGTCTATGAGGACGATCATGTCCTGGCGTTCCACGACATCAACCCGCAGGCCCCGGTGCACGTGCTGGTGATCCCCAAGGGCGCCTATGTCTCGGTCAACGATTTCACCGCCACCGCGTCGGACGCCGAAATCGCCGCTCTGATCCGGGCGCTCGGCCGTCTGGCGGCGGAGCTGGGGGTGGCCGAAGACGGCTACCGCATCCTCGCCAATGTCGGGGCCAACGGCCACCAGGAGGTCCCGCACCTGCACGTCCACCTGTGCGGGGGCCGCCCGCTGGGCCGGATGCTCCCCAAGGCGGATTGACCGGAGCCGGGCCCGTGCCACTGGGCGACGACGACCGAGCCGATACGCTTGAACGGCCCCGTCACGACGAGCGGCCCGCGCCGCCGCCGCGGGCAGAGCCGCTCGACCCGAAAGGCGGCGACGGGGCGGGCAAGCGGCGCTTCACGGTCCCGATCACGCTGGCTCTGGCCGGGGGCATCGGCAGCCTGGTGTTCATCGCCGTGGCGGCGGTGCTCATCCTGGTCGCCGGAGCCAACCGGGAGAACACGTTCGAGCTGCTCAGCGAACGCTCGAACCTGACCCTCGATCTGATCGAAAGCCGACTGCGCGACCAGTTGGAACCGGCCGAGACGGCCATCGACGGCATCGGCCGGCTGATCGATGCCGGTGATCTCGATCTGACCGACGCGGCCGCGCGGGACGCCACGTTCCTGGCCGTCCTGCAGACCACGCCGGAGATCGTCGCCATCCTGCTGGCGGAGACGGACGGCACGATGCAGGGCGTCGGCCGGACATCGGAGGGGTTGCGGTCTTTCGTCGGGGTCCACAACGTCCCGGCCCATATCCGGACGACGGAAATGGCACCGCTTCTGTCCGACCCGCATGCCAACACATGGGGAGAGGTCGTCCTGGTGCGGGAGGAGCGCACGGCCGCCGTCAACATCCGCCGGCTGGCCCGCGACCCGGCGGGGACCGTGATCGGAAGCCTGATCGTCGCGGTGACCACGCGCGACCTCTCCCGCTTTGTCGATGAACTCGACATCGGTGTGGACACGGCCGTGCCCTTCATTCTGTACGGCGACGACCGGGTGCTGGCGCATCGGGCGCTGCGCCGCGGCGTGCCGCCGGGGCAGACGCCGGAAGACCCGTTGCCCGGCATCGATGCGATCGGCGATCCGATCCTGCCGCTCTTGGCCGCGGGCCGGTCGCTCGCCAAGCAGATCACCGGCGACGTCATCGCCGTCGAAGTCGAAAGCCCGGCGGGTGAGGACGTCATCGCCATGACCCGGCCGATCGACGGCTACGGGCCGGTGCCGCTGACGATCGGTGTCTATCTGCCGTCCAGCGAGGTCGATCAGCAGCTCGACCGGCTGGCGGGGTCGACGGCCATGGGCAGCGCGATCCTGGTGATCGCGGTCCTTCTGGGTATCCGGCTGGGCAAGTCGATCGGCAAGCCCATCCGGCACCTGGCGGCCGACGCCGCCAGCATCGCGGAGCTGGAGTTCGGCGACGTCAAGCCGTTGTCGCGCAGCCGGTTTACCGAACTCGACGAGCAGGCCCGCGCGTTCAACCGGATGCTGACCGGGCTGGTGTGGCTGGAGACCTATCTGCCGCGCACCCTGGTCAAGCGCCTGCTCCGAAAGGAGCGGGGGGAGAACGTGCGGTCCGTGGAGCGCGAGGTGACGGTCCTGTTCACCGACATCCAGGGCTTCACCGCCTCGGTCGAGGACCTGCCGGCGGCCGAGACGGCGGCCCTGCTGAACCATCATTTCGGCCTGCTGGCCGCCAGCGTGGAATCGGAAGGCGGCACGATCGACAAGTTCATGGGTGACGGGCTGATGGCGTTCTGGAATGCCCCGGACCGCCAGAAGGACCACGCGGAGCGGGCATGCCGGGCGGCGCTCGGCATCGCGCTGGCGGTGCAGGAGGACAATCGGACCCGTGCTGCCCAGGGCAAACGGCCGCTCCGCCTGCGGATCGGCATCCATACCGGGGCCGTGGTGATCGGCAATATCGGCGCACCGGGGCGGATGAACTACACCATCGTCGGCGATGCGGTGAACACCTGCAGCCGGCTGGAGACCTTGGGCAAGAGCTTCGCCGGCGACCGTGAGGTGACGGTCCTGATGAGCGCCGACACCGCCGACCGGATCCCCTCGGAGTTCCGCGCGGAATCGATCGGCCCCCACGCGGTCCGGGGACGCCACGCGCCGGTCGAGGTCTTCCGGCTGGACTGACGGCCGACCCGACGGCCCGCGTTGCGCCGATCGCCCGGGACCGGTCGCCACCCGGCAGCCGCTCTGCTATGGCCCCCAGCGCGGTCTGCGGACGGCGGCTTCCGGCGGTGGTGGCGGGACGGGGGATGAGGGCGCATGCGGGTATGGGTCGATTGCCAGTCGCTGCAGACGGCGAGCCGGCTTCGCGGTATCGGCCGGTTCCTGATCGAGCTGTTGCGCGCCCTGGCCGACCGGCCGGAGATCGACCGGATCCTGGTGTCCCTCAACGCCGATATGGGGCACGAGGCGATCGAAGCCCGCGGCCTGCTGGAGCCGGTCGTCGGCCGCGATCACATCCATCTCTGGCACGCCCGCGTCGACGGCGGGGAGGCGGCGACCGGCCTCGACGGCCCCCGCGCCCTGGCCCATCTGGCGCTGGTCCACCACGTCAACTGCCTGGGACCGGACATCGCGCTGTCGCCCAGCCCGTTCGAGGGGCAAGCCGATCCGGCCGTCCCGCTGCTGCCCCACCCGGCGCTGTCGATGCCGGTGGTGGCGGTGTTCCACGATGCCATCCCGCACCGTTTCGCCGACACCTATCTGACCGACGACGACCTGCGGCGCTATTACTACCGCCGGCTCGAAAGCCATCGGGGCTTCGATGCGATCCTCGGCGTGTCGGAGTTCTCCGCCCGGGAGGCACGAGATCTGGTGCCGGGGGTTCCGGCCACCGCGATCGGCGAAGGGCTGTCGGCCTCCGTGCGCGAACGGATCCAGGCGCTGGGCCCCGGCGACGACCGGCCGCCGCCGGTCCCGGGGCGCTACGCGCTCTATGTCGGCGGGCTGGACGCCCGCAAGAATGTCGGCACGCTGATCGACGCCTGGCCGCGACTGCCGGCAGCCACCGCCCGGGACGTCAAGCTGGTGCTCGCGGGCGACCACCCGGCGGCGCTGGAACAGCAGCTCATCCGCCGCTGGGAAGGCCATGGCCTGCGCCGCGATGCGCTGGTGTTGCTCAACACCGTCGACGACGAGACCCTGGTCCGGCTCTACCGCGGTGCGGCGGCCCTGGTCCAGCCCAGCCTGATGGAGGGGTTCGGCCTGACCGCCTTGGAAGCCTTGGCGTGCGGTACGGCCGTGGTCGCCTCCAACGGCGGGGCAATCCCCGAAGTCGTCGGCGAGGAGCGGTTGCTGTTCGATCCCCGGTCCCCTGCCGATCTGGCCGACCGGTTGGCCGAGGTGCTGGCCGGCCGGCTCGATCCGTCGATCGTGGAACGGGCGGCGCGACGGGCCCTCGAACGGCACAGCTTTGCCGGTTCGGCGCAGCGGGCCGCCGCGGTGTTCGCGAACCTGGCTTCCGCCGACCGGCCCGTCCAGGACAGGCCGGCGCTCAGGGCACGGATCGCCCCCCATATCGCCACGGCCGTCCCTCGCCGGACCGATCGGGCCCTCGCGCCGACGCTGATGGCCTGTGCCGAACCGCCGGAACCCGGACCGCCACGGCTGATCGTGGATGCGACCTCGACCCTGCGCAACGACCACAAGACCGGCATCCAGCGGGTGGTCACCAAGATCTGCCCCGGGCTGGCGAGCCCTGCCCGCCGCCGGGACTGGGAGATCGGCTATGTCTATTGCGACGATACCGACGGCTGGTACCTCAGCCCCGCCTGGGGGGACGAAGCCCGCCTGAAGGCCGAGGATCGGCGCTGGCTGTGCCGGCCGAACGACCGGCTGCTGATGCTGGACAGCAGTTGGGAGTTCCAGAACATCCATCGTCGCCGGCTGCGGGAGGCCCGGGCCCGGGGCATCGACGTCATCTCCTGCCTGTTCGACCTGGTTCCCCTGAAGATGCCGGCGATGTGCGCAGGCGGGATGCCGGAGATCTTCACGGCATGGTTGAAATCGGCCCTGACCTACTCGACGGGGTTCGTGTGCATCTCCCGCGCCGTGGCGGACGAGTTCCACCGTCTGCTCGACGCGATGGGCTACCCGCACGCGATGAAGATCGGCTACTGGCCGCTGGGGGCGGACTTCGCCGATGGCGAGGGCGTGCCGGGGCCAGAAGCCGGCGGCGCCGATACCGACGGCCCGGCCACCTTCCTGATGGTCGGGACGGTGGAGCCGCGCAAGGGTCACTGGGTGGCGTTGCGGGCGTTCGAAGCGCTCTGGGCCGCCGGGCTCGAGGTCCGGCTGGACATCGTCGGCAAGCCCGGCTGGTCGACCGGTACCCTGGCCGAGCGGCTGGACGGCCATCCCGAGGCCGGCCGCCGGCTGGCCTGGCATCGCCAGGTGAGCGACGCGGAGCTGGCCTGCCACTATCGCCGGGCGACGGCCCTTCTGGCCTGTTCCCACGCCGAGGGCTTCGGTCTGCCGATCGTCGAGGCCGGGCATTTCGGCAAGCCCGCCATCGTCAGCGACCTGCCGGTGTTCCGGGAGGTCGGGCACGGCGCGGTCGGCCTGCGGCTGTTCGAGCCCGGCAGCGCTGCAGCCCTGGCGCAAACGATCCGGGATTTCCTTGCCGAGGGGGGAAGCGGGCGCGGCGCCCCCCCCTCGTCGGGCACCGTCTGGCCGGACTGGGCCGCCAGCGCCGACCGGCTGGCCGAGATCGTCCTGACCGACGACTGGTATCGCGTGTACCGGCCGGCGCGGCCCCAGCTCTACCCGGGGCTCACCGATCTCGGCCGCACCCGTCTTGCGGCGATCGTCCCGCCGGGCGACCGCCGCTATCGGCTGCGCACCCCCGATCCGCTGTCTTCCACGAGCGAGGACGGCCCCATCCGGCTGTCGGTATGGGTCGAAAACCACTCACCGGTTGCCTGGTCCGGGGCGGCCGGCCCGAACGGGGCGTTCGCAGTGGTGCTGGAAGGCCGCATCGCACCGCGGCGCGGACCGGACCCCGGCGAGACGGCGCTTTCGGTCCCGCTGCCGTTCGTCGTGCCGCCGGGGGACCAGGCCTGTCTGCCGCTCGACCTGCCGATCTCCCCGGACACGGTCGCGGATCATCAGATCACGCTCCGCCTGGTTCAGGACGGCATTGCCTGGACCGAGGACGAGGTCACCCTGAACCTCGGTGATCTGCTCCCGTAGAGCGGGATGGCGTTAGGGGCGATCGCTCTCGCGATCGCGCATGACGTCTGAATCCCGCTCTTGCCATAACCTTGAAGAACGGCATTCAGACATGAAGGCGGGTCACCTTCACGTCATCCTGCTCCAGATCAAAGAGTTAGAGCCTCTTATCTGCGTCCGTTCGGACGCAGGATGCTCCAGGACGGTCCGCACCGTCCTGTCGCCGATGCCGGCCCGGCCCGGTCGGCGCTCGGCCGTCGGCGGCGAGTTCCGCCTCGTCCTCGGCCGTCAGCACCCGTTGCGGGCCCTGGGCCAGGCTGAACACGCCCACCGCCATCGCGACCGAGGAGAAGGTCACCACCATGCCGGAGGCCAGCAGGCTCAGCGCCACCCATTCGATCGTGCCGCCGCCGAACACCAAGGTGCCGAGATGACCGATATCGGTCACCAGGATCGCGGTCAGGATGACCAAGGCGCCGAGCGCCCCGGCCAGCGCATGGCTGCCCATGAAGGTCAGGAGTCGGGTCGGCTGGCGCATGTTCGAACCTCCGTCCGTGTTGACAAGCAGGCCTGCCCGCCCGCACCGCCGGTTCGGGCGGACAAGGGATCCTCGAGCGATCGCATCTAACCGCCATCCCGCTCCCGGTGGCCGATCCAGGGGGGCCGCCGCGCCCGGACAGGCGGTGCTGCAGCCGCCAAGGATAGGGGCCGGATCGCTGCCGTCCAGCCCCGGGGCGGTTCACGATTTCGGCCGTCCTTGAGTGTTGCCGGGGCTCAGGCCGTAGCGCGCGACCAGGCGCCACACATGGCCGGGGATCATGTAGCGGGCGCGCCGCGGCTCTTCCCGCTCCAGATGGACCACGGTTTCGATCGCCTTCATCTCCACCCGAGCGCGGGCGAATTCGAGCCCGCGCGGGCCGATGCGCGGCTGCAACCAGGCGACGAACGGCCGCACCCAGTTCGGCATCGCACGCAAGGGCAGGCCGCCGGCCGCGCGCTGGACATTGACCAGGAAGCCCTTGACGGCCGCGTCGCGCTTGCCGGCGGTGCCGGGTGCTTCGGCGTGCAGCTCCGCACCCAGCAGGTCCACCAGCTCCTCCCCCCGGTCGTTGCGCACGAGGAGCCACTGGTCGCCCTGGCCGCCCATATAGCCGACGGTGATATCGGCCAGGACGTTGGTGTAGTCGACGCAAGTCCGGCAGGTCAGCGGGAAGAAGTCAGCCGGCAGTTTGGCGAACGGCAGCTTCAGGAACGGGATCGTCTTGACGCGACCGTCGGCGAATCTGAGCTCGACATGGTAGTCGGCGCGGAACTCGAGATAGGTGATCGTCTCCGGGCGATCGGACAGAAGTTCCAGGAAGCGGTGGAACTTCTCGGTCGTGGTGTTGTCCGAGCACGGGGTGCCGATCACGTACAGCCGCTCGAACCCGAGTTCCGCCTCCAGCGCCCTCAAGGCGTAGACCTGGCACGGGATGCCGACCACCGCCAGGCGCCGGTGGCCGAGATCGCGCGCCGGCTCCAGCAACGACAGCAGCGGCGCATAGCCCATCCGCATCCCGCGGCAGCCGGCCAGCTCCGCCGGGTCGGTCACCAGCACCGGGACCGGACGCCAACGGTCGTCGGCCGCCGGCGCCATGGTCAGGACCGCATCGACCGCCCCGGTCTCCAGCAGCTTCTCGGCGATCCGGGTGGTGATGCCGGTCCACTGCGCGCCGTTTCGGGGGGCCGTCAAGCGGGCCCGCAGCATCCGCCGATAGGGGCCGAAATGCAGTTCGTCCGGCCGGTCGGGATCGCGGGTGCGGCCATGCACCGCACGCTCCCAACGGTCGTAGTCGGGCTGGATGAACTGGCAGGCCCGGCCGCAGCGCTTTGGGTCGTCGGTGCGGGAGACGCCGCAATCGGTGCACAGGTCGCGGGGCTCGGCCGGACCGGGTTCCGGGCTCCAGCGGCCGGGACCGCAAGGCGGACGGGTGTCGGGGCTCATCGGACGGGGGTCCGGTTCTCCGTCAGGGAGGGTCGGCTGGCCGTGCGGGATCGGGCGCCAACCCTCCGGGATGCGGGCGGCACCTTCCCACCTATCATCTGTTGACGCCGCGGCGGCAGTGTCGATGATCTAGGGCAATTGCCCTTCCGACCTGCGCGACGCCTCCCGATGACCACGCCGATCCCCGCCGCCGACACGCTCGAGGCCGATCTCCTGGCCGCGGTCGCCGCCGTCGACACGCTGGACGCGCTCGAAGCCGTACGCGTCTCGGCCCTCGGCAAGAAAGGCCGCATCACCGGGCAGATGAAACGGCTCGGCGGGCTCGACCCCGACGCAAGACGGGAGGCCGGTCAGGCCCTCAACGCCGTCAAGGACGCCGTGGCCGCCGCTCTGGAGGCGCGCAAGGCCGAACTGGCCCAGGCGGCGCTGGCCGCGCGGCTGGAGGCCGAGCGGGTCGATGTCAGCCTGCCGATCCGGCCCCGGCCCGTCGGCCGCATCCACCCGATCAGCCAGACCATCGACGAGATGATCGCCATCTTCGCCGATATGGGCTTCGAGGTGGCCGAAGGGCCGGATATCGAGGACGATTTCCACAACTTCACCGCGCTCAACATGCCGCCCGAGCATCCCGCGCGGCAGATGCACGACACCTTCTACCTGCCCGATGCCCAGGACGGCACGGCCCGGGTCTTGCGCACGCATACCAGCCCGGTGCAGGTGCGCACCATGGTCGGCGGCACGCCGCCGATCCGCGTGGTCTGTCCGGGGCGGACCTACCGGTCCGACTACGACATGACCCATACCCCGATGTTCCATCAGATCGAGGGGCTGGTGATCGACGAGGCGACCCATATGGGCCACCTCAAGGGCTGCCTGGTGGAGTTCTGCCGGGCGTTCTTCGGCATCGACGATCTGCCGCTGCGGTTCCGGCCGAGCTTCTTCCCGTTCACCGAACCGTCGGCGGAAGTGGATATCGGCTGCTCCCGCACGGGCGGCGAGCTCAAGCTCGGCAATCACGGGGATTGGCTGGAGATCCTGGGCTGCGGGATGGTGCATCCCAAGGTCCTGGAGATGTGCGGCATCGACAGCACGCGCTACCAGGGCTTCGCCTTCGGGATGGGGATCGAGCGGCCGGCGATGCTGAAATACGGCATCCCGGACTTGCGCACGTTCTTCGACGCCGATCTGCGCTGGCTGAAGCATTACGGGTTCCTGCCGCTGGACATGCCGAGCCTGGCCCGCGGCCTGAACGCCTAAAGCAAGATGACATGAGGGCAACTCACCCTCTTGTCCAAATCTTGCTCTTCAATGGGAGAGTTGGAGCATCCTGCGGCCGTTCGGACACGGATAAGATGCTCTAACCGGCGGTGCCGGCGCTCGCCAGCCCGTGCTCGGCGAGGTGCTCCCGCAGCAGCGGCAGAAGCTCTTCCAGATAGTGCTCGTCGGCACCGTAGCCGACCGACAGCAGCACCTGGTGGCTCTGCCGGCGGAACCAGAAGGTCTGGCCCCGCCACTTGCCGATCGGATCGAACGAATCCTGGATGCGTTCCAGCATCAGGAACATGCCGGCCCCGCCGAAATCCAGGAAGCCCTGCACCCCCTGGCCCAGCGAGACCCGATAGCGTCCGTACTGCCGGCCCGACAGGAAATCGAGCAGGAACAGCGTCAACGGCCGGGCCAGATGCTGCCAGCCATCCGGTCCGTCCCAGACGAACTCGATCAGCTTGGTCTTCATGAAGACGCGGTCGTCCGGCATGGTGCACCGTCATCGGAACGCGGATGGGAGACCCGCCGGTACCCCCTCGCGGACGGGCCGGTCGTCGAGCCCGGTCGAAAGCGGGACCGTGCCGCCCGGATGGTGAACATTCCGTGAAGCCGCGGCCGGTCGGCGCCCTGTCACGCCGCCAGGTCGACGATCACCGGGACGTGGTCGGACGGCTTGGGACCCCAGCCGCGGGCGTCCCGCAGCGTCACATGGCCCGACAGCCCGCCGGCCAGGGCCGGGGTCACCCAGATGTGATCGAGCCGACGGCCCCGGTCGGACACGCGCCAATCCCGGGCCCGGTACGACCACCAGCTATAGAGCTTCTCGTCGGCCGGCACGAAGGTGCGGGCGACATCGACCCAGCCGAGCGACGCCTGCATCGCGGTCAGCTTCTCGACCTCGATCGGCGTATGGCTGACCACGTCCAGCAGCTGTTTATGCGACCAGACATCGTGTTCGAGCGGGGCGATGTTGAAGTCGCCGACGGCGACCATCGGGTGGTCGGCCGAGCGGGTCTTCGGCCACCACTCGGTCATCTCGTCGACGAACCGCAGCTTGTGATCGAACTTCGGATTGGTAGCGGGATCGGGCACGTCACCGCCGGAGGGGATGTAGAAATTGTGCAGCTCCACCCCGTTCGGCAGGGTGGCGTAGACGTGCCGGCAATCGGCCTTGCCGACCCAGTCCCGGGTGCCGATCCCGGTGAGCGGCAGCCGGGACAGAATCGCCACGCCGTTGTAGCTCTTCATACCGCGGATCGCGGTATGGGTGTAGCCGCGCTCCGCGAAGGCGGCGACGGGGAACTGGGCATCGGCGACCTTGGTTTCCTGCAGGCAGATGACGTCCGGTGCGATCTCGTCGATCAGGCGCAGGACCAGCGCCTCGCGCAGCCGCACGGAGTTGATGTTCCAGGTCACCAGTCGCATGGCAGGTCTTTCTCGGTTGGATCGGGGGCGACGGATCGCCGGCAGGTCAGCCGATCGTGACCGTCAGCGGGACGAGGCCGTCGACGGTGGCGACCAGGGTTTGTCCCGGACGGATCGGACCGACCCCGTCCGGCGTGCCGGTGAAGATCAGGTCCCCCGGCGCCAGTTCGACCAGGGTGGACAGCACCGCGATCGTCTCCGGCACCGACCAGATCATGTCGGACAGCCGGCCGTCCTGCCGGATCTCGCCGTCGACCGTCAGTCCGATCCGCTGGTCGGCGATGGCCCCGAAACCGCCCAGCGGGGTCAGCGGCCCGCACGGGGCGGAGCGGTCGAAGGCCTTGCCCATCTCCCACGGCCGGCCCTGCTTCTTGGCCGCACCCTGCAGGTCGCGGCGGGTCAGATCGAGCCCGACGGCCACACCCCAGACAAGGTCCATCGCCGCAGCGTCGGCGATGTTGCGGCCGCCTCCCTGCAGCGCCACCACCAGTTCGACCTCGTGATGCAGGTCGGCGGTCGCCGGCGGGAAGGGGATGGTCCCACCCCCCGGCACCAGCGCGTCGGCCGGTTTCTGGAAGAAGAACGGTGCCTCCCGGTCGGGGTCGT
Organism: Alphaproteobacteria bacterium; assembly: GCA_028281265.1. Taxonomy (GTDB): domain Bacteria; phylum Pseudomonadota; class Alphaproteobacteria; order DSM-16000; family Inquilinaceae; genus JANQKE01. Next base: position 6,817 of record JANQKE010000199.1, on the reverse strand, counting down.
GCCCCATCTCCCGGGCATGGGCGGCGTAGTTGCGGCCGACGCAATAGACCCGGCGGACCGGGAAGCGGTCGTCCGAACCGGCCACGGGCAGGCTGGATTGGGGCGGCGGGGCGATCACGTAGCCCATAGGATCAGGCTCACGGCGGCGATGGGGGGAAAGGGCGCAGGGGGACCGGACGGTCCGGCGCGCCGACCCCTACTCGTAGACCATCCACAACGGTCCAGGATAGAGCCAGCTCAGCCCGGCGCGCAGCCGGTCGCGCCAGTTCTCCCAATTGTGGCCGTCGCGCGCCTCGTCGAACCGGACCGACAGCCCGCGGCTTTGCAGGAACGGCATCATCGACCGGTTTTCGTAGATCAGCGATTCGTAGGTCCCGCAGGCGAGGTAGATCTGCTCCGCCGGCCGGCCCGGCCGGGCGCGGAACGCGTTGGTGAAGCGCACGACCGGTTCGAACACCTCCCCCCGCCAATGGTCGCCGATATCGGTGAACGCGAACGACCCCGACAACAGGCACAGCTTGCCGAACAGGCCCTGGTAGCGCCACGCGGCCGACAGTGACGCCACCGCCCCGAAGCTCGCCCCCATCAGGCAGCGGCCGTGCGGCTCGTCGATCATCGGGAACCGGGCCCGGACCCAGGGCAGAACCTCCTCGGCCAGGAAGCGGGCATGGCCGGGATGGTCGGGATACTCGCCGATCCGATGCGGCGTCTGGGTCAGGACCGCGATCAGGGGCGGGATCTCCAGCCGGTGGATCAGATTGTCCAGGACGGCCTTCAGATCGGCGTAGCGCAGGAAATCGTCGCCGTCATGGATCACCAAGAGCGGGTAGCGGCCACTGCGCCGGAACCGCGCCGGCAGATAGATCCGGATCGGCCGCGGTTCCCCGAACGCCCGGCTGTCGATCACCCCGTCGTCGAGCAGGCCCGGGCGGGCGTGCGGGTCGGGGAAGGTCCAATCCGGCCGCTCGTAGCCGAAGGCCGCACAGATCGAGTTCGAACCGAACGGGTCGCGCGCCTGGTGCGGGTTGAGCGGATCGCGGACCCACTCCCCATGGCCGTTGCGGACGACCTCGAACTTGTATTCGATGCGCGAGCCGGCGGGCAGCGGCAGGTGGATCGCCCACAGATCGGTATGCGGTACCGGCTCGAACGGCTGGGCCGACGGCAGGCCGAACACCCAGTGCTGCAGCAGCACCCGGTCGGCCGTCCCGCGGAACACGAAGGTCGCCCCGTCCCGATCGATCAGCGGGAAGCCGTGTGCGGCCAGGAACGCGTCGATCGCCGCCGGCGCGGGCGGCGTTCCATCGATCAGGCGGGCGAGCGCGGCGTGCACGGCGTCACCCCACCGTGCCGTCGGGATGCAAGGTGCGGACGCCCCATTGCCGGATGGCCCGACCGTTCTTGAGCACCAGCCCGGCGCCGCCGTCCAAGGTCAGGCACGCGGTCGGGGCGAAGCGCCGGGCCAGGGTGGCGACCCGGATCGGATCGCCGAGCCGCAGCCGGTTGACGGCATCGGGCAGCAGGGTTCGGCGATGCACCAGGCCCAGGCCGGTGTCGAACACCTCCGCCGCCCCCGCGCCTTGCGGCGGGGAATCGTGGAACACCACCACCTGGTCGGACATGGCCATGGCGCCTGCGGACCAGGCGATCACCGGCCGCGCGGCCAATGCCGGGCCCAGATTGAGCAGCCGCAGCCGGCTCAACAGCACGCCGACATGGCCGCCGGCCACCAGCACGGCCGCGGCCCCGCCGATCGCTTCGGCCAAGGGGGCACGGGCGGCACGCACGGCGTCCCGCGCCGCCGGACGCAGATCGCGGTCGAAGGCCGCATGAATCGCACGGACCGCGGCCAGGTGGTCGCCGTCCAGCCGGCGCAAGCCCGCCAGGGCGGATGTCCGCGCGACCTCCAGCACCGCCGGCCTGCCATCGGCCAGGAGCATGGCGCGGGCCGCACGGAAAGCGAATTTCAACCGGGTCCGATAGAGCGCCTGCAGTTCCTGCAGCCGAGCCATCCGCTCCCGATGGGCGGCGAACAGCGCCGGGTCCGCCCGGAACAGGTCGTCGACGGCCCGATACAGGGCCAGATCGCGGACCGGCCGGGCAAGGTAGCCCGCCAGTTCCTCGGTCTCGCCTTCGCGTTCCTGCCAGCCGGCGGTGATCGCGACCAACGGCCCCGCGCCGACGCCGAGCGCGTCGAGCGCCCGGCCCACGGTGGGGTGGTCGCGTTGCGGGCCGAGCAGGGCGAGATGGGTCATCGGGTCGGGCGGCTGCGGGTGGTGACCAGTCGGCGGGAGCGACGGGCGCCGGCGCAGGGCCGGATAGCACCGCCCGCGGCCGCGGTCACCCCGGTCGGCACGGTGTCCGGGACACGTCCGGCCGGCCGTCCCGTCGCCGCGCGGACGTATCGCCGGACGGATGGTGCGGCGGGCGGTGGCTTGAGACCGGCGCCGCCCCATCCCATCTTGACAGGCGGGATGGTGCCGCGCGGCGGGCCATCCTGCCCAAGGTGTGGGCACACGCCCCAGTCCCGTCCGGGTCGGCTTCGGCGGCAGGGACGGCGGCGGCGGAGGTCCCGTGTCAGGCGAGCGTTTGACGGGCAAGGATCAGGAGACACGAGACCGTGACGAGGATGTCGATGTTCAACAGCCCGCTTCTGCTCGGTTTCGAGCAGGTCGAACGGACCATCGACCGCGTGGCCAAGAGCGCGGCAGACGGCTACCCGCCGTACAATATCGAGCGGATGGGCGAGCACGCGCTGCGCATCACGCTGGCGGTCGCCGGCTTCTGCGAAGCGGATCTGTCGATCCGGCTGGAGGACAGCCAGCTCGTCGTCCGGGGCAAACAGGTCGACGATAAGGACCGTGTTTACCTCCACCGTGGTATCGCATCGCGTCAGTTCCAGCGCTCCTTCGTGCTGGCGGACGGAATCGAGGTCGACGGCGCCACCCTGGACAACGGGTTGCTGCACATCGATCTCAGCCGGCCGCCGCCCCCCACCACGGTGCGGACGATCGAGATCACCCGGGCTGGCACACCCCGTGCTTCGGCGGGTCAGCGCAGCGGGTCGGGGTCGGAGGATCGGGTGATCGACGTGGTCGATCTGGCCGAGTGACGCGCCGCATGGGGCGGAGACCGCACGCCGCGGTACCGCCCGCAAGGCGACACCAGGCGTCGGCCGCGGCCGGGCCTCGTGTCGGCCTCCAGCTCATCAGGAGTGGATTGTGATGACCATCTTCCCGGCCGAAAGCGCCAGAACCCTCGACCCCACCGAGTTCATGGTGCTGGGGACCGACCGGCTCGCCTACACCCGGCCGGTTCACACCGACCATGGCGAGATGGTGGGCGTGTTCGGCGCCGACGGCTCCCAACTGGCGGTCGCCCCCAACCGGGACGTCGCCGTCGCCCTCATCCTGCAGAACGATCTCGAACCCACCAGTTTGCACTGACGGCCACCGGCGGTGGTAGCGGCGATCGGCCTGTGCCCGAGACCGGGCCGGTCATGGCGGCCGCCAGGCGTCCGGCCGGTGCCGCGGCACCGTCCAGGCCCGAACGAGCACCAGATCGAACCGCAGATCCGGCGCGCTTCCGACTTCCCGAATGCTGGCCGACCGGCCCAGATAGGCTTCCGCGGCCCGGGCTACCCGGCGCCATTGCCGCTGTGTAACCAGCGCCTCCTCCGCACCGGACGGGCCGGGTGCCCGTGTCTTGACCTCGACGAAGGCGATCACGGCACCACGCCGGACGATCAGGTCGATTTCGCCGACCGGGGTGCGAAAACCGCGCGCGAGCACCCGGTAGCCCTTGGCCCGCAGCCACAGCTCCGCCACCCGTTCGCCCCAGTTCCCGACCCGCTGGGCCCGCCGTCGCCGTCGCGTTGACAGAGAGCTGTGCTTGTTCGCGGCCATCGGCATTGGGTACTGTCGGGCTCGAGGCGGTGTCGCCGACGGCACCTGGCGGTGGCGGTGGAGCCGCCGGCAGGATCGCACGCAGCCCTCGGCAAGGCCGCAACCGGCCGGCGGACGGGTGCATCCTACGGCACGACGGGACATAAGGGGAGAACGGTTCGATGATCGGTGGCTTGCGTATGGGGAAGACGCCGGCGGCTGTCGCCGTGGCGGCGGTCTTGCTGGCCGGCTGCAACGCCCCCCGTGGGCCGGCGGGGGACGTCGTCCACACGCCGCCGCCCCCGCCCATCCAGCCGACCCGGCCGGCCGAACCGGAGCCGATGCCGACGGTCGACAGCCTGGGCCGGCCGGTGCCGGACGACCGGACCGCCGTCGCCCTGCTGGTGCCCCTGTCGGGTCCCAACGCCCAGGTCGGCCACGGCATGCTCCGCGCCGCTGAACTGGCCCTGTTCGACGTCGGCAACCGCGGGGTCGCCTTGCTGCCGTTCGACACCCAAGGCAACAGCCTGGGCGCCGAGGCGGCGGCCCGGGCGGCCATCGATGCCCAAGCCGATGTGATCCTAGGTCCACTGTTCGGCAACAACGTGCCTGCCGTCGCCCGGATCGCCGGGTCGGCCATGGCCCCCCCGCCGGTGATCAGCTTCACCACGACCGCGGAGGTCGCAGGCGGCCCGGCCCGGGTGATGGGCCTGGTCCCGCAGACGGAGATCGAGACCATCGCCGACTACGCCCTCGCCCAGGGGATGACGCGGTTCGCCGCCCTGGCACCGGACAACGGCTACGGGCGTGTCGCCGTCTCCACCCTGACCGACCGGCTGCTGGCCCAGGGCGGCTTCCTGGATTTCGTCCAGTTCTACGCCCCCGACGGCAGCGACCTGCGCGACGCCGCGGCAGCCCTGGCGGGCCGCGCCGTGCAGGAGAACGAGGTGCTGGTCGACGCCGTGCTGATCCCCGATGTCGGCGTGAACCTGCGCAGCGCAGTGCCCCTTCTGGCCGTCGAAGGCATGGTCGGCGTCCAACTGCTCGGCACGGGGCTGTGGGACCGGCCGGATATCGGCACCGATGAAGCGCTGCACGGTGGTTGGTTCGCCGCGCCCGATCCGGAAAGCCGGGAGGTGTTCCGGCAGAGCTTCGAGCAGGCCTTCGACCAGGCGCCGATCCGGATCGCGACGGTGGCCTATGACGCCGCCGCGCTGGCGGCCGCACTGGCCAGCCTGGGCGGCCCGATCGATCCGTTCGGTCCGGAAAGCCTGAGCGACCCGAACGGCTTCGTCGGTACCGACGGGGTGTTCCGGTTCGATGCGGACGGCGTGGTCGAGCGGCGGCTGGCGATCCTGGAGATCACCCGGGAAGGCCCGGTCGTGCGGGAACCGGCCGCGCTGACCTTCGGCGAGGCGGAATTCTAAGCGGTGATCTCGGGGACAGCCGGGCCGATCCGCCGAGGCGGACGGGCTCCCATGCCGGGAGCGGGGAGGACGGATGAGCCGGGGCCGATGCGACGGCGCGGCGACGCAGCGGGAGCCGTCCGCCCGGCCCGTCCGGTCGCCCCGACATCTCGGCGGGCCGTCGGCGCGTGACCGATCCCACCGCGGAGCCGGGCGCGGCGGCAAGCCCTCCGCCGGGCCTGCTGGCCGGTGTCCGCGTGCTCGACCTCACGAACGTACTGGCCGGGCCGTTTTGCGCCTATCAGCTCGCCCTGGCGGGGGCGGAGGTGATCAAGGTGGAGGTGCCGGGAACCGGCGACCTCGCCCGGCAACTGGGCGCCGATCCGGATCTCAACGCGGCCCTGATGGGGGCGTCATTCCTGGCGCAGAATGCCGGCAAGCGGTCGATCACGCTGAACCTCAAGCATGCCGACGGCAAGGCGGTGTTCGAGCGGCTGGTCACAACCGCCGATGTCCTGGTGGAGAACTTCCGCCCCGGCGTGATGGACCGCCTCGGCCTGGGTGCGGCATCGCTTCGGGCCCGCCATCCCGGGCTGGTCTATGCGGCGATCTCCGGCTTCGGCCAGACCGGCCCGCTGCGCGGCAATCCCGCCTACGACCAGATCGTCCAGGGGATGTCGGGGGTGATGAGTGTCACGGGCGACGCCGAAACCGCCCCTTTGCGGGTCGGCTACCCCGTGGCCGACACGATCGGCGGCCTGACGGCGGCCTTCGCGATCGCCGCGGCCCTGGTGCGGCGCGGGCGAACCGGCTGCGGGGAAGCGATCGACGTCTCCATGCTGGAGGCGACCCTGGTGACCATGGGCTGGCAGGTCTCCAACTGGCTGATCGCGGGCAAGCGGCCGGAGCCGCTGGGCAACGAGAACATGACCGCCGCCCCGTCGGGGACGTTTGCGACCGCCGACGGCCCCCTGAACATCGCGGCCAACAAGCAGGCGCAGTTCGAAACACTGGCCCGGCTGATCGGACGGCCCGACCTGATCACGGACCCGCGCTTTGCCGACCGGGAAGCCCGCAAGAGCCACCGCATCGGGCTCAAGGCGGAGATCGAGCGTGCTTTGGCCGCCGATACCGCTCAGGCCTGGGAGGCCCGGCTCAACGCCGCCGGGGTGCCGGCCGGCCGTGTGCTGACGGTGCCGGAGGTGCTGGCCCATCCGCAGGTGCGCGATCGCGATCTGGTGGCGACCTATCCCCCTATGCCGGGCGGGGACCGCCCGATCCAGGTGGTCGGGGCCGGCTACGCCACGTCGGAGGGGGAACGGACCGTGGCCGGGCCGCCCCCGAGGCTGGGTGCGGACACCGACGCGATCCTCGCCGAACTCGGCTTCGATCCGGACGCCATCGCGCGGCTTCGCACCGCCGGTGCGATCTAGATCATCCTGCGTTCAGATGGACTCATCTGAACGCAGATAAGATGATCTAGTTTAAAGAGTTAGAGCATCTTATCTGCGTCCGTTCGGACGCAGG
>JANQKE010000191.1 GCA_028281265.1 Alphaproteobacteria bacterium | reverse complement strand
CTGCGTTCAGATGGACTCATCTGAACGCAGATAAGTTGATCTATTTCAAAGATTTAGAGCATCTTATCTGCGTCCGTTAGGACGCAGGATGCTCTAGTGCGGTCGAACTGGCTGGTGGTGGCACACACCGTCTCACCCACCGCAACGCATTGGATCGGTCACTGCAGTTCAAGCCGTAGCGTTCGACCCACCGTGCGTGCGGCTCGGGCCAGCGTGTCGAGGGTGACCGCGTTGTTGTCCGGATCGAGCAGGCGATCGAGTTGGGATCGGCTGGTCTTGAGACGCTTGGCCATCTCCACTTTGGAGATGTGCTGTTCCTTCATCGCCGCAGCAAGCTGGAATGCCAGCACGCGCCTGACGGCGGTCTCAGTCGTCTCCTCGTATGTTCCTTGCTCCGTTAGGAAGTCCTCAAAGAGTTGCCCAGGCTTGCCCGTCACTCGTTCATCAGTCATTGCAGCCCCCTCATTCGGCGCACCGCGATTTCCAGCGCTCTGTCCGGCGTTTTCTGGCTCTTCTTGATGATGCCGTGCAGCAGCACCAGGCTTCCTTGATGGGCGCAGAAGAAGACGCGGGCGGTGCGACCCTGCGCAAGATCGCTCCTGATCTCCCACAAGCCCTTCCAGCCTCTGATCGGGCGGCACAGAGGCATACCCACCGGCCAGCCGAACTCGGCCGTGCGGATATCGTCGCCGATAACCTTTCAGTCCGCCGCGCTCAATGACAGCAACCAGTCTCTCACGGGTGATGTGCCCGTGTCTGACTCGAAGAACCGGGCCGGAAGCTGTTTCCGTTCAACCACGCCCACCTGTACCACATGAGGTGCAGGTTGCCAAAGCCGCATGGACGGGCCGCGGGCCGTACCCAGGATATCGCCCAAGGACGCGCCGCGGTCGGATGACCGATCTTCGGCCATCGCTGGCCTCTCCTTGGCCACTCTCTGACGGGCGACGTGCCTGTGTCTGACTCGAAGAACCGGGCCGGCAGCCGTTTGCGTTCAACCACACTGATTTGTGCCACAGAAGGTGCAGGTCGCTGAAGCCTATACATATGGTCTTGAGCGGACCGGCCTGCAAAAGGAAAAGCCGGAGCGGTGGGGCCGCTCCGGCTTTCAATCATCAGCCAACCGAGCTGACGACCAGGCTCAGCCCTCGTCGCCCTGTTGCTTCTGGCGCAGGGCGGCACCGAGGATGTCGCCCAGGGACGCGCCGCTGTCGGACGAGCCGTATTCGGCCATCGCTTCCTTCTCCTCGGCCACTTCGCGGGCCTTGATGGAGAGCGTCAGGCGACGGCTGTTGCGGTCGAACTGGGTGACCTTGGCATCGACCTTCTCGCCCACCGCGAAGCGGTCCGGGCGCTGGTCCTGCCGGTCGCGGGCCAGGTCGGAGCGGCGGATGAAGCCGGTCAGCGGCTCGCCCCCCTCGTCGTCGCCGACGGTCACCTCGATGCCGTTGTCCTGGATCGTGGTCACCGTGCAGGTCACCACGGCCCCCTTGCGGACGCCCGAGGCTTGCGCGGTCTCCATCGGGTCGGAGTCGAGCTGCTTCATGCCCAGGCTGATGCGCTCCTTGTCGATATCGACGTCGAGCACCTTGACCCGGACCTGCTCCCCCTTGGAATGCTCGGCGATCGCTTCTTCGCCGGACTTGCTCCAGGAGATGTCGGACATGTGCACCATGCCGTCGATATCGCCCGGCAGCCCGACGAACAGGCCGAACTCGGTGATGTTCTTGATCTCGCCTTCGAGCTCCGCACCGATCGGGTGGTTGGCCAGGAACTCGTCCCACGGGTTCGGCAGGGTCTGCTTGAGGCCCAGGGAGACCCGGCGCTTGACCGGATCGACGTCCAGGACCATCACCTCCACCTCCTGGCTGGTGGAGACGATCTTGCCCGGGTGGACGTTCTTCTTGGTCCAGCTCATCTCCGAGACGTGGACCAGGCCTTCGATGCCCGGCTCCAGCTCGACGAACGCGCCGTAGTCGGTGATGTTGGTCACCCGGCCCTTGAACCGGGTCATGGCCGGGTACTTGATCTCCACCCCTTCCCATGGATCGGCTTCGAGCTGCTTCATGCCCAGGCTGATGCGCTGGGTCTCCGGGTTGAACCGGATGACCTGGACCTTGACGGTCTGGCCGATCTGCAGCGCGTCGGACGGGTGGTTGATCCGCCGCCAGGCGATGTCGGTGACGTGCAACAGGCCGTCGACGCCGCCCAGATCGACGAACGCGCCGTAATCGGTGATGTTCTTGACCACGCCGTCGAGGATCTGGCCTTCCTTGAGGGAAGCGACCAGTTCCTGCCGCGCCTCGGCCCGGCTCTCTTCCAGGACCGCCCGGCGGGAGACGACGATGTTGCCCCGGGCCCGGTCCATCTTGAGGATCTGGAACGGCTGCGGCGTGCCCAGCAGCGGGGAGATGTCGCGCACCGGCCGGATGTCGACCTGGCTGCCCGGCAGGAACGCCACCGCCCCGCCGAGATCGACCGTGAAACCGCCCTTGACCTTGCCGTAGATGACGCCGGTGACGCGCTTGTTCTCGTTGAACGCGGCTTCGAGCTGGTTCCAGCTCTCCTCCCGGCGGGCCTTGTCGCGCGACAGAACGGCTTCCCCGTTCTTGTCCTCCATCCGCTCGACGAAGACCTCGACCTCGTCACCGATCTTCAGCTCGACCTGCTGACCGGGGACCGCGAACTCCTTGAGCGAGACCCGGCCTTCCGACTTCAGGCCGACATCGACCAGCGCCATGTCGTTGTCGACACCGATCACGGTGCCTTTGACGACCGTTCCTTCGAATCCTGTCGTCTCGGCGAGAGACTCCTCCAGCAGCGCGGCAAAGCTTTCCATGCCGTCATCGGCGGTTGCGGCGCTGAGAGCGGTATCGGCCATGAAAACTCCTGATGGGAGGCGATGGCGGCGCGGCGGGCGCGGGCCATCGCGAACGACGCTGGCCGAACGGGTGCCATCGCCGTGGGGCTAGAGGTGTGTCCGATGGGCGTCCGCCTGCCTCGCGGTCCGGTCATCGGCACCCCGGCACCCGGCCCCGCCCACAACGCAAAAGCACCCCGATGCCGGCACCGGCAGGGCCACCCGTCATGGTGTCCCGTGAACCGAGCCGGAGGGGCGATCGCCGAACTGGGGGGCCGGTCGATCGGGTGGCGACCGGTCCGCGGGGCCGTCCAAAGCCGGCGCCGCACTGTCCGGCGAGCGATCCGCCGGGCACAGGGTGTATACGGTCCCCGGCGCGCCGATGCAACCGGCGCCCGCGCGTTTGACCGGAGGCCTGACCCGCGCCGGATCGATGGACCGCCGATCAAGGGTGGAAACGGCTCAGCCTCGCGCCGCGGGACGATACACCAGGATCATGTTGTTCGCCGGCATGTCCACAAGGTCGACCGGCGCGAGCCCCGCCGCCGTGGCGGCCCGGTCGAGGCGGTCGACGGACCGCAGCCCCCAATCCGGGTTCTGCCGGCGAAGCTGCTGATCGAAGGCGTGATTGCTGGCGGCCGTCGGTCGCCCCGGCTGCACGAACGGTCCGTAGATCAGGAGCTCCCCTCCGGCCGGCAGCAGCCGGCCGGCGAGCGTGAACAGCGCCCGGGTGATCTCCCAAGGTGCGATATGGGTCAGATTGGCCGTAAACAGGGCCGAGACCGCCGCGGGCAGGGCGGCGGGTGCCGGCGCGGCCAGATCCAAGGGCTGAGCCCCGAGCAGATTGGGCGGCGTGCCGACGAACCGGCGCCAGGCTTCGATGCTGGCCAGGCCCGCGGGGTCGGGCTCCGTCGGCAGCCAGTCGAGATCGGACAGCGACGGGGCGAGGTGGGCGGCATGCTCCCCGGTCCCCGACGCGACTTCCAGCAGCAAGCGCCGACCGGTCGACGGGAGGACCGGCCAGCCCGCCCGGCGCGCCGTCAGCACCGCACCGATCGCTGCCCGGTTGCGGGCCGTGGCCGGAGCATGCCGGCGGGCATCGGCAGTGTCGTCCATCATTTCACCGGCACGACCGTGGAGGAGGCAAGGCTCGCCACCGTGCGGCTGACCGACCCGAGCAGACCGCCTTCGGCAGCCGTCGGACCGCGGCTGCCCGGGACGATCGCGTCCGTGCCCGGGCTCCCGGCCATCGCCACGATGGTCCGGGACGGCTCGCCCTCCCGGATCTCCGACTTGACCCGGGGGACGCCATCGGTCTTGGCTTCCTTGACCATCTGCTTGAGGACCGAAGTCATCGCATCGTCGGCGGTCGGATCACCGATGGCGTAGAGGGGCTCCCCGGACGGATGCTCGGTATCGATGTCCTGCTTCGGGGTTTCGGGAATGGGGAGTTTCTGGGCGACATGCCGAAAGGCCCCCTGTCCACCGGACCGGGCGGCCTCGATGGCATGCTCGGACCCGTCGACGGCCACCAGGATATTCATGAACATGACTTACCTTCCCCCTTCAACGACCGGATGTGCCCCGACCGGGCGGCCCGGCACCGTTTCGGGCACCATGGCACAGTGCTGCGCCGTTTGTCCGGGGACGATCGGTGATGGCGGGCACCGTCATGGCGCCCGGTGACTTGCCGGTCGGGCTGTGGGTCCGCGCCCATCTCCGGCGGCTGTCGGCGCAGGGAACGCCCGTCTACATCACCCGCCGCGGCCCGGAGGACTCCGGCACCGTGCTGCTCAAGCTCAATCGGCTGCAGGCGGGCTGCAGCGTCTACAGCCAGGCCCGGGATCCGGAGGGCCGGCCCGGCTGGCTGGCGGCCTTCGACGGTCAGGCGGTGCCCGAGGCCGAGGCGGACGCCTATGTCGCCCGGGCCGTCGGCCGGGATCCGGACCTCTGGGTGATCGAGATCGAGGACCGTACCGGGGGGTTTCCGTTCGACGGACCGATCTTGTAGCCACTGATTTAGGCATTCAGTCGGGCAATGCTTGCCCCAGGTCCCACGGTGGGAATAGCTTTGTAGGACCAAATCAACGATTCGGTCGGGGAACGACGGTCCTGCCCCGATCAGCCGTGGTGCCGCCGCGATCCAGCGCAGAGTCGAACGGCTCTTTGTCGCACGGGATCGCGGTTCGGCATGTCTCACAACCAGCGGGCCGATGATGGAGGATCCGCGGCAGGCGCGGGTCGGTGCCGGCGGAGGTCGCCTATGATGGATTGGGACAAGTTGCGGGTGTTCCACGCGGTCGCCGAAGCCGGGAGCTTCACCCATGCCGGCGAGAAGCTGAACCTCAGTCAGTCGGCTGTCAGCCGGCAGATCAGCGGGCTGGAGGAGAGCCTGAACGTGCCGCTGTTCCATCGGCACGCCCGCGGGCTGATCCTGACCGAACAGGGCGAACTGCTCTACGCGACCGCGCGGGATGTGTTCGCCAAGCTCTCGATGACCGAAGCCCAGTTGACCGAGAGCAAGGAAAAGGCCCAGGGCCGGCTCAAGATCACCACGACGGTCGCGTTCGGTTCGACGTGGCTGACGCCGCGGATCCCGGAGTTCCTGCAGCTCTATCCGGACATCGATCTCACCCTGCTGATCGACGATCAGGAACTCGACCTCGCCATGCGCGAGGCCGATGTGGCGATCCGCATGACCGCTCCGCGGCAGCCGGACCTGATCCAGCGGCACCTGATGTCGGTCCGGTTCCACATCTACGGTTCGGTCGACTACCTGAAGAAGCGTGGCATCCCGCAGACGCTGGAGGATCTCAAGGACCACGACCTCATCATCTACGGCAAGGATTCCAAACCGCCGATCCCCAACATCAACTGGTTGGAGACGGTGGGCGAGCCGGCGTCGGGGGATCGGCGCGTCATCCTGCGGGTCAACAATCAGTACGCCATCTACCGCGCGGTCCGGTCCGGGCTCGGCCTGGCCGCCCTGCCAGACTACATGGTCGACGAGAACCTCAACGTCGTCAAAGTCCTGCCCGAGACCATGGGACCCCAGGCCGAGGCCTATTTCGTCTACGCCGAGGAGTTGCGGCATTCCAAGCGGATCTCGGTGTTCCGGGACTTCCTGATCAAGAAGGTCAGCGAAAGCCGCTTCTGAGCCGGCGTCACGGTCCGACGCGCCGCCCGTATCGAAGCCGGTCCCCGGGCGGGGCCGGCTTCAGACGTCGTGGTAGGCGCGATACCACGTCACGAACCGTCTGATCCCTTCGGCCAGCGGGGTCGACGGCCGAAAGCCGACCCATTCCCCCAAGGCTTCGATTTCGGCATAGGTGGCAGGAACGTCGCCGGGCTGCATCGGCAGCAGATCCAGCCTGGCGGACCGGCCGAGCTCGGCCTCCAGCAGGCGGATCATCTCCATCAGGTCCTCGGGGTGATGGTTGCCGATGTTGAACAACCGATAGGGACCGGTGCCGGTCGCCGGGTCGGGGTGGTCGCCGGACCAGTCCGGATCCCGGGTGGCCGGACGGGCGGCGACACGCAGCACGCCTTCGACGATGTCGTCGATATAGGTGAAGTCCCGGCGCATCCGGCCGTGATTAAACACGGGGATGGGGTCGCCGGCCAGGATCGCTCGGGCGAACTTGAACATCGCCATGTCCGGCCGTCCCCAGGGGCCGTAGACGGTAAAGAAACGCAGACCCGTGGTCGGGATGGCGTACAGATGGCTGTAGCTGTGCGCCATCAACTCGTTGGCCTTCTTGGTGGCCGCATACAGGCTGATCGGGTGATCCACCGTCTGGTGCACGGAAAACGGCATCGCCGAGTTGGCCCCGTACACCGAACTCGACGACGCATACACCAGGTGGTCGACCGGGTTGTTCCGGCAGCCCTCCAGGACGTTCAGGAAGCCGGAGATGTTGCTGTCGACATAGGCGTGCGGATCCTTGAGCGAATGGCGCACGCCGGCCTGGGCGGCCATGTGGAGAACCAGTGACGGCCGGATGTCTGCGAACAGGTCGCCGACGCGGGTCCGATCGGCCAGGTCCAGCCGCTCGAAGCTGAACTCCGGCACCTCCGCCGTCAGCACCGCCAGCCGGTCGGTCTTGAGTCGGACATCGTAGTAGGGCGACAGATTGTCGATCCCGATCAGCCGGTTGCCCCGGCCGGCGAGGGCTCTGACCAGGTGGAATCCGATGAAGCCGGCCACCCCGGTGACGATAACCGTCCTGCCCTCGGGCATCGCCGGTGCGGTAGGAAGAGCGGGGGATGTCAAGGTAGGCGACGGGCGCTGCGAGGCGGTGGGACGTCGGTTGTCTGGCACGTTCCGGTCACAAGGACCAGTACAGCACGTCGGTGGGCATCGCGGCCGGTTCCAACCGTGCCTTCAGATCGACCAGGACGCCGCCCGAACCGGATAGACGGTCGCACAGATCCCGGGGCCCGCGATCGACGTAGTCGCGATGCGGGACGGCCAGGATCAGGGCATCGAGACCGGCAATCCGGTCCAGCGTCACCGGCGCGAGCCCGGTTTCCCGCCGCACGTCGGCAGCGCTCGACCGGGCATCGTGCACCAACACCTCGGCACCGTAGGTCTGCAACTCGGCGATCATCCGGGGCACCTGGCTGTTGCGCAGATCGCTGACGTCCTCCTTGAAGGTCAGGCCGAGCACGCCGATCCGGGCACCGACCGGGTTCCGGCCGGCCCGGATCAGGAGCTTGAGGACCTTGCCGGCGACGAACGGGGCCATCGATTCGTTGATGCGGCGCCCGGCAAGGATGATCTCGGGATGATGCCCGACGGCCTGGGCCTTGGTCGTCAGATAGTACGGATCGACACCGATGCAGTGACCGCCGACCAGGCCCGGGGTGTAGGGCTGGAAGTTCCATTTCGTCGCTGCGGCGGCCAGCACGTCGGCGGTCCGGATGCCGAGCCGGTCGCAGATCAGCGCGATTTCGTTCATGAGCGCGATGTTGAGGTCGCGTTGCGTGTTCTCGAGCACCTTGGCCGCTTCGGCCACCGCGATCGACGCCGCCGCGCAGACGTCGGCCTGTGCGATCACCGGTGCGTAGGCTTGGGCGATCCGCCCCGTCACCGAGGGCGTTCGCCCGGCGACGACCTTGGTGATCCGCTCCAGCGTGTGGGTTCGGTCGCCGGGATTGATCCGTTCGGGGGAGTATCCGATGTCGAACCCCGTCCCCAGCTCCAGCCCGGACGTCTCGGCCAGCAGCGGGGCGCAGATGTCCTCGGTCAGGCCTGGGTAGACGGTCGATTCGAACACGACCAGCGGGATCCGGTCCGCCGGGGCCGGATGCCGGCGCAGGGCGCCGCCGACGGTGCGGCACGCCGCCAGGATCGGGCCCAGATCCGGTGTTCGATCCGCCGCCACGGGGGTCGGGACGCAGACGATGTACAGCGAGTGCCCGGACAGGTCCGCCGGGTCGGCGGTCATCTTCAGGGTCGTCGAGGTGAGCCGGCCGGCATCGGCCTCCCCCGTCCGGTCGTGGCCGCCGGCGAGTGCCTCGACGCGCGCGGGGTTGATGTCGTACCCGGTGACGCGGGCGTAGTGATCGGCGAACCCCAAGGCGACCGGCAGACCGACATAGCCCAGACCGATCACGGCGACCCGTTCGGCGGGGGGCGTGACGGGATCGTGGGTCGTCATCGTTCTTCGACTGCGCATGCCGCTGGCGGAACCGGGATTGGAACCGCATGTAGCAACCTGCAGCGGATCACGCGACGGGATAGACCCGGAGGACTGGTCTGCGCGGCGCGAACCGGGCACGATGCCGCCATGGCCGCTCCCCGTTTCGATCAGCAGGTGACGTTCCTGCTTACCGGTGATCTCGCCGCCAGCCATCGCTTCTATGCCGATCAGCTCGGTCTGCCGTTGGTGCTGGATCAAGGGGCGTGCCGGATCTACCGCAGTGCGCCGAACGCCTTCCTCGGGGTCTGCGACCATCGCGGCGCCCCGGCCGACCCCGACAGCGTCATCGTCACCTTGGTCACGGACGATGTGCCGGGTTGGGCGGAGCGGCTGCAGGCAGCGGGAGTCGTTCTCGATGGCCCGCCGACCGTCAATCCCCGCTTCAACATTCGGCATTTCTTCCTGCGGGACCCGGCCGGCTATCTGGTCGAGATCCAGCAATTCCTGGACCCGGCCTGGCCCGAGCCGGTCCGGTCCGCGAAACGATGAGGTTGGCGATGACCTATCTGACGGCCGATCAGATCGACCGGTTCCACCAGGACGGCTATCTGGTCGTTCCGAACTTCGCCGATCCGGCGGTTTGCGACAGGCTGCGGCAGCGTGCGGACGACCTGATCGACGGATTCGATCCGGACAGCGTCCGCTCGGTGTTCTCGACCACCGACCAGACCCGCTCGACGGACGACTATTTCCTGTCGTCGGGCGACAAGGTGCGGTTCTTCCTGGAGGAAGAGGCGTTCGATGCAGCCGGCGCCCTGCGCCAGCCCAAACGTCTGTCGATCAACAAGATCGGCCATGCGCTGCACGATCTCGACCCGGATTTCAGCCGGTTCTCGCGGGATCCGCGGCTGGCGGCGATCGTCGCCCAACTCGGTCAGACCGAGCCGCGGCTGATCCAGTCCATGTACATCTTCAAGCAGCCCGGCATCGGTGGCGAGGTCGTCGCCCACCAGGATTCGACGTTTTTGTACACCGATCCGCCGAGCGTGATCGGTCTGTGGTTCGCTTTGGAAGACGCCACCGCCGAAAACGGCTGTCTGTGGGCCTTGCCCGGCGGCCATCGCCTGGGCCTCAAGCGGGTGTTCAAGCGGGACGGGCGTGGTGGCGTGTGGTTCGAGGAGCGTGACCCGGCCTCGCTGCCGACCGACGGCTACGTGCCCGTGACCGCACCGAAAGGAACGCTCGTCATCCTGCACGGTGCCGTCCCGCACCGCAGCGGGGCGAACCGGTCGTCGTTGTCGCGGCACGCCTACGCCGTCCATGTGGTCGACGGGGCGGCCGACTATCCGGCTTTCAACTGGCTGCAGCGGGCGCCGGACTTCCCGGTGCGCGGTTTCGCCGATGTCTGAGCGGGGGAACCGAGGGGGGCTGCCGTCTCCTGGTTGTGACATTACAGTGCCTTGATGCCGCCGGTGCGGGTCTCCATCCTATTTAGTCTGGCGGCACCGGCGGCGGAGGCCGGTCTCCGGTGGCCGCAACACCGTTGGGAGATAGGCAGGATGGGACGGTTGGCCCCGCGCATGATCGGGATGCTGCTGGCGCTGGGCTTGGCTCCCGCTGCCATGGCTCATGAGCGGCCGATCTCCGACGTGCCCTATCCGGTGGAGACGATCGTCGGTGCCTATCTCGCCGGCGGCGTCGCGGGGCGGGTCAACGATGCGCGTGCCTCGGCCCACTACATGAACCGCGTGCTGGCCGCCGACCCGGCCAATCCTGGCCTGTTGCGCCGTGCCCTGCAGGCCGCCCTGCTGGCCGGGGATTTTCCGACCGCCGCATCGCATACGGCGAGCCTGTCGACGATGCAGCAGTCGTTGGGGCTGATAGAACAACTTGTCCAGGCCACCGAAGCGCTCGATGCCGGGGATTCCGGCCGGGCGGGCGAGATCGCGGCCGGTATCGGCGGCGGCGGACTGGGTGGGTTGACCGCCCCGTTCCTGGCCGCCTGGTCCGCGGTGGGCGACGGCGATGCGGACGCCGCGCTGGCGGCGCTGGAGCCGATCCGCTCCCGGCCGGGCCTGACCGCCCTCGCCGTCCTGCATGTCGCCCTGATCCACGACGCGCTGGGGAACCCCGAGGCCGCCCGCACGGCGTACGACGCCGCGGTCGCGGAGTTCGCCTCCTTACGCATCATCCAGCTCGCCGGCAACGCGCTCGAACGGCAGGGGCAGATCGATGCCGCCCTGGCTCTGTACCGTTCCTTCGCGGCGGACAACCCGGCCAGCACGCTGATCGGCCCCGACCTCGATCGGCTCGAACGGGGCGAGGTCGCAACGGCGCCGATCGTCGCCGGCGCTGCCGACGGGTTGGCCGAGGCGTTCTACCAGCTTGGCCGCGTCCTCAATCAGGAGAGCACGCAAGAGCCGGCGTTGGCCTTTGCCCGCCTGGCGCTGGCGCTCAAGGCCGATTTTCCGATGGCCAAGTACCTTCTGGGCGACATTCTGTACATGCGCGGCCGGTACGATCGGGCGATCGTCGCCTACCAGTCGATCCCGGCGGACCACAGCGCCCATTGGTCGGCGATGCTGCAGGCCGCCGACGCGATGCGGGAGGCCGAGCGGGTGCCCGAAGCGATGGCCCTGCTCGAGGGCCTCGCCGAACGGGAACCGGGCCGGATGGAGCCGCTGATCCGGATCGGCGATCTCCACCGCCTCGAGCGCGACTTCGAAGCGGCGGCTCAAGCGTATGACGCCGCCTACGAGCGGGAGCCGGCGCGCGCGGCTTCGGACTGGACCTTCCTGTACCGGCGCGGGATCGCGCTCGAACGGTCGAGCGACTGGCACCGGGCGGAAGCGGATTTCCTCGCCGCCATCGAGATCAACCCGGAGCACGCGCATCTGCTGAACTATCTGGGCTATTCCTGGATCGACCGGAACGAGAACCTGGAGCGGGGGGAAGAGCTGATCCGCCAGGCGCTCACCCTCGCCCCGGATGACGGCTACATCATCGACAGCCTGGGCTGGGCGTATTACCGGACCGGCCGGATGGAAGAGGCCGTGCGCGAGCTCGAGCGGGCGGTGGAGTTTCTGCCCGACGACCCCACGATCAACGACCATTTGGGGGATGCCTATTGGCAGGTCGGCCGCCGCGTCGAGGCCCGGTTCCAGTGGCAGCGGGCCCTGCGGGAGGCCGAGGAAACCGACATGATCGAGGCGATCGAGCACAAGCTCGAACACGGGCTGGTGGAAACCGGCGCGCCCGCCGCTCCGGTGGCGGAGCGCAACGGGAGCTGAGCCCCAAGCAGCCGCCCGCCGTCGTGACGGTCAGGCCGGTGAGTCCTTCCAGGACGGCACGGCATCGACGAGCTTGTCGAGCAGCATCACCAGGGTCTCCCGCTCTTGCGCGGTCAGCGCGGCCAGCATCTTCGCTTCCCGTGCCGCCGCCCTGTCCATGGTCTTGTCGTAGAGCGCGCGGCCGGGTGGTCGGAGACGCAAGATCGTCCGGCGGCCGTCGGCCATGTCGGCGGCCGACGCGATCAGCCCTCTGCGCTCCAGGGTTGCGACCGCGCGGGAGATCGTGTTGCGCGGCTGCTCGGTGACCTCCGCGATGTCCCGCTGATGGAGCCCGTCCTCGTAGGCCAGGCAGATCAGCACCGTCCACTCCGGTCGGCTGAGCCCGTACTCGGCCTCGAAGGCACGCAGCAGCGGCTGGCGGAAGAAATTCACCAGGAAGGCCATCCGGTACACTTCCGCCACCGGTGTCGCCTTGGTGATCCCCAGCAACCGCATGGTCCAGCCTTCCCCGCAACCCCACGCCCGCAATCGGCTGCAGGCAACTCTATCGTCCGCCCGCGATCGTGTGCACCATAGAGCGGGATGGCATGAGGTGCGATCGCGTTTGCGATCGCATGTGATGTCTGAATCCCGCTCTGACAGTCATCTTGCTCTCGCGCATTGCGGCTTGACCGGGCGGGGCGGTTTTGTTCCACTTGGATCAAATAAGGTGTTCTGACAACGGAAAACGGATAGCGGCCCGCCGCAGGCGGGACCGTCGGACCGGGGAGGGGAGATGATCGGGGCGCTGGTCGATCGGATCGCGGTCGCGCTGCTGGCTATAGCCGCGGTGCTGGTGCCGTTGGTGATGCTGGCGATCGTGGCGGGCGTCGTCGGCGCGATGGTCGGCATCAACCCGCTGGTGACGTTCCCTGCAACGGTGCCGCTGCTGGGGGACCGGCTGAGCCTGCAGGGGCTGGGGGACCTGCAATGGCACCTCTACGCCGTGATGATGATGCTGGTGGGCGGGGCCGCGGTGTGGACCGGCGGGCATGTCCGTGTTGACGTGATCCTGGAACGCCTGCCCCGGCGCTTGCGGACGGGGGTCGATGCGATCGGCCATCTGCTGTTCGCCGTGCCGGCGACCTGGCTTCTGACCGGCCCCGCCTGGGCCTTCGCGCATCGGGCCTTCACCCGGGGGGAGGCCTCGCCCGATGGCGGGCTGATCGACCGCTGGATGGTCAAGGGCGCCTTGTGGCTGGGCCTGGCCCTGCTGCTGGCCTTCGTCCTGGCCGATCTGGCGCGCAAAGTCGGCGATCTCTTCCGTAAGACCTCACGCGCCCCATGACGGAGCACTGGCTGCCCCTGTCGATGGCCGCGGTCCTGCTGGCCGGTGTGCTGTCGGGCTATCCGGTGGCGCTGGTGATGATGGGCACGGCCGTCTTGTTCTGGGCCGTCGCCGGGCTGCCCGACGGTTTTCTGACCCTGCTGGTCAGCCGGGTATATGCCAATGTGCTGTCGAACTGGCTGCTGGTCTGCATCCCGATGTTCATCTTCATGGGCCTGGTGCTGGAGCGCAGCCGGATCGCCGAGCGCAGCCTGGTCACCGCCCAGCGTCTGCTGGCCCGGGTGCCCGGCGGGCTGGCGCTGGCGGTGCTGGCGATCGGCGGGTTGATGGCGGCGATCAGCGGCATCATCGGCGCCTCGGTGGTCCTGCTGGCGCTGCTGGCCTTGCCGGAGATGCAGCGCGCCCGCTATGCCGACGACCTGTCGGCCGGGATGGTCGCCGCGTCGGGCACGCTGGCGATCCTGATCCCGCCCTCGATCATGCTGATCGTGCTGGCCGACCAGCTCCGGGTGCCGATCGGCTCCCTGTTCGCCGGCGCGTTCGGGCCGGCCGGCGTGCTGGTCGGGCTGTATGCGCTGTACGTCATCCTGCGCGCCCGGCTGAACCCGGCGGACGCCCCGCCGGTTGCCGCCACTGACCCGGCCGACCGCAGTCTGATCCGCGCGCTGATCCTCGATCTCGCACCCCTGTTGCTGCTCATCGCCGGGGTGCTGGGCTCGATCATCGCCGGGATCGCGACGCCGACGGAGGCCTCGGGCCTCGGCGCGCTGGGCGCGTTGCTGATCGCCTTCTGGCGCGGCGGGCTGACGCCGACAGCGGCCTGGGAGGCCTGCCGCGGCACCGCCCGGACCAGCGGCATGGTCATCCTGGTGATGATCGGTGCCACCCTGTTCGCGGCCGTGTTCCACGCCGTCGGCGGCAAGACCATGATCGAACAGGCGCTCGCGGTCCTGCCGGGCGGGGCATGGGGTATCCTGGCCGCGGTGATGCTGTCGGTGTTCCTGCTCGGCTTCGTCCTCGATTGGCTGGAGATCGTCCTGATCCTGATGCCGATCTTCGGCCCGGTGCTGGCCGGCCTGGACTTCGGCAACGGGCTGGCGGGCACCGATCTGATGATCTGGATCGGTATCCTGGTCGCGGTGAACCTGCAGACCAGCTTTCTGACCCCGCCGTTCGGCTTCGCGCTGTTCTACCTGCGCGGGGCGGCCGGGGACCGGCTGTCCAATCTCACCATCTATCGCGGCGTCGCACCGTTGATCGGGCTGCAGGTGCTGACCCTGCTGATCCTGATGGCGATCCCGCAGCTCGCGGTCCGCTAAATCATCCTGGGTCCGAACGGACGCAAGATGATTTAGCTCTTTGAAGTCGATCACCTTACCTGCGGCCAGATGAGTCCATCCGAACGCAGGTTGATCTGGCGCCATCGCGCCCGCATGACCAGCATCGAGGGAGGATCAAACGTCATGAACATCCGTCACACGCTCGCCGGGGCCGCGGCCTTGGCCCTGCTCGCCGGCACCGCCGCAGGGCCGGCCCAGGCGACCTCTTACAGCCTGCAAAGCGCGTTCCCCGCCGGCCTGGCGGTGCTGTCGGAATCGATCGCCTATTTCACCGACCGGGTGAACATCCTGTCCGGCGGCGCCATCACCGTCGAGGCCTACGATGTCGGCGCCCTGTCCCCGCCGTTCGAGGTGCTCGAGAATGTCGGCGTGGGCGCCATCGACATGGCCTGGTCCTATGCCGGCTACTGGCAAGGGGCGATGCCGGCGGCGGCTCTCTACGGCTCGATCCCGTTCGGTCCGGACGCGACCAAGTATCTCTCCTGGATCAACCAGGGCGGCGGGCTGGAGCTGTGGCGCGAGCTCTATGCCGACAGCAACGTGGTGCCGATGGCCTGCGGGGCGATCATCTCGGAGGCGGGCGGCTGGTACCGGGAGGCGATCACCGGGCCGGAAGATCTCGACGGCCTCACCTTCCGCATCGGCGGTCTGGGCGGCCGCATCCTGGAGAAGGTGGGGGCGGTCCCGGCCTCCCTGCCGGCCGGGGAGACCTATCTGGCGCTGGAGACCGGCCGGCTCGACGGCACGGAGCTGAGCTTCCCCGCGATCGACGTGTCGGTCGGCTTCCACCGGGTCGCCCCCTACTACTACTTCCCGGGCTGGCATCAGCCCTCGGGCCTCATCGAACTCCTGGTCAACGCCGACACCTGGGCGGCGATGAGCCAGGCCGAGCGACTGCTGATCGAAACCGCGTGTGCCGCCACCAATATCTGGTCGATCGAATACGCCTCCGTGATCCAGGCCGAGGCGCTGGCGACGCTGGAAGCCGACGGTGCGATCGTCCGGCGTTATCCCGACAGCGTGCTCGACGCGCTGCGGACCGCGGCCATCGAAGTCTATGCCGAGGCGGCCGAGCAGGACGCGATGTTCGCCCGGGTGCTGGAGAGCTACCGCAGCTTCTCCCGGACCTATGAAGCCTATCGCAGCCTGTCCGCCCTCCAGGGCATCGAGTGAACCGTCGCGGGGCCGGCCTGGCCGGCGCGGCCCCGCCTCCACATGCCGCAGCATGGCGTATCGCCCATGCCCATCACCCTGGCGGGCTTCGGCAGCTACCATGCCGGTGGCCGCCGACTGACGGTGACCGGCGCGCCGGTCGAACCGATCCGCTTCACCGCCGACACGCCGCCGTTCCCGTTCGATCCCAACGGGGAGTATCGGGTCGAGCAGGCCTATGGACAGTGGTTCGAGCCGGTCCCGCGCCGGCCCGGCGCGCCGCCGGTCGTGCTGCTGCACGGCGGCGGCATGACCGGAGCGATGTGGGAGACCACGCCCGACGGCCGCCCCGGCTGGCTGTGGCAGTTGCTGGCCGCGGGCTTTCCCGTCCATGTGATCGACCAGGTCGAGCGGGGCCGTGCCGGCTTCAACGCCACGCCCGAGCCCTGGCCCGGCCGGCCCTTGACCCGCACCGCGCAGGAGGCCTGGTCACTGTTCCGTATCGGCCCGCCGGCGGGCTACGCGACCCGCACCCCCTATCCCGGCAGCCGGTTCCCGGTCGCCGGGTTCGACCGGCTGGTCGCCCAGTTCGTGCCGCGCTGGACCGCGACGGCCGATGCTCAGGCCGGCGCCCTGGTCGCGGTCCTGGCGGAGGTCGATCGCCGCCATGGTCCGGCCGTCCTGGTCTGCCACAGCCAGGGCGGCGCGGCGGCGTTCCGGGTCCTTGCGGCCCGGCCGGACCTGCTGGCCGGCATCGTCGCGCTGGAGCCTTCGGGCTTCCCCGACCCGCCCGGTCTCGGAACCGCGGCCATGGACGTCCCCATCGCCTTCGTCATGGGGGACTTCCTGGATACCGACCCGCTGTGGTCGGGCCTGTCCCGTCGGGTGGACGAAGCCGTCCGACGGCTCGCCATGCGGGGGCTGCCCGCGATCCGGATCGACTTGCCCGATCTGGGTTATCCGGGGACGACCCATATGATGATGATGGAGATCGGCACCGATTTCCTGTATGAAATCAGGCCGTTCTCCTAGAGAGCAAGATGACATGGGGGTGCATCACCCTCATGTCATCTTGCTCTCAAAGATAAGTGTCAGAGCGGGATTCAGACATCATGCGCGATCGCAAATGCGATCGCACGTGACGTCCGAACCCCGCTCTTGCTCCAAGGCGCCCGTTGACCGGTGCCGGCGGCATGATCCGGCGGGTTGCGGGATGCGTCGAGGATGGAGGTGTCGGAGGCCTGCTGCGGAACGAGGGTCCTCAGCGATCCTCGAGCTCCCACATCTTCACGTCGCGCATCCAACGGGCGTAGGCCAGGGCCATGGCGCTGGTGAATCCGAAGGTGCCGCCCAGAACATAGCCCTGGACGATGAACTTCTTGAAGAAATAGACGGGCAGACCGAACCAGATCCGCAACAGCAGATAACCCCTGGACTTGCGTCTGACCGCCCGCGCACGGACCGAACTGACACGGCTGAGCTTGGCC
Organism: Alphaproteobacteria bacterium; assembly: GCA_028281265.1. GTDB lineage: Bacteria > Pseudomonadota > Alphaproteobacteria > DSM-16000 > Inquilinaceae > JANQKE01. The sequence goes on along the minus strand of JANQKE010000191.1, from coordinate 44,655 downwards.
ATCATGTGCTCGAAGCCGCGATACCAGTAGTGCAGCAGCGGGCCTTCGAGGCGAACGGGGGTCGGAGCGTCTGCCAGATCGAGCTGATCCCACGCCTTGTGGGCCGGCATACGGATCACCCGGCGGTCGTAGAGCTTGTTGCGCCAGTCGCGGCCGAAGCGGTACCAGGGCTTCCCATCGGGCGGCACCATCACCAGCGGCAGGCCGTAGACCGGCCGGGCAGGCTCGCCGTCGCCGAACACGCCGCGGATCTCGGCGATCAGCGGGTCGGACAGGACTTCGTCGGCGTCGAGGTCGAGCAGCCAGTCGTGCCGGCAGTGCTCTTCGCCCACCCGTTTCTGATGGCCGTTGCCCAGCCATGGCTGGACGATGACGGTCGCTCCTTCGGCCTGGGCCAGGGTCACCGTTGCGTCGGTCGAGCCGCTGTCGACGACGACGATATCGTCGGTCAACGCCCGCGCCGCCCGGATTACCCGGACGATATGGGCCTCTTCATTGAGGGTGCGGATGTAGCAGGACAGCGGCAAGGGAGGAGGCAGATCCTCCTTCGCCGCCCGTTCCGCCGGGCCGGGACTGTCGTTCATCGCCGCTGAGCTATCGTGATCGAACCGGGCCGGCGACCGCGACGGTGGACGGCCGGGACCGCCCGCCGCGCCGTCCGGCCGCTACCGCTTGCGCCGACTGCGGCTCCGGCCGCTGCCGCTGCCCTTCTTGCGGCGCGCGGGTTGGCTGGGGATGTTGGTCCGCGGCGCCGGGGCGCTGGCGGTCCGCTTGGCGCCGCCGGTGACGGAGGCCGATGCGGTTTCGCTTGGGGCAACGGGCTGATCCGCCGAGATGTCCACCCGTCCGCCATCGTCCGCGTCCTCGCCGCCCTGCTCCTTGCCGGCGGGGATGGGCCCGGCGGCCGGGGGGGCGCTCTTGAGCTGGATCTTCTTGGCGGCCTCTTCCATGCCGCCGCCGATCTTCACCCCCATCCGCTTCATGATCACCCATTGCTGCAGGATCGACAGCGTGTTGTTCCAGGCCCAGTAGATCACCAGCCCCGCCGGGAAGCCGGCCAACAGGAAGGTGAACACGAACGGCAGCGCCAGGAACACCTTGGCCTGGATCGGATCGGTCGGCGCCGGGTTCAGCTTCTGCTGAAGGTACATCGTGATCCCCATGATCAGCGGCCACACCCCGATCGTCAGGAACGACGGCGTGTCCCAAGGGATCAGTCCGAACAGATTGAACAAGGAGGTCGGATCGGGGACCGACAGGTCCTGGATCCAGCCGAAGAAGGGCGCGTGCCGCATCTCGATGGTGACGAACAGCACCTTGTACAGAGCGAAGAACACCGGGATCTGGATCAGGATCGGCAGGCACCCGGACATCGGGTTGACCTTTTCCCGCTTGTAGAGCTCCATCAGCTCCATCTGCATCTTCTGCCGATCGTCCTTGTACCGCTCCTGCAGGTCTTTCATATGCGGCTGCAAGGCCTTCATCTTGGCCATCGAGCGGTAGGAGATGTTGGCCAAGGGGAAGAAGACGAGCTTGATGATGACCGTGAAGATGAGGATCGCCACGCCGAAATTGCCGACGAAGTCGTGGATCGTCTTCAGCGCGTAGAAGAACGGCTTGGTCAGGAAGTAGAACCAGCCGAAATCGATCGACCGATCGAACTTCTCGATGCCGTATCGCTGTTCGTAGGCGTCGATCAGTCGGACTTCCTTGGCGCCGGCGAACACCCGGGTGGTCGATTCGACCGTCGCGCCGGCGGCCAGGATACTGCCCGTGTCGTTCTGGAAGGTCGCGAAATACCGGTCCTCACTGCCCGCCAGCCGATGGGTGAACTGAGCCTCGATCGGTGTCTGCTGGTCGGGGATCAGGGCGACCAACCAATACTTGTCGGTAAAGCCGAGCCAGCCACCCGTCGTGGTTTCGGCGATCGTCCCTTCGTCGACGATATCGTCGTAGGAATGCTCGTTCAAGGCGCCGTCGAACACGCCGTAGGGGCCTTCGTGCAGGATGAAGAAGCCCAGCGTGTCCGGGGTGCCGTGCCGCACCACACGGCCGTAGGGTGACACCGTCAAGGCCCCGTCGCCGGTGTTGGTGACCCGTTGGGTGACGGTGAACATGTAGTTCTCGTCGACCGCGACGATGCGTTCGAACAGGAGCCCCTGGCCGTTGTCCCAGCGCAGCGTCACCGGGGCGCCGGGTTCCAGCAGGGACCGGTCGGCGGACCACGGCGTATCCGGCCCCGGCGTGGGAACCGCCGGGTCGGCCACCAGCCAGCCGAAATCAGCATAATAGCTTGACGGTGCCTCGCGCGGGGACAGCAGGACGATTTCCGGGCTCGTCGGATCGATGGTCTCCCGATAGTCGGCCAGGGTCAGGTCGTCGAGCCGCGCCCCGGTCAGCGAGATCGAGCCGTGCAGGCGCGGCGTGTTGATCCGCACCCGGTCCCCCTGCTGGAGTGCCAGATCGCGGCTCACCGTCTGGCCCAGCAGGTCTCCGGCGATCTGCGACGCCTGGGTCGCGATCTCTTCCGGCGACAGGCCTTCGAGCCCGCTTTCCGCCTGCTCGGCGGCCTGTTGCTGGGCCAGACGGGCCTGCTCTTCGGCCAGCCGCGGGCCTTCGATGAAGAGCTGCCATCCCAGCAGGATGCCGACACACAACACAATGGCCAGGATCAGGTTCTTCTGGTCCGTCATGACCCGGGGGCTCCAAACGCGATCAAGCTGGGAACTGGCAACGGCCGGCGGTGGGGCGTAGGCCTGCGTCCCGCATATAGGGGATCGGCCGGGTGTCTACCACGGTCGGCGGACGACGGCAGTCGCCACATCGGTCCAACCGCGCCGCCGTCGAGGCGACGCCGCCGTGCCGATCCTGGCCCATGATGCCGCATGCCGCCTTGATCCCGGTCACTCCGGGCTGGGGAGTCGGCCGCGGTGTCACGGTCGGGTCCGGGCGGGGTCGCTGCCGCACGCTTGAGGATCCCGGCCGGGGTCGTGCCGGCAGGTGCGCGGGGGTACGGGGTCCCAGCCCGATCCGCCACCCGGTCTGCAGCGTGCGATACGCTTGAGAGCAAGCCAGGAACCGCGGATCGCCCCGTGGGTGCCGATAGCCTCGAACGCGTACTCCGAGCAACTGGGCGCGAACCGGCAGTGCCGTCCAAGGAACGCGGACAGGGTGTAGCGGTAACCCAGCACCAGGCCGCGCAGCAGGTGAGCGAGCGGGCTCACGCCGCATGGTCCTCGCTGTGATCGGCCTTGCCGCGATTGGCCTTACGGTTATCGGCCTTACGGTTATCGACCTTGCCGTGATCGGCCCGGTCGATCCGGTGGCGGACCCGCGTCAGCGCGGCCAGCAGATCGTCCTTCAGCGCCGCATACGCCCGGTCGGCCGTCGCCGACCGGGCGATCAGGACATAGTCGCTGTGGTCCGATGCCGCGGACGGCAGGACATCCCGGGCCAGCGCCCGGAGCCGGCGTCGCGCCCGGTTGCGGGTTACCGCCTTGCCGACCTTCCTGCTGGCCGTGATGCCGACCCGGATCGTCGGTCCGCCCTCCGGACCGCTCTCGGCCTTCGGCCACGGCCGGGCTTGCAGAACCAGGCCGGGCATCGCTGCCTTGCGCCGGGTCGCCGCGACGGCCAGGTAGTCGGGCCGGGCGACCAGCGGGGTCAGGGCGGAATGGCCCAGTTTGCTCATCTGTTTCGTAAGGGGCACGGCCGTGGCGACGCGACCTGTCTTCCCGCGATCAGGCCGACAGGCGCTTGCGGCCCTTAGCCCGGCGGTTGCGCAGGACGTGACGGCCGCCGACGGTCGCCATCCGGCTGCGAAACCCGTGGCGGCGCTTGCGGACCAGGCGGGACGGCTGGAATGTCCGCTTCATGGCAGTGTACTCCGATGATCGGTTGATCGGTGTAATGGCTGGGATGCTGACGGCGACGGCGCTGGGCTCTCCGCCGCGGGCGGGCCTGGCGTCCGGCATCCATGTCAAGATCGAGCCAGGCTGTATAGGGCGCGCCTGCCGGCCCGTCAAACGCCGGCCCCGCGATGGCAGACCAGCGCCGGTTCCCCCGAGCGCGACCGCATGCCCGCCGCGACCGGGGGGCCGATGCCCAGCCGTGCATCAAGCAATGGTGACTGGTGGGTGAGCCGTGCCGTGTCTAGCTAGGAGGAGCCGGTACCCGACCACCCGCGTGCCGGCGCGCATGTCCCTCGTCCCTTGGCCGATCCGGAGTGCCGGTAGCGATATGTCCTCCCTCGAAACCGCCAGATCGGACCCGCGGAGGCCTCGTGCCCGGTCGATCCGCCCGGAACGCTACGTGCCGATCGGCCTGCTTGTCTTGGGCTTGCTCGCGTTCTTCGCGTTCGATCTCGATCGCTTCATCGGCCTGTCGGTGTTGCAGGAGCATCGGGAGACGCTGCTCGCCCTTGTGGCGGACCATTGGCTGGCCATGGCCGCGGCGTATACGCTGGTCTACGCGGTCACGGTGGCCTTCTCCATCCCGGGCGCGGTCTTCGTCACGCTGATCGGCGGGTTCCTGTTCGGAATCATCGCCGGCAGCGTGCTGGTGATCCTCGGTGCGACCTTGGGCGCGGTGGCGGTCTTCCTGGCCGCCCGGACGGCGTTCGGGGAGGTCCTGAAACGGCGCACCGGGGTGTGGCTCAACCGGCTGGAAGGCGGGTTCCGGGAAGATGCCGTGAGCTATCTGCTGACCCTGCGGCTGATCCCGGTGGTCCCGTTCTGGCTGGTCAACCTGGTCCCGGCCTTCCTCGGTGTGCCGCTGGTGACCTTCGCCTGGACGACCCTGGTGGGGATCATTCCCGGCACGGTGGTCTACGTGGCCGTCGGCAACGGCTTGGGAGCGACCTTGGAGGCCGGCGGCAACCCGGATCTGGGCCTGGTCTTCGAGCCCGCGATCCTGCTGCCGCTGTTGGGGCTGGCCGTCTTGTCGCTGCTCCCGGTCCTGTACAAGCGCATCAAGGGTCGGCGACCGCCGGGCTCGGCGGCGGTCGATTGATCGTCCCGTCCCGGTCCATCGACCCCTCCGCCGGACGCCGCCGCACCCGGGCGGCGGCCCGTCCGTCCCGTTCGACAGCCCCCGGCGCTTCCCATGACCGAGACGATCGAAACCGACATCGCCATCATCGGCGCCGGATCCGGAGGCCTGTCGGTGGCGGCGGGTGCCGCGCAGATGGGCGCCCGGACCGTCCTGATCGAAGCCGGCGCGATGGGTGGCGACTGCCTGAACGTCGGCTGCGTGCCGTCCAAGAGCCTCATCGCCGCGGCCGACGCCGCCCATTGCTTCCGCATGGCGGACCGGTTCGGGATCGCCGCGGTGGCCCCGTCGGTCGACTTCGCCGCCGTCAACGACCATGTCCACGCGGTCATCGCCGCCATCGCCCCGCACGACAGCGTCGAGCGGTTCGAGGGGCTCGGCGTCCGCGTGATCCGTGAGACCGGCCGGTTCGTCGGGCCCGACCGGCTGCGCGCGGGCTCGACCGAGATCACCGCCAAACGGGTGGTGATCGCCACCGGGTCCCGCCCCGCGGTGCCGCCGATCCCCGGACTGGACCGGACGCCGTACCTCACCAACGAAACGCTGTTCGGCCTGCGGGTGCTGCCACGGCACCTGATCGTCATCGGCGGCGGTCCGATCGGCCTCGAGATGGCCCAGGCGCACCGGCGGTTGGGGGCGGCCGTGACGGTGGTGGAGGCCGCACGTCTCCTGTCCCGCGACGACGTGGATCTGGTCGCCCGGATCCGCGACGCGGTTGTCGCCGACGGCGTCGCGGTCATCGAAGGCACCGGCGTGACCGAGGTCGGCTGCGGGCCCGGCGGCACCGACGCCATCCGGGTTCGCCTGGCCGATGGCCGAGACCTGACCGGCAGCCACCTGCTCGTTGCCGTCGGTCGGACCCCGAATATCGAGCAGCTCGATCTCGCCGCGGGCGGGGTGGCGGCAACCAAGGCCGGGGTCACGGTCGACGACCGGCTGCGGACGACCAACAAGCAGGTCTTTGCGATCGGCGACGTCGCCGGCGGTCCGCAATTCACCCATGTCGCCGGCTACCACGCCTCGGTGGTGATCAAGAACGCGCTGTTCCGCTTGCCGGCCAAGGTAGACTACCGGGCCTTGCCCCGGGTCACCTACACCCGGCCCGAACTGGCCCAGGTCGGGCTGACCGAAGCCGAGGCCCGGGCGGGCGGGCGCACCGATCTCAGGATCCTGACCTGGCGGTTCGCCGACAATGACCGGGCGCAGACCGAAAAGGCGACCGCCGGCATCGCCAAGATGGTCGCCACCAAGACCGGCCGGGTGCTGGGGGCCGGGATCGTCGGCCCGCATGCGGGCGAACTGATCCAGGTCTGGGGGCTGATGATCGGCCGGAAGGTCAAGCTCGGCGCGCTGGCCAGCCAGATCACCGCCTACCCGACCTTGAGCGAGGTGTCCAAGCGGGCGGCCGGGTCTTTCTTCACCCCCGGCCTGTTCAGCGAGCGGACCCGCCGGATCGTTCGGCTGCTGCTGCGGCTAGGGTGACGGGCGACCCGCACGGAGATCATCGCCGCCGACCGGCATTTGGCCTATTGCTAGCCGCCATGACGATCGACTCCCAGGACCGCCCCGCCCCGCCGGGGCTGCAGCGCAGCATGTCCTCCAAGCTGCTGGTGCTGACGATTCTGTTCGTCATGATCGCCGAGGTGCTGATCTTCACCCCGTCGGTCGCCCGCTACCGCCAGGCCTGGCTGGCCGAGAAGGCGGCGTCCGGTCACCTGGCGGCCCTGTCCCTGTCGGCCGCTCCGCAAGGCATGGTCACGCCCGCCCTGGAGCGGGAACTGCTGGCCCATGTCGGGGCCTACCGGATCGACATGATCAAGGACAGCGACATGGCGTACCGGCTGTCGGTCACGGTCCCGCCGCCGGCCGATCTGGTCGCCGACCTCGACGATCGCAACCCGTTCACCCTGATCCTGGCGGCGTTCGAGAGCATGGCCAACGGCGCCGGGCGGACGGTGGAGGTGCGCGGCACCTCGCCGCGCGCGTCGGCCGTCACGATGCACGTGCTGTTCGACGAGACCCAGTTGCAGCGGGAGCTGGTGGAGTTCGCCTGGCGGATCGCGGGGCTGTCGCTGGTGATCTCCCTGATCACGGCGGGCTTGGTGTTTCTGTCCTTACGGTGGCTGATCATCCGGCCGATCCGGCAGATCACCGACCGGATGATGGCGTTCCGCCGGCACCCCGATGATGCGGCGGCGATCATCCTGCCGTCGCGTCGGACCGATGAGCTGGGCGTCGCCGAGCGGGAACTGCACGCCATGCAAATCACCATCCGCAAGGCGCTCAAGCAGCAGAGCCGTCTGGCCGCCCTCGGCACCGCCGTCACCAAGATCAACCACGATCTGCGCAATCTGCTGGCGACGGCGACGCTGGTGCTGGAACGGGTCACCGCATCCGACGATCCGGCCGTCAAGGCGACGGGGGAGCGGGTGCTCGACACCCTGGACCGGGCCGTGGAGCTGTGCGGCAAGACCCTCGACTACACCCGGGAGGGGGGGCCGACCCTCAATCGGGAGCCGACCGACCTCCATCGCCTGGTCCAGTCGGTGCTGGACGATGTCGAGGAGGCGATCCGTCTGCCCGACGGGCGAACCCTCGCGCTCTTCAACCGGGTCCCGCCCGCGCTGACCGTGCAGGCGGATCGGCAGGAACTGCGCCGGGCGGTCTTCAACCTGCTGCGCAATGCGGTCGAGGCGGGGGCGGACCGGCTGAGCCTGACCGTGGAGACCGGCGCGCGGACGGTGGAGCTGTCGGTACGGGACAACGGTCCCGGTCTGCCGCCTCGGGCCCGGCAGCATCTGTTCCAGCCCTTTGCCGGCTCCGCCCGGGCCGGCGGTACCGGCTTGGGGCTCGCCATCGCGCGGGAGATCCTGATGGCGCATTCCGGCAACCTGACCCTCGACCGGACCGGGCCGGAAGGGACGGTGTTCCGCCTGACCTTGCCCAAGGAGGGGTAGGGCCGGGACCCAAGGAGGGATGGGGCCAGGGCCCAAGGAGGGATGAGGAAGGACGGCCCGGCCTTGCGGTTCGCCCGGCGCTCAGGCATCCGGGCATGGCCATGTGCGGGCCGCTCCCCGCCATGCCGTCCCGAAGCCGCGAGGCCTTGCCGATGATCGAAGACCCCCTTGGTGCGTTCTGCGCCCATAACCCCGCCGAGCTGGAGGGTTCGGGTGCGGGGCCGCTCGCGGGCCTCAGTCTTGGCGTCAAGGATCTGTTCGATCTCAAGGGCTATCGCACCGGGTCGGGCAATCCGGACTGGTTCCGCACCCACCCGCCGGCCGAGGCCACGGCTCCGGCGGTGCAGGCGCTGCTCGACGCCGGGGCCGACATCGTCGGCAAGACCCAGACCGATGAACTCGCCTTCTCCCTCAACGGCGAGAACGACCATTACGGCACGCCGGTGAACCCGGCCTGTCCGGACCGGATCCCCGGCGGGTCGTCGAGCGGCAGCGCGTCGGCGGTGGCCGGCGGTCTGGTCGATATCGGCCTGGGCACCGATACCGGTGGTTCGGTCCGGGCACCGGCCAGCTATTGCGGTATCTGGGGGTTCCGCCCGACCCATGGGGCGATCAGCCTCGACGGTGTCACCCCGCTGGCCCCGAGCTTCGACACCGTCGGCTGGTTCGCCCGGCAGGCCGGTCCGCTGGCCCGGGTCGGCGAGGTGTTGTTGCCGGCGGGCACGCCGCAGCCGCCGACCCGCCTCTATTTCGGAGCGGATGCGTTCGAGGCGGCGATGGCCGAAGCCGTCGGGCCGCTGCGGGCGGCGGCCGAGCGGGTGGCGGACAGCCTCGGGCTGGCGTTGCGGATGCAGACCATCGCCGATGACGGGCTCGACCTGTGGCTGCACCATTTTCAGGCGCTGCAATGGTCGGAGATCTGGGCCACCCATGGTGCCTGGATCGAGGCCGAGAGACCGCGCTTCGGCCCGGCGATCGAGGCCCGGTTCAAGGGGGCGGCCGCGATGCCGGCCGAACGGGTCGAAGTGGCCGCCGCCTTCCGCAAGGGGGTCATCGAACGCACGGCCGGCTGGCTGACGCCGGGGTGCCTGCTGTTGGTGCCTTCGGCCCCGACACGGGCGCCGCTCAAGGGGTTGCCGGTCGACCAGGTCACCGACTACCGCAATCGGGCCTTGCGCATCCTGTGCATTGCCGGGCTGAACAAGCTGCCGCAGCTCTCCATGCCGCTGATCGATATTGAGGGCTGCCCCTTGGGCCTGTCCGTGATCGGGCCGCGCGGCAGCGACCGCGCGCTGCTCGACATCGGGGTCAGGATCGCCGGGACGGAGTGAGCGCGCGTCCCGTCCTCCGATGCGCGGTCATCGCCGCCAGGGCGGCTGGCGGGTGTTCGACGGGTCGGTCCGATGGCGCCGGGGCGGGGCGAGCGTGATCAGCGGTCCCGTCCGGAACCGGTTCGGCGGCGGTACCGGCCGCGGCGGGGTCAGCAGGCGCACCGCCACCAGCCCGGCCAGGAACCCGCCGATATGCGCCCACCAGGCGACCCCCCCGGTGGCCCCCTGGGCGGAGAAGACGGCCGTACCGTTCAAGAGCTGCAGCCCGAACCAGATCCCGACATACCACAAGGCCGACAGGGCGAAGATCCAGGGGATGATGATGATCAGCACGAACAGCCGCACCCTGGCGCGCGGATACAGGGTCGCATGCGCGCCGAGCACACCGGCGATCGCCCCCGAGGCCCCCAGGGTCGGGATCGGGCTGTCGGCCAGAACGGCGGCGTGCGCCGCGCTGGCCAGCAGGCCGCTGACCAGATAGAGCAGCGTGAACCGCAGGCTGCCCATCCGGGTCTCGACCGCCCGGCCGAACAGCCACAGGGTCCACATGTTCAGGATCAGATGCAGCCAGTTGCCGTGCAGGAACATCATCGACACGAAGGATGTCCGGTCGGCCGGGTTCAGCCCGTTCGCCAGCGCCCAGTGCGGATTGCTGTAGCGCAAGGGGATCAGCGCGTACCGGGTGAACAGCAGCCGTTCCTGCATCCAGGGCAGAGCTTGCTGATACAGGAACACGCCGACCGTCACCGCGATCAGGGTCAGCACCACGGGGCTGGTGCGGTTACGCGGCGCGTCGGTGCTGAGTGGCAGAAACATGGTCCGGAAGTGGGGTCATCGGGGCCCGGCGCAAGCCGCCCTCGACGTCTCGAACGCCTGGAGAAGGCAGGCCCTCGAGAGCGCCCGGTAGGGTGGAGAGGCGAAACGTCGGACCGGCTCGCCCGGGCCGACGTGTTGCGCGACAACCTGTTGAGAGCCCACACCTAAGCCGCCTGTGGCCGGGCTTGGGCGGCGGCGACGAAGGCGCGGATCTTCGCCACGCTCTTGGCCCCGGGCCGGTCTTCGACACCGGACGACACGTCGACCGCCGGCGCCCCCGTCCGGGCGACCGCGGCCGCCACGGTGTCGACCGTCAAGCCGCCAGACAGCATCCACGGCACCGACCAGCGGCGGCCGGCCAGCAGCGACCAGTCGAAGGCCAGGCCGTTGCCGCCGGGCAGGCTGGCGACGGTCTTCGGTGGCTTGGCGTCGAACAGCAACCGGTCCGCTGCCGCCTGATAGGCTTCGGCTTCGGCCACATCCTCGCTCGTGGCGACGCGGATCGCCTTCATCACCGGGATCGAGACGCTGCGCCTCACCTCCGCCACCCGGGCCGGCAGCTCGCCGCCGTGCAGTTGGATCAGGTCCAGCGGCACCTTCGACAGGGTGTCGTCGAGCTCGTCGTCGGACGGTTCGACGAACAGCCCGACCGACCGGACGCCGGTGGGCAGACGGCGGGCGAGCTGGCCCGCGAGCTCCACGGACACCGCGCGCGGGCTCGGCGGGTAGAACACGAACCCGACATAGCGCGCGCCCGCTTGCACGGCGGCGTCCACGGTTGCGGGGGTGGACAGCCCGCAGATCTTCACATCGGTGCGTCGCATCCGGTCAGGCCCTCGGGTTGATCGGGGACGGGGCGGGCAGGCCGAGCTCCTCCCCGATGCGGGCGGCGGCCTGGGCCGGATCGGTCGCCCGGGTGATGGGCCGGCCGATGACCAGCACATCCGCACCGTCCTGGACCGCCTGGGCCGGGGTGGTCACCCGCTTTTGATCGTCCGCGGTTTCCCAAGCGGGGCGGATGCCGGGGACGACAAGCCGGATGTTGGTCGCGAACCGGCCGCGCAGATGCGCGGTTTCGTGGGCGGAGCAGACCACACCGTCGATCCCGGCCTCGACCGCCAGGAACGCCAGCCGGTCGACCTGGTGGTGGGCGGCGGGGTCCTGGCCGATCGCGTGCAGATCATGGGAATCCAGGCTGGTCAGGACGGTCACGCCCAGCAGGCGCGGACGCTCGGTATGCAGCCGGTGCGCGGTCTCGTCCGCGGCCGTGCGCGCGGCCTGGAGCATGGCCTGCCCGCCGCTGGCATGCAGGGTCACATAGGTCACCGGCAGGGCCGTGATGGCGCGCATGGCCCCCGCCACGGTGTTGGGGATGTCGTGCAGCTTGGCGTCGAGGAAGATCGGCAAGCCATGGTCCGCCATGCGCCGCAGGCCGTCGGGGCCATGGGCGTAGAAGAACTCCAGCCCCAGCTTGATCCCGCCGACGTAAGGCGCCACCCGATGGGCGACATGCTGCGCGGCATCCAGGGACGTCGTGTCGATCGCGACGAAGATCGGGTTGGCGGGAGCAGGGGTCATGCGGGCGGGTGGCGGACTGCGGATGGGAGAGGCGGGAGCCGACGGTCAGCAAAGCCCCTCACGCCGCCGATGTCGACCCCGAACCGTCGGCGGATCCCAAGCCTGCGGCCCACGCCGTCATGGCGGCCGGATCGTTCCGGCCGAGCAGCGTGTCGGCCATCCTCTCCCCCATCACCGCGCCGAACTTGAAGCCGTGTCCGGAAAACCCGGTCATCACCCAGGTGCGGTCCGCCACCGGCTCGACGATGAACCGCTCGTCCGGTGCGACGGCGTAGAAGCAGGCCTTGGCGTGGCCGACCCGGTACCGGTCGACATCCGCCAACTGCTCGGCCGCCTCCGCCACGATGGCGTCGAGCGCGGCCTGTGCCACGGACCGGTCCCCCTCGGGATCACCGGTGAGGGAGAAGCGATGGTCGCCGATCTTCAGGCCCTGGCCCGCCAGCGGCGGCACCGCGTAGAAGCCGGCCGACCGATCGATGTCCAGGACCATCGGCATGCCGGCCCAGCGATCCGTCATCGCGGCCGGTGCGCTCAGATAGACCACCGCCTGGCGGGACGGGGTCACCCGCGCCGCCAGGTCCGGCAGCAGGGCGGGGACCCAAGGGCCCGCCGCGATCACCAGCCGGTCGGCCGCGACCGTTTCCCCGCCGGCCATGGTGACGGTGGCGGTCGCCGGCGCGCAGCCCGCGACGCGGGCGTCATACCGGACGGCCGCGCCGAGCGCCGGCAGGCGCCTCACCAGAGCGGCGACGATCCGGTCGGCAAGCAGCGCTCCGCCCGTCGCGGTATGGAAGGCTCGGCCGATCCCCCGGCCAGTCAGCGGCGGGAACCGGGCGGGGATGTCCTTGGGCTCGATCCAGCGATAGGGCACGCCGACGGCGTCGAGATCGCGGGCGCTGTCGGTGATCCAGGGCTCGACCCCCCGCCCGAGCGCCAGGGTCCCGGTCTCGACGGCATGCCGCTCGCCCAGATCCGCCCACAGCCGGTCCCACGCGGCATAGGCGTCCGCCACCATGGCGGCGTATCCGATCTTGCCGCCATAGGCGTACCGGATCAGCCGATGGCGGTCGACCGAACTGCCGGCCGGGTTGGGCAGGAACGCCGCCTGGTCGAGCACCGTCACCCGATGTCCGGCCTTCGCCAGGGCATGGGCGGTGCACAGGCCCATGATACCGGCACCGACGACCGTGACGCGCAACGGGGCTCCCACGGGGGTCAGCCCAGGACCGATCGCAGGAATGCCGCACCGACTTCCAGCCCGCCGGGATCGATGCCGTGCGGCAGGCCGGGCCGGGCGGCGGTGGCGACCTCGATACCGGCCCGGACCAAGCCGGCTTCGGCATGGGCCATCGCCTCGAACGGCACGATCGGGTCGGCGTCACCGTGGACCAGTTGCACCGGCGGCCGGCTCCTGGCGTCGGCCGACAGGTTGTCGGCCCCCAGAAGGGCGCCGGAATAGCCCAGAATGCCGGCCAGCCGGTGGGGACGGCGGGGGCCGACATACAGTGACATCATGGTCCCCTGGCTGAACCCGACCAGGGCGAGGTCGGCATCGGTCAGCCCCCGCTCGGCCAGGGCCTGGTCGAGGAAGGCGTCGAGGATCGGGGCGGTGGCCCGGATGCCGGCCAGCATGGCCGGCGCGGTCCGGTTCTGCAGGCTGAACCATTGCCGGCCGGACGGTGCCATGTCGCAGGGCTGCGGGCCGTCCGGCGACAGGAACTCCGCTGTCGGCAGCAGCGGCGCCCAGCTATCGGCCAGGGAGATCAGGTCGTTGCCGTCCGCCCCGACGCCGTGCAGGAGGACGACCAGCTTGGCGGGCTTGCCGCCGGTTCGGGGCGCCCGACGGGGGCCGCTCAGGGTGGTGGTGATGCTCATGACCCGCTAAAGGCGGGGTGGCGTTCCGCCTGTCAACCACCGCCCGGTGCACCCCATCTTCGCATGACCGAGATCACCCGCTTCGCCCCCAGCCCGACCGGCCTTCTGCATCTGGGGCATGCCTATTCGGCCTGGGTCGGCTGGCAGGCGGCGCGGGACGGCGGGGGGCGGTTCTCCGTACGGATCGAAGACATCGACGGCCCCCGCTGCCGCCCGGAATACGAGGCCGCGATCTTCGAGGATCTCGCCTGGCTCGGCCTGGACTGGCACCCCGAGGTGTGGCGACAGTCCGATCGCATCCCGGCCTACACGCAGGCGGTCGAGCGGTTGCGCGGGCAAGGGCTGCTCTACCCGTGCTTCTGCTCCCGCACCTCGATCCGACGGGAGCTGGCGGCGATGGCGAACGCGCCGCATGGCCCCGAGGGGCCGCTTTATCCGGGTAGGTGCCGGGGACTGAGCGCCGCCGAGCGCAGCGACCGGATCGCCGCCGGGGAGGCGCATGCCTGGCGGCTGGACACCGGGGCGGCGACCGCCCGGGTCGGGCGGTTGACCTGGTGGGACCGACGCGCCGGGGAGCAGTCGGCCGACCCCGCAAGCCTGGGCGACGTCATGCTGGTCGGCAAGGACCGGCCCGCCGCCTATCACCTCTCGGTGGTAGTGGACGATGCGGCCCAGGAGATCACCCTGGTGACCCGCGGCCGGGACCTGTTCCACGCCACCCACATCCACCGGCTGTTGCAGGCGCTGCTGGACGTGCCGGTGCCGCGCTATCACCATCACCGCCTGGTCCGGGACGACGCCGGCACCCGGCTGGCCAAGCGGGCGGATGCCTTTGCGCTCCGGCGATACCGGGAGCAAGGGCTGGCGCCGGCGGATGTGTGGGCGCATGCGGGCGTCGCCCCGCCGGCGCCGGGGCGTCCGGCCTTTCGGTCCGCGTAACCGCGGTTGGGCCCGGCCGTCCGCCTACCGGTCCCCCAAGTCCCACCACAGCCCGGCCATCATCTCCAGCCCCTGGCGGAGGAGAGGGGCCAGGGCGTGCTCGTCGGGGGCGTGCTGCTGGCATCCGGCATAGGAGTGCGGCACCCAGACCGTCGGCAGGCCCAAGGTGTCGGCAAACGTCGCATTGGGCAGCGAACCGCCGAGATTCGGCAGCAGATGCGGGCGCTGGCCGGTCGTGCGCTCCACCGATGCGACGACCCGTTGTGCCCAAGGGTGGTCGGGATCGAGGCGGGTGGCCGGGAAGAACTCCCGGTCCGCCGGGACGATTCCGACGTCGGTGAAGCCCTGCGCATCGAGATGCGCACGCAGGACCGGGATCACCGCGTCCTTGTCGGTGCCGACGACGAAGCGAAGCTGGCAATGGGCATGCGCCCGGCCGGGGATGGCGTTGACCGGCTTGTCCGGCACGCCGGCGTGCAGCGCCAGCACCTCGAAGCTGTTCCAGCCATAGACCCGTTCGGTCGGTGTCAGCCCCGGCTCCCCCCACCACGGGTCGATGGCCGGGCCGTCCGGTCCCCCGGTCGGTGTCGGGCACGCCGCCAGGACGGCACGGACCGGTTCGGTCAGCGTGTCGGGGCGCCAGCGCTCGACCAGGATCCGGCCGGTCGCATCGGTGATCGTGGCCAGGGCCGCGGCCAGCCGGGTGCCCGGATTGGCCAGAAGACCGCCCCAGTTGCCGGAATGGTGGGCGCCGGCCCGATAGTCGACCACGAGATCGAAGTTGACGCCGCCGCGATTGCCGCAGAACACCGTCGGCCGGTCCGGCGCCAGCCGCGGCCCGTCCGAGGCGATCAGCACGTCCGCTGCCAGCAGATCCCGATGCGTCGCCGCGAACGCGTCCAGGCCGGGGGAGCCGATCTCCTCCCCCGTCTCCAGCAGCACCGTGACGTTGTAGCCGAGCCGGCCGCCGCGGCTTTCCAGCACGGCCGCCAGGGCCGAGAGGTTGACCGCGTGCTGGCCCTTGTTGTCCGCCGTCCCGCGGCCGTACAGGCGATCGCCGTCCCGGGTCAGCCGCCAAGGGCCGTGACCCCGGGTCCAGCGGCCCTCCTGACCCCGGATCACGTCTCCGTGGCCGTAGGTCAGGACGGTCAGGGCGGACGGGTCCTCGACCCGCCGGGCGACCAGGAACGGCGATTTGCCGACCGGGCTCGGGAACCGTTCGACCGTGAAGCCCAGATCCTCGAGGAACGGGGCGATCTCCTCGGCGAGATACCGGGTCTGGGCCGGGCCCGCGGGATCCTCCTGGCTTTCGGTCGGCACCGCCACCCAGCCTGCCAGCAGATCGAAGAACCGGCCATCATCGAAGCGGCCGGCGGCGGCAACAACCGCCTGGTCACGTTCACTCGTCACGCATCCGCACTCACTCAAACGTTCAGCAACAGGTTCTCGCGCTCCCAGCTCGAGATCACCCGGTGGTAGGCATCGTACTCCGCCAGCTTGACATGCCAGAAGGCGTCGCAGATCTGGTCGCCCAGGACCTCCCGCAACGCCTCGGAATCGTTGAACGTGCCCAGCGCGTCCCACAGGTGCCGGGGCAGGGTGAATTTGAGCCGCTTGGCGCTGCCTTGGATCGGGTCGTCCGGTTCCAGCCCGTCGACCATGCCGATATAGCCGCAGGCCAGGGAGCCTGCGATCATCAGATACGGGTTGCAGTCCGCGCCGGCGACCCGGTTTTCCACCCGCCGCGACTGCGGGTCGGAGATCGGCACGCGGAACCCGGTGGTGCGGTTGTCCCGGCCCCAATGGGGGTTGATCGGCGCGTCGCTGTCCGGGTCGAGCCGGCGGTACGAGTTCACGTTCGGGGCGAACAGCGGCATGGCGGCGGGAACGTATTTCTGCAGGCCGGCGATGAACGACAGGAACAGCGCCGCATCGCGGCCGTCGTCATGGGCGAACAAGGTCTTGCCGGTCCTGGCGTCGACGATCGACTGGTGCAGGTGCATGGCCGAGCCGGGCTCATGCTCCATCGGCTTGGCCATGAAGGTGGCGTAGATGCCGGCCTGAAGGGCGGTCTCGCGCACCGTGCGCTTGAACAGCAGGACCTGGTCGGCCAGCTCCAGCGGATCGCCGTGGTTGAAGTTGATCTCGATCTGTGCCGCGCCGGCCTCGTGGCTCAGCGTGTCCACATCCAGACCCATCGCCTCGCAATAGTCGTAGACCTTCTCGAAGATCGGGTCGAACTCGTTGACCGCGTCGATACCGTAGGCTTGGCGGGCCGTCTCCGGCCGGCCGGAACGGCCGACCGGCGGCTCCAGCGGATAATCGGCATCGGCGTTGCGCTTGACGAGGTAGAACTCCAGCTCCGGGGCGACGATCGGTCGCCAGCCGCGCTCCGCGTACAGGGCCAGCACCCGCCGCAGCACCGCCCGGCTGGAGAACTCCACCGGCCGATGGTCGGCATACACGCAATCGCAGATCGTCAGCGCCGTCGGCTCCTCGTACCACGGCACCACCCGCAGGGTATCCCGATCGGGGATCATGAAGACGTCGATCGTGGCGTCGTCGGTCACCCCGTCATTGTCCGGGTACTGGCCGGTGACGGTCTGCACGAAGATCGATTCGGGGATCCGCAGGCCGCGGCTGTCCAGACTCTTCAGGAACTTCTCGTCCGGCAGGATCTTGCCGCGGGCCATGCCGTTGATATCGGGGACCAGGCACTCGACCTCGGTGATCCCCTTGTCGGCGATGAACGTGGCGAAACGGTCCATGAACGTGCCCTGATATCGGCCCGGCGGCAGGCTGTCGGTGCGCTTGACAGGGGCGGGCCGGCGGGCAGGATGCCGCCGTCACCCTAATGCCGTTGGTTCGCAAAAGCACATGCCTTCGTCGTCGTTCGGATCGCCGCTGGCGGCGATCGCCGCGCGGGAGATCGCGGAGTTCCGCCGCAAGCACCCGACCGCCACTCAGGTCGACATCCTGATCGCCGATGCGTGCGGGGTGTTCCGCGGCAAGAAGATCCCGGTCGCCAAGCTCGAAGGCCTGTACCGCGACGGGGTGGGCTTCCCGGGCTCGCTCTACGCCACCGACATCACCGGGGAGACGGTGGACGCCACCGGCCTGGGGTTCGACGACGGGGACGCCGACCGGATCTGTCTTCCCATCCTCAACACGCTCGACGGCGTTCCCTGGGCCGACCGGCCGTCCGGCCAGATCATGGTGGCGATGCGGGACTTCGACGGCAGCCCGTTCTTCGCCGACCCGCGCCGGGTACTCGCCGGGGTGGTCGAGCGGCTGAGCGCCGACGGGCTGACCCCGGTGGTGGCGATCGAACTGGAGTTCTACCTCATCGACCGGGACCGCGATCCGGCCGGCCGGCCGCGTCCCCCGCTCTCCCCCCTGCACGGCCGCCGGCAGAACACGGTGCAGGTCTACGGGATCGGTGAGCTCTATGATTTCGATACGCTGCTCAACGAGGTGTACGATGCCTGCCGGGAGCAGGAGATCCCGGTCGACAGCGTTGTCTCCGAATACGCACCGGGGCAGTACGAGATCAATCTGCACCATGTCCGCGACCCGCTGGAGGCGTGCGAGGACGCCCTGCTGTTCAAGCGGGCCGTCAAGAACGTCGCCGTCAAGCACGGCATCGACGCCACCTTCATGGCCAAGCCCTATCCGGATCGGGCCGGCAGCGGCTTCCACATCCATTTGAGCCTTCTGGACCGGGACGGCCGCAACGTCTTCGCCGGCGACGACCCCATGGGCAGTGCGGCCCTGCGCCACGCGATCGGCGGGCTCTCCGCCACCATGGCCGACGGGATGGCGCTGTTCGCCCAGAACCAGAACGCCTTCCGGCGGTTCCAGCCCAACAGCTACGCGCCGCATGCGCCGAGCTGGGGGGTCAACAACCGCACCGTGTCGTTGCGCATCCCGGCCGGCCAGCCGGCCGACCGGCGGGTCGAGCACCGGGTCGCGGGCGCCGACGCGAACCCCTATCTGGTGATGGCCGCGGTGCTTGCCGGTGCCCATCACGGGTTGACGCACACGCTCGACCCCGGTCCGCCGACGACCGGCAACGCCTACCGGAAGGTCGATCCGACCCTGACCTCCTCCTGGATCGTGGCGCTGGATCTGCTCGATCAGTCCGGCGTGTTCGAGGACTATCTCGGCCGGCCGTTCCTGGACGTGTACCTCGCCCTCAAACGGGCGGAGCGGGAGAAGTTCTTCGCCACCATCACGCCTTTGGAATACGACTGGTACCTCAACCGGGTGTGAGCGTGATGTCGGCCCGTCACCGAATGCCGCCGTACGTTCCTTCCTGGTACGCCGACAGCGCCAATGCGTACACGCCTGCGGATCCGCTGACGGGCGACATACGCTGCGACGTGCTGGTGGTCGGCGGCGGGTACGCGGGTCTGAGTGCCGCGCTGGAGCTGGCCGAGCGCGGCTTCGATACCGTGTTGGTCGAGGCCCGGCGGGTCGGCTGGGGTGCGTCGGGCCGCAATGGCGGTCAGATCGTCGGCGGCTTCGCCCAGGGCCCGGCGGCGCTGGACGCACTCGTCGGGCGGGCACTGACCGACGATCTCTATGGACTGGCCGACGAAGCGGTCGCCATGCTCGCCGAGCGGGTCGCCCGTTTCGCGATCGCGTGCGACCTCCGCTGGGGCTATCTGCTGCTGGCGGTCAAGGACCGGCAGGTCGGGGAGCTTAAGGCGTATGCCGAGGAGCTGCAGGCGTACGGCCGTCCGGTCGGCCCCCTGTACGACGCAGGCGCGGTTCGGGAGCATGTCGCGTCCCGGCGCGTGCGCGGGGGCCTCCAGATCGGCGGCTCCGGTCAGTTGCACCCGCTGAACTTCGCCCTGGGCCTCGCCGATGCGGCCCGGTCCGCCGGTGTCCGCCTGTACGAGGGGACACCGGTCGACGGCATGGTCGAAGGGCCGCCGGCGGTCGCGGTCACGCCGGGTGGCCGGATCACGGCCGGTTTCGTCGCCCTGGCCGGCAACGCCTATCTGCCCGGCCTGACGCCGGCCATCGCGTCCCGCGTGCTGCCCCGGGTGATGCCGACGGGCACCTTCATGCTGGCGACCGAGCCGTTGGGGGAGAGCCGGGCCTCAGCCCTGATGCCGAGCCGGCAAGCCGCCGCCGACATCAACTTCGTGCTGAACTACTTCCGCCTCAGCCCGGACCATCGTCTGCTGTTCGGCGGCGGGGTCAGCTACTCGACGGCGCAGAGGGACGCGCATCGGCGGGCACTGCACCGCCAGATGCTGGCCTATTTCCCGGGCCTCGACGACGTCGCGGTGAGCCATTTCTGGGGCGGGCATGTCGGGATCACCATCAACCGGTTTCCCGATTTCGGCCGGGTCGCCCCGCACATCCTGTATGCGCAAGGCTTCAGCGGCCAAGGCGTCGCCCTGACCGGGCTTGCCGGCCGGCTGCTGGCCGAAGCCATCGCCGGCACCGCCGGGCGGTTCGACCTGATGGCCCGCATCCCGCACCGCCCGTTCCCCGGCGGCAGGACCCTGCGAATGCCGGCCCTGGTGCTGGCCATGCTCTGGTACCGTCTCCGCGATCTGCTCTGATCGGTTGCGGCCGGACCACGGTCCAGAGCGGTCCCGGGCGGTCGTAACCCCCCGGGACTGCGCTGCCAGTCCTCGAGAGCGGCCCTGTGCAGGGTTGGCCGTGACCCATAGCGAAAGAGGTCGATAGACCGCGTCTCGCGGGGTATTTACCACAACATCTACTGATAGTGGGTGGAATCCAGTCAAAATGTAGTATCATTTGGCACACGATGCGCGGTAAGTCTAAGCCTCAAAATCATCATGCGGAACAGCCGGTTCAATGATGGGGCGAGCCCTTCCACGCAATTGGCGTTGCGATAAAGCTGATCTTGTGAAATCCAATAAGGCAGAACTGATCTCATTAATAGGAAACTTATGACTTGATTCGACCGTAGATAGTTTCGTAACATCATAAACATTGAGTATTTTGCACGCAAAAGGAAATATATATGCTCGGAAAAATCCCGCAATCGGCTGCCAATGCGGTGGTTTTGCCGGCTGTCTTGGCCTGGGGGCTGAGCGGTTTCGTGTCCCCGGTGCATGGGCAGTCGCTGCCGCCGATCGACGTCTTCGTCTATCTTGATCAGTCCGGAACCGTGATCGGTGGCGGGGAGCAGGAAGACCCGTGGTTTGCCATCGCGCGCCAGGTCGATGCGTTGCTCACCCTCGACATCGGCGGTCAACCGATCATCACCGACAACAGCCGGATCGCCCTATACGGCTTCGGCGACGGGGTGGAGGTGCTTGCCTCGGATCGCGGTTTCAATCTCGGCGAGGTCCGCGACATCCTCCTGGGCTACGGATCCGGTCTTGGCTCCGACATCGTCACCGACTTTGAGCCGGTGTTCGAGGGTATTGCAGCGGATATAACCAGTCCTATTGGCACGAATAGTCGTATTCAGATCAACGTCATTGCTAGCGATTTCATTCACGATCCGATCAACAACAGTATCGTAATCTGTGAGGATAACACCGCCTTCACCCGGCGTACGGAGATCGAAGCCAGGCAGCGCGAGATACAGGCGGAACTGGATAGAGATGAGACGACGCCGGAGCGCAACACTGAACTGAGGATCGAGCAGACCGCTCTACTGGATGAGATCACTCTTCTCGATGAGCAGGGGCGTCCACGTTTCCGACAGATGATCGCGGATTTAACGGAGGAGATTGAGCGGGGCCGGGAGATCGGCCGCCAGGCCATGCTCGTGCTCCTGGATGTGGATGCGTCGGATCGGCTCTCCGGCAGCGCCAACTACAGACTCTGTGCCTCGGAAGCCCTGGCCGTCGATCCTCTCGGGACGATGCTGGTCGAGGAGGTCGCGGCGCTGCAGGTGCCGGTGCCGCTGGAGGACGATCCGGATTTCAGGCCGTTCCTGACAGCATTGGAAGACAGGATCCTGGAGATCTCGAACGTCGACGTTCAGATCCGGGACGCCCGCGGGCGGGCGGAGCAAGGCGCCTACAGAGTCGACCTAGATGTCCTCAATATCGGGTTCGGTGCGGTCGAGATCCAGGCGGTGGAGATCGGGCAGGCCGATGCGGCGTATCGATCGACGGACAGTGCCGGTATCGAGATTCTGCCGGCCGAATTGATCGGCAACGTCCCGATTACGCTGACCGAGCGGGTCTTGGATCCTCAGCGGGCCGAGCGGTTTTATCGGCAGGAGTCGGTTCCGGTACGTCTTCTTGCCCGGCGAGGCGATCAGGATGTGGTCATCGAGGGGACGATCGACAACGCGGCTGCGCCGCAACTCAGTGTGGGGTCGCTGCTGCTGCGTCAGATTGGGGTCGACCAGTTCCAGCTAGCCGGCACAGTGATGTTGCCGTCGGAAGGATCGGTTCAGCGGATCGTCTTGGTCAACAGCTTCACGAGCGAAGAGCTGAGCGTACCATTGCGCCAACCACCGCCGGTTACCTGGCAGGGCGCCGATCTGGCCGCGACGACGGTGGCTCTCAGCCAGAACGATCTCGGATCGATCGGCTTCGTCACAGGACCGACCCCGCCGCCCCTGGCGTTGCGGATCCAGTACCGGACAGCAGACGGCGTGTTCGAAGACTCCATCGGCGGCCTTACGGTTGAGTTGGGTAGAGCGATCCAGATCGAGCAAGTGACCCTGGTGGAGGAGCGGCCGGGGAGCGATCAAATCGTCCTGGAGATTGGTGTCATCAATCGCGGTGATCGCGAAGAGAGGCTGCGACAGGCAGTCTTCACCTCCGGTCTCGTGGCAAGCGATTATGAGCATCCGTTCCCTGACGGCACGCGGGTCCTGCCATTCGATCAGATGCGCCGACCATCGCTGTTCCGGATAGCCGTGCCGTCGGCATTCGCGGAGGCGGTCGAACGGGGCGAGTTGCAGGTGAACCTGATCACCGAAGGCTTCGAGTCCATGCCGGCCGTGTTCACCGGCGCTGTCGACACGTCCGTGGCCGTCCCCACGGCGCAGCTGGAGTGCCTGCCGTTCCCCTCCTCCCAAGCGGCCTGGTCGGTCGCGGGGGACGATCAGTTGCGCCTGCGGATACCGATCCGCAATCCGAGCGCCATCCGCCAAGTGATCGATCTCGTATCGCTGGCGGCGGACGGCAATCGGGACCGAATCATCGGTCGTCATGTCCCTATCGGCGGGCCCCGTCAGATCATTGGCCCCAAGGCGGAAAGAGAGGTGGAGATCCTGATACCCACTGCGGAGATGCTGTCATTCGTCACGGATGGCATCACCGGTGTCACGGTCCTGGTCGAATCCGAGCAGACCAGTGTGTGTCAGCAGGCCAGGAACGTCTCCCTATTCCGGTTTGCGCCGGTCCGGGCGGAGAACCTGCGCTGGGATCTTGGTGACGATGGCACCAGTGCGCTTGCCCTTGATCTGATCAACCCCGACGGCGTCACCAACCTGGTGCGCGGGATCCACCAGCAGGTGGGGCTTGATGGAGCGGTGGACCGGGCCAGACTGATCAGCCAGGAGTATCCCGTCGAGATCCCGCCCAACAGCAGTGTGCAGGTGCGGATACCCGTTGGGGCCGATACCATCCGGGCGATCCTGCGCCCGGGGGTCGATTTCTACATCCGGGTCGAGGATAGCAACAGAGACGAAAACGCCCCCATCCGGGTCAGCGACCCCGGTTTCTCCATCACCTTCACCCAGCTCTCCACCCCTACCTGGCTCGATCCGCCGCGGAACGTGATCCGTGTCACCCTCAATACCCGGGGTGAGCCCGATATCGAGCCGGTCGCCGTCTACCTCGCCAATGATCGAACCGGTGCGGGGCCGGTTCTCGAGGCGGGCTTCGACCTTCGGGAGGTGGCGCGCGAGGATGACCGGATCGTCATCGACATCCCGTTCACCAGCGCCCTGCAGGAAAGCTATCTCCTGACCGATGGGACCTTCGTCTGCGTCATCTCGAACTTCGCCCCGAACCTGAACCCTGGCCAGTGCGCCGATACCGGTGCGTGGACGGCGCTGCCGCCACCCCTGGCACCGGAACCGCTGTCGTTGATCATCGACAGCATCGATGTGCAGGCCCGGGGCGGCCGGCTGATCCTATCGTTCAGCGTGAAGAATCCGGGGCCGCTGGTCAACCAGCTCCGCGGTGCGTGGCTGAGTTCGTCCCCGGCCGGGGAGAACGCCCAGTTGTTCCGGGGCAACGACGCTGCCGCCGATTGGGCGGTTACGGTACCGCCCAATGGCGGGCAGGCGGAGGTGGAGTTGGTCCTGGAGCGTCAGCGGACCGAGGCGCTGTACCGGAACTACGTGGCCTACCTTGTTATCCGAGACATGTCGGACGCAGCTGTCAACGCTGAAACGGCGTTCGGGAGCACCGAAGCCGTTCCCGTCGATCTGGTCCAACTCGACCTTCGGTTCGCCGGGCCACCTCAGCGCGCCCATGGGGAGAACCTCGTCCTCTGGCTCTGGGAATCGGCTCAGCGGCTGGTGGGTGTGGGGCGGGGTGAGCAGCAGCAGTACTGGGCACCGCCGGAGATCCGGGGCAATGTCCTGATCGAACGGTCATTGCCATGGGAGCTCGAAGACTACCGGCTGGAGATCTACTTCGAAGCCCCCGTCATCGGAGCGGATACGGACCGTCTGCCGAGCCAGGCGCTGGGGCTTCAGGCCGGCTTCCCGCCGGGGGGCCTGGTCCAGGACTACTCATTCGCGTTCAAGAATACCGAAGTCAGCAGCCTTGGAGACCGGCTGGATGAGGGAACCCCCATCGTTGCACAGCTTTTTGCTCCAATCGGTAGAACGAGAATCGACGTTGCTTCGGCTCGCTCATTTATTATTTATAATATGCTCGGGACTTCTTTGTATTGGGCTGTTGTAATTCTGTTCGGGTTATATGCGATTATCCTATTTATAAATTGGATTGTTTTCAATGTTGGAGATGATGGTCCTCGGGGATCTATGAGGGGAACGGCAAGAAATTTTGCTTGGATCGACCAAAGAGTAGTTGGAAATAAAATTATGCCACTGGACTACAAAGGAGTATACTACGCAACTGCGTCGGTACAAGTGCTAATTATTGGAATTGTCCTGTCAATATTAGGTGATATGGCATCGAGATTCTTTACATGGGCGTCGATTGGTGTTATCTTGTTGATCGGTGCCACATTCGCTTACCTATTTTTTCTAAAAATCTGGATATACTGGAAGATAAGGCGTGCATCTCACAAATCAATATCCGAATTGATGGTCTCTTTCAGAAGATTCACGCAGAATATTAAAATTCTAGGCTCGGTTGTCATCACAATTATTGCAGTTATGTTTGCGATATTTTCGGAGATTGGTGTGGATATCATGTACCCACGTGACGCTATCGAATATACCCGGGCGGAGGACTGAGCCATGTCGAACAGATATGATGTCGAGTACGAGCCCACCCTGTTCATCGGCCTGGGCGGAACGGGCATCCGTGTGCTGCGTCACATGCTGGCCCTGAAGAACCAGTTGGAGAACACCGACCGGGGGCTGGCGGATGCCATCGGAAACCGGCTACAATTGTTGGCTTTCGACACGGATTGGAAGTCGAACGACGATGTCGACGAGATCGACATGTCGGCCCTCCGCGCCGACGGGCGTGGTCGGCCGGTGGTCGAAGAACTGCCGGATCTGGAATCCGTCGTACCGATCGAGACGTCCGGGATCTTCAATACGATCACGCAGCTGCGCGAGTATTTCGAAGCCAAGAACACAGGTAATGATAGTGATGCATGCTGCGAGACGGGCGAAGGAGCCGAACCCGACGGGCGGGGCGGCGGATCCGGCAGCCGTCCGTCCATCGACGATGCGAAGGCGCAAGCCCCGCCGGACAGTAAAGGCAGTGACGATCATCCCCCGCTGAGCAAGATCCTAGAAGAACGGTTGAAGTCGATTATCGAGGTCATGGCGGACGACAGCGAGATCGATCTGTCGGAAAAATGGTGGTCGCGGTGTTATTGTTGTAGGGATAGCAAGTGTCGTAGCAAGATCGTCAACATATTCGACTATATGACGCCCGGTATGGCATCGGCCGATGGGGCCCGGCAGACCCGGTTCTTCGGGCGGATCGCCGCACTCAACCAGGCCGACACGATCAAGCAGGCGATCGATGCCGCCTATCGCAAGGTGGCCGGCGCCGCGGGGGGGTTCCGGGACCCTCGGATCGTCATCGTCGCATCGCTGGCCGGTGGCACCGGCAGTGGGATGTTCTGGGATGTGGCCTTGCTGGCTCGGAAGATCGCGCCGAAGGCGGTCATCAACGGGTTCTTCGTGATGGCCGAACCGTTTACGGCCGTGGCGGAATCCACCCGGATCCGGGCCAATGTGTATGCTGCCTTGACGGAGATCTCGGTCCTCAAGAACTTCCGCATGGTCAAGTTGGATCCCTATGTGGTGACCTATCCGATCGGGGAAACCGGGTTGCGGCTGGCACATCAAAAGGGGGACCGCAGCCTGTTCGACTTCGTCTTCCTGCTGACCCGGTATCGGAGCGTTCTGGACCGCAAGGTCTCCGAAGGCGTGCTGACCGAATCCATCGACCTGGTGGCGCGCAACGCGGCGGAGACCGCATTGGCGCAAAGCCGTCGCGACCTGCGTCGTGAACTCGATGTGGGGTTGAACAACGAGTTGGGGGACCGGTCGAGCGGTCTGAAGACCGCGCGCGGCCTCTATGTCTATTCGACCGGCAGCGTGAGTCGGTCCGAGATCCGGGTCAGCCAGACCCTGGCGCGTTCGATGACGGCGCACTGGCTGGCCGGTTTCGTCAAGAAGACAGATGTCGGGACCCAGTCGATCGTCCCGCGGGGTCGACAGGATCTGGTGGGGTTCCTGCTGACCGGACACATGTCGAGGACGTCGCAGCCCGGAGCGCTCGATCCGGAGCTCGTCGGCAGCTACATCGACCGGCTCGTCAACGAGATCCGCAGCGAAGTCGAGCAGACGTCGTATCGGATGGTTGCCCAGAACCGGTCGCGGGCCGGATCACGCACCGACGGGGAAGACGATCCGTCGCACGAGCACACGATCATAGACTTGCTGAACCGAGCCTCTGGGCTCGACGGGGATGTCCGCGAAACTGCGCGCGAAATCGGCGAGGATTACCGCCGCAACCGCCCCAGTAGGGAAGACGTCAATGCGATCAGGATCCTGGAGCCGCTGACGCGCGTGTTCGCCTCCACCACCAACCCGTCGCTCCATGCCGACGTCAAGGCTGCGATGGAGTGGCTCGACGACGCGACCCCGGGACCGCGTCGGGACCGGGAGCGGCGCCTTCAGATCCGCTACGGATCGATCATCCAAGGGGAGGTGGCTCGGGCGCTGGAGCCATTGCGCAGCCATCTGGAAAGCCTGCGGCACGTACTCTATTCCAAGTACCGCATTGGTGGAGAGATCCGCAGCAGGTCGATGGCAGGGGTGGACGTGGATGACGAGCGGGCTTCCATTCGTCCATACCCGACCCTCGACAAGGATACCGTCGACGGTGCCGGCGCACTCATCGAGTGGATCGACGAAACCAGCGCTCGTTTGGCTGACGGACGCGATCGGACTCCGACGGTCGAGGTCAGCGTCCCTGAAAGCTTTTACCGTTGCGCCCACATCCTCGGCTTCCGCCCGGCCAACGATGATCAAGCCAGAGGGTCGATCACCGCTTTCACCCGCAATCTGTACGCTCGGCACATCGACAAGCTGGGGGCCGATACCCGCAACATTATCAGCCAAGCCGCCAGAGAGATCTCCAATGCTGACGAGCCCGCAAAATCGTTGGGTATTCAATCAAGCATCCGACAGCGTATGCGTGAGAAAACCGAAAGCGATCTAAGTATCAGAGACATAATAGAAGATATCTTCAAGCAAAATTTATTAAATACAGAAAGGCGCTCGCAACTCACTCGAACTATAAATACCAGAATAAGTGAACTGGACCCGACGGTCCGTTCGGAGGGCAGAAGCGCCCTGGCGGAGATCGAGCGCTCACTCGGTCAACTGCCGGATCGTCTGGGCAGTCTGTTCGAAAACACCATCAGGCAAGATCTCGCGCCGGACCGGTATGAGGAAGACCTCATCGAGATGCTGCATGAGCGGATGCGCTTCACGGCCGGGCAGTTCAGGGCCCCCATCGAAGGCACCTTGAGTGCGCAGGCCGACCGTCGGGATTTCACCCGCAATCTGTTACGTATGATTGCACAAAGGATCGACGAGCGGGCGCGACGAAGCCTAACCGGTCCGGATCGCGACGAAACGCCGATCATCGACTCGATCTGCCACGCGGTTGCGCAGATGATCGGTGCGGCGGAGGGTGATACGGTAAGTGGAGAACCGGAATACAGTCTGGGCAAGCTTTTGGAAGACCATGCCAAGGTCGACCAACTGTATCTGGACTTCCGAGCGATCACCGAAGGTTTCCTGGAGTTCTGGATCACCCGGCCGGAATTTGCGATCGAGCGCATGGGCGGACGACGCAATGTGGAACGCCAGATCAAGAACACCATGAGCGATGCGTTCGAGATCGGGATCGTCGATCCCAAGGTCCGCCGGGTCTCGACGGTGATCATCCCGCCCGCGATCACCAATGCGGATCAGATCGTCCAGCGCAGATGGCGCGATGCGATCCAGGGGACGCTGTCGGCGTCCGTCCGTCAGCTCACCGGCCGGCAGCCGATGATCGGTGCCCGGCCGTCGAATGTCCCGATCGTCTACACCGAGGACCGGTATCACCTGATCGACGAGATCCAGAATATCGACAAGTACCGCTCGGCCTATTTCGATCTCGAGGATATGGACCGGCTCTTGGCCCATTTCGACTATCGGATCCTCGACGAGGTCAAGCAGATCATCAAGAAGACGCCGTGGAAGCCCGACGAGTGCTGTCCGGCGCGGTGCAAGGACCCCGATCCCGGAGATGGAGGATCAGACAGCCGAGGCTCGTCGGACAAAGGGGGCAATGGCGGCAACGGGGGCGATGGTGGCAATGGGCCTCCGGACGGGGGACCCACGGCGGGCCCGGATGCCGCCGAGGGTGCGACCACCGGCCTCCCGACCGACGCAGGATCGGCACCGGAAGGGCAGGGGCCTCCGGGCGATGCCGCAGCGTCCACCGATACCAGTGTGACACCGGCCCCCGCCCCCAGACAAGGCAGTCGGGACGAAAAGACCGCCCAGCGGCGAACCCACACCCCGGATACAGGGACAGATATGGGAGATGAGGTGTCCGAATGACCCCAAGACCGGCGAGCGGCCGGGCCTGGAAGGGGAGCGTTGCCGATCCGGTCTGCCGTGCTCACAGGGTCGGTGCGGCCACCGCGTCGGCCTCGTCTGCCCAGCCCTTGTGCGTCTCCGGCCGCTCCACCGGCCGGACCAGGACCAGCGCCGATTGTGCGGCGCAGGCCTGGGTGAGGGAGGAGGTGCCCGCGTCCCGGGTCAGGACGTTGGGGTTGCCGCCGCGGTCGCATGCCGGATCGTCCGGATCCGGTGTCCACCACGCCCCGGTCGCCATGACCGCCACCCCCGGCCGCACGGCGTCGGTGACCACCGCCCCCGCCAGACAGCGGCCGCGGGCGTTCTCGACCGTCACCACCGCCCCGTCGGCGATGCGGCGAGCCGCCGCGTCGGCCGGGTTGAGCCGGAGGGGTTCCAGCCCGGTCGGATGATCGGTGCGGCCGGCGGGGGTCTGGGCGAGCTGGCTGTGCAGGCGGGTGGGCGGCTGATGGGTGATCAGATGCAAGGCCCCCTCGGGCCGGTCGGGGGCGCCGAGCCATTCCTTCGGCTCCAGCCAGGCGGGGTGGCCGGGGCAATCCGCGTAGCCGAAGCCGGCGATCCGGTCCGAGGCGATCTCGATCCGCCCCGAAGGGGTGGTGAGCCGCACCGCATCGGGATCGGCCCGGAACGAGTCGAGCAGGATCTGCGGCCGCTCCGGCAGCGGCACCGGCCACGGCCCGCCGGCCCAGAAGGCCTCGAAATCGGGGGCGGCCACGCCGTCGGCCCGGGCCTTGGCGTGCGTCTTGGCCCACAGGTGCCGCAGCCAACCGGCCTCGTCCCGGCCGGCGGTGAAGTGATCGGCACAACCCAGGCGATCGGCGATGTCGGCGAAGATGGCCCAATCGTCCCGCGCCTGGCCGACCGGCGGGATCAGCCGCGGCATGGGGAAGACGAACGGGTCCCGCGAATTGCCGCCGATATCGTTGCGCTCGGCCGCCGTGGTGGCGGGCAGCACGATATCGGCCCGTCGAGCGGTCGGCGTCCACCACGGCTCGTGCACGATGACCGTCTCCGGCTTCGTCCAGGCCCGGGCGGCGCGGTTGAGGTCCTGGAGATGGTGGAACGGGTTGCCGCCGGCCCAGTAGATCAGCCGGCAGTCCGGCAGCCGCACCCGGCGGCCGTGGAACGGGATGTCGGTGCCGGGCCGCTCCAGCATGTCGATCACGCGGGCCACCGGGATCGCCGCCCCGGCGATCGGGTTGGGCAGCCCGTCCATCGCCGGGACGTAGCCGCGCCTGGCCGCCTGGCCGATCCCGTTCATCGAGCCGTAGCCGAAGCAGAAGCCGCCCCCGGGTAGCCCGATCTGCCCCAGCACCGCCGCCAGGGCGATGGTGGCCCAGAACGGCTGCTCCCCGTGATCGGCGCGCTGCAGCGACCAGGCGGCCGTCAGCATCACCCGCCGGGCCCGGCACAGCCGGTCGGCCAGCCGATCGAGCCCGGCTACCGGCACGTCGGCGATCGCGGCCGCCCAGGCCAGG
Source organism: Alphaproteobacteria bacterium (assembly GCA_028281265.1). Taxonomy (GTDB): domain Bacteria; phylum Pseudomonadota; class Alphaproteobacteria; order DSM-16000; family Inquilinaceae; genus JANQKE01. Next base: position 14,348 of record JANQKE010000191.1, on the reverse strand, counting down.
GTCTTCGGCACGCCGTCGGTGCGGCCGTCGAGATAGGCGACCAGGGCGTCCGTGCCGACCGTGTAGCGGTCGAGGAACGCCCAGTCGGCGCGGCCGCGCTGGATCACCTCCCGGGTCAGCGCCAGCAGGATCGCGGTATCGGTGTTGGGCCGGGGGGCGATCCAGGTCGCCGGGATGCCCGCGGGGCAATCGTCCCGGAGCGGGCTGACGATGGTGATGGCCGTTCCCGCCGCCGCGGCCCGGCGCACCCAATCGCCCATCGCGTGCCGCCCGGCCCCGCCGGAGGTCACCCGCCAGTTCTTCGGGTTCAGCCCGCCGAAGGCGACCAGCAGATCGGTGGTGCCGATCAGGGTCGACCAGTCCGTCGCGGCCGACGACACCGTGTCGAAATCACCCAGCACATAGGGCAAGAGCCCCTGTGCCGCGCCCCAGCTATAGTTGCCGATCTGGTCGACGAAGCCGCCAGTTGCCGACAGGAAGCGCCGGACCTGGGTCCGGGCGTGATGGAACCGGCCGGCCGACGACCAGCCGTAGGACCCGCCGAACACCGCTTCCGGCCCGGCCTCGCCATAGGTGCGGGCCAGCGCCTCGGCCACCAGGTCGAGCGCCCCGTCCCAGTCGACCGGGACCATCCGATCCCGCCCCCGTCCGGTCCGGTCGGCGCCGTCCCGCCGCCGCAGATAGCCTTCCCGCACATGCGGCCGATCGATGCGGGTGGGGCTGTGCACGAGATCCGGGAGCGCGCCGATCATCCGCGGATCGGCGCCGGAGCCGGGCCAGGGCCGGGCCCCGACCAACCGGTCGCCCGCCACCTCCGCCTCGAACGCGCCCCAATGGGTCAGGCTGACCAGCGGCTGCGGCGGCGTCGGCAAGGCGGTCATGCCGTCACGTCTCGCCCCGCTGGCGCCGCCGCTCGGCCACCGTCACCCCGCCGACCGTCCAGTCGGTGTCCGGCACGTCGTCGAAGATGACGTAGACATGCTCGGCATGGGCGTCGCAATGGGTGACGATGGCTTGCGTGATCGCCCGGGCGGCGGCCAGCTTCTGCGTCTCCGTCCGGCCCTCGGCCAGGCTGATGCGGACCAGCGGCATGGCGTGCTCACTCCGCGGCGATCGCTGCCGGCTTCAGGGTGAAGCCGTAGCGCTTGTCCAGTTCCAGGGCGGCGAGGGCATCGAGGCCGGTCTGCAGGGCGGCCGGGGCCAGCGGCTTGAGCGGCCGGCGCAGCGGTCCGGACGGCAGGCCGACGGCCCGCATCAACGACTTCACCGCCACCGGATTGATCGCCGAATAGGCGAAGTGCAGAACCGAGAGATTGTCCAGCCAGGCCTGGCGGCAGGCGAACGCGTCCTCCCCGCTCGCCCACGGTTTGGAGATCACCGCCATCTCCCGCGGGATCAGGTTGCCGGTCATGTTCGCCGTGCCGTGACCGCCCAGCGCCATGGTCGGGATCACCAGACCCAGATTGGGGGAGCAGCAGCACATGATCGCCATGTCCGGTTCAGCGGCGCAGATTTGCGCCACCTGGCCGACGCGGGTGGTCGATTCCTTCAGCACCACCATGTTGGGATGCTTGGCGAGGGCGAGCAGATCGGACCAGTGCAGGTCCGTCTTCACCCGCGGCGGGTTGTTGTAGAAGCCGATGGGGAAGTCGACCGCGTCCATCACCTCGGTGACGTAGTCGACGATGTCGGCATTGGCGGCACAGATATAGGCCGGGGCGGCGATGATGGCGCCGTCCGCCCCTTCGGCCTTGGCGTACCGGACCATGTCGATGGTCATGTCGGTGTTGGCCCCGGTGCAGCCGTAGAACATCTGCATGCCGCCGGGCTTCATCTTCACCGTCTCGCGGATGATCGTCCGCTTTTCGTCCGGGGTCAGCATGCTGACCTCCCCGGTCGAGCCCATGATCAAGACGGCCGAGGTGCCGTTGTCGGCGTGCCAGGCCAGCAGGGTGCGGAAGCCTTCGAGGTCGATCGAGCCGTCCCGGTTCATCGGGGTGACCAGGGCGACGAAGGAGCCGGTGGGGTGCTGATGAGGGGCCATGGGGGGTGAACTCCGTATGTCGGGGTGGGTGGGGTCAGAACTGGTTGGGGAAGGCGGCGCGCGGCAGCGCCGTCATCAGGTCGGGCAGGAACAGCGACAGGATCGCCACGCCGATGCTGATCCCGACGATCGGGGCGACCGCCAGCATGGCGCGGCCCAGCGGCACCTGACCGATCTGGCTGGCGATTAGCAGACATATGCCATAGGGCGGGGTGATCAGCCCCACCGACAGGGTCACGGTGGTCAGCACCCCCAGATGCACCGGGTGGATGCCGGCCTGGGTGCCGAGCGCTTGGATGATCGGCAGGAAGATCAGCACCGCCGAGATCGGGTTCAGCACCGTGCCGATCAGCAGCAGAAACCCGATCAGCAGCAGCATGATGCCCAGCGGATCGGTGGTCTGCGCGGTGATGAAGTCGACCACGATCGCCGCCGCGCCGAGATAGGAGATCAGCCAGCCGAAGATCCCGGCCCCGGCCACGGTGAACAGCGGCACCGAGAAGTCGATCGCGGCGTCGCCCAACAGCCGTGGCAGACGGCGCAGCGGCACGTCGCGGTAGACGATGAAGGTCAGGACCAGCGCCCACAGCACGGCCGCGATGGCCGCTTCGGTGGGCGTGAAGACGCCGGTGACCACGCCGCCCAGGACGAACACCGGGATCAGCAGCGGTGCCGTCCCGCGCCACAGCGCCTTGCCCGCCGCCGCGACTCCGGGGAACGGTGTTGACGGATAGCCGTGCCGCAGGGCCAGGACATAGGTATAGGCCATCATGAACAGGCCGATCACCAGCCCCGGCACCACCCCGCCCAGGAACAGGGCCCCGATCGAGACGTTGCCGAAGGCGCCGTAGATGATCAGGATGATCGACGGGGGGATGATCACCCCCAGCGTCGAGGACGCGGCCGTCAGCGCCACCGCGAAGGCCGGGTCGTAGCCTGCCTTCTTCATCGCCGGGATCAGGATCGAGCCGACCGAGGCGGTGTCCGCGGCGGCCGAGCCCGACAGGCTCGCGAACACCATCGAGACGAACACGTTGACGTGCCCCAGGCCGCCCTTCACATGCCCGACCGTGGCGTCGGCCACGGCGAGCAGCCGCGCGGTGATCGAGCCTGCGTTGAGGATCCGGCCCAGGAACATGAAGAACGGGACGGCCAGGAGCGGGAAGCTGTCGATGCCCGCATACATCTGGTTGACGACCGAGGCCAGCGGCCGGCCTTCGACCAGGATCACCAGGACCGACGACAGGATCAGGGCGAAGCCGATATTCACCCTGAGCGCGATCAGCGCGAAGAAGCTGCCCAGCAGCAGGACCAGCGGGTTCATCGGGGTGCCCCGTCGGTCCTGCCGCGGCCGAGCAGCAGCATCGCCCGGTTCCAGCCCTGTTCGAGCAGGAACAGCCCGCTGACCGCCGCCCCCGCCGGGATGGCGGCGTAGAACCAGCCTTCGGAGATCCCCAGCGCCTGGTTGGTGCGGCGGCCGAACCGTTCGATGATGGTCAGCCCGGCGTCGATCATCACCCACACCACCGCCAGGGAGGCCAGGAACGCGAACAGCCCGATGGCGGCGTTCACGCTACGCCAGGTCTCCGGGAACAGGTGGAGGACGTATTGGCCGCCGCGGCGCAAGGCCACCGCCGCGCCCAGGAAGATGCACCAGGCGAACAGTAGCTGTGCCAGGTCGAGGGTCCAGATCACCCCGATCTCCAGCACGTTGCGGGCGAAGACCTGGGTCGCGACGGTGACGATCAGCCCGGCGAACAGGGCCGACAGAGCCCAGAACACCAGCCGTTCGACCCAATCGTTGATGATCGTGAGCATGGGACGGGTCCGAGGGGGACGGCGTGGACCGCCCCCCGGGGCTTGCGGACGGATCAGTTGGCCCGGATGAGGTCGAGCTGGTCGGTCAGGTCGAGATCGGCCGCCAGATCCGCCTGCACCGGCGCCAGGACCGCCTGGAAGCCGGCGATATCCGGCCGGGTCACGGTCACCCCGTGCTCGGTCTCCAACAGGGTGATGAACTCGGCCTCGTAGCCGATCGCCCGTTCGACCCCCAGGGTGGCCGCCGCGGCCGCGACGTCGGTGAAGACCGCCCGGTGCTCCGCGCTCAAGCCGCCCCAGGTCACCTCCGACATGGAGATGTGGTTGACCTGGATGGTGTGGGCGGTCAGGGCCAGATTGGGGGCGACCTCGAACAGCCGCGAGCCGAGATAGCCGGGGATCGAGCTTTCCAGCGCATCGGCGACGCCGGTCTGGATGGCGGCGTAGAGTTCGGCCCAGGCGACGGTCACCGGCACCGTGCCCAAGGCCTCCCAGGTGCGGGAGATCATGGGCGAGGGCGGGACCCGCATCTTCACCCCGTCGATGTCCGCGACCTGCATGACCGGGCCGGTCGAGGTCGACAGGTTGCGGGAGCCCGCGCCGCTCAGTGCCAGCAGGTGCAGGCCGGTCCCGGTGTCGGTGAACAGGTCCTGATAGTACTCGAACACCGCGGAGCCCTGGCCGACCGTCTCCAGCAGGTCGTCATAGCCGGCGAACAGGTACGGCATGGAGAAGATGGCCAGCTCCGGTACCGAGCTTTCGGCGTTGTTGGTGGAGGAGATCATCAGGTCGATCGTCCCCAGCGCCATTTCGCCGATCACGGCCGGATCGTTGCCCAGCGAGGCGCCGGGGAAGACCTCGATCGCGATCGCCCCGCCGGTGCGGGCGGCGATCTCCTCGGCCATGAACTCGGCCATGTCGTTGTACGGGTGCGGCGACTGCACCAGGGTGTGCAGCCGCATCGTGACGTCCTGGGCCAGGGCCGGGGATGCCGCAGCCCCCACCGACAGGGCGATCGCGGCAGCGGAGACGGCGGTGACAACGCGCATGGGTAGGGTTCCTTCCCGAGTGAGGGTGGCCGGGCCGCGGCGATGCCGGGACCGGGCCGCTAGATCGACCTTGTGTTCAGATGGACTCATCTGGACGCAGATAAGTCGATCTACTTCAAAGAGTTAGAGCGTTTTCGGGGGCGATCGGGTGGATCTGTCGGCGGGTGCCGGATCGATCCGCGAAGGCGCGTAGCACGGCACGATGCGGTGTCATCGGGCCGGCGGCGCACCGTGGGGGGCGGCCGGCACGCGCCAAACCGAAGGTCCGGGCGGATCGGCGCCGCTGCGGCGTCGCTCGTCGTCGAATAGGCCCCGGCATATCCTTCCTTCTCGCTTCCGACATCAGGTCCCATCCGCCTCGGCAGATCCACCCGATCGTCCCTGAAAACGCTCCGACCATCATCAAGCGGGGGATTAGGACAGGGGTACACCATGATTGGCAAATAGTTATTCCCATGCAGGTCATGACGAGAGGTTATGTCAGTGGTCGCCCGTCTGCCGGGCCAGGACCGGATCGCCGTCGAGCACCGACACGGCGAGATCGGTGAAGCGCGCCGCGGCCTTCGAAGGAGGATCCCCGGCCTGCCGCATGACGCGGAAGTCGAACGGGACCGTGGGTTCGAACGGCCGGGTCACCAGGCGGTCCGGCCCGTACAGGGTCGGGGTCAGCGGGTCGACGATGGAGATGCCGACGCCGCCGACGACCAGCGCGCAGGCGGCGTAGCTCGGCTGGCATTCCACCCGGATGTCGGGAACGATGTCCGCGGCCAGCAGCATCTGGTCGACATGGCGGGCGGTCACCGTGTGGTGGCTGAGGGCGACCATCGGTACCCCGGCCAGATCCCGGGGGGTGACCAGCGGCTGGCCGGCCAGCGGATGACCGGGCGGCATCGCCACCACGCACGCCATCCGGTAGCTCGCCACCACCGTGATGTCGGGGCGGGGCCGCGGCAGATGGGCGAACCCCAGATCGAACCGGCCGGCGGCGACCAGATCGACCAGCCGCGGGCTGGTGTGGACATCGAGGGTGACCTGGATATCCGGATGGCCGGCCTTGAAACGGCCGACGATCGACGGTGCGGTGACGGCGGCGACCGCGGGCATGGCGGCGATCCGGACATGGCCGCGGCGCAGGTCGCGGATCTCGCCGGCGGCCTGACGCAACCGGTCGAGGCCGACGAAAGAGCGTTCGAGTTCCTCCCGGAAGGTGACCGCTTCGGGGGTCGGCATCACCCCGCTGGCCGTCCGGTGGAACAGGGCGAAGCCGACCGCGGCTTCGAGATCGCCGATCAGCCGGGTGACCGCCGGCTGGGTGATGCCCATCGCCTCGGCCCCCTTGGTGATGGAACCGTGGATCATCACCGCCCGGAACGCCTCGAGTTGTCGGAACTGCATCGGCCGTGGGGTCCGGCTGGACGGGGGGACAAGGGAGGTGCCCAGGCTGCGCGAGCGGCAGGCAGTTCACAAGAGGCCCCGGCTTCGTCACTGTAGGGGCCGTTGGAGCGGGCAACCATCCCGCAGCGGGATCCGGGCAACGAGAGGATTGCGGGTGGCGGACGGGGCGACGACGATCGAGCGGGTGGTGGTGATCACCGGGGCGGCCAGCGGCATCGGCGCCGCCGCCGCCAGGGCACTGGCCGGGCCGGGGACGGCCCTGATGCTGACGACCCGGGGCAATGAAGACGGTCTGGCCGCGACGGCCGAGGCCGTGCGGACCGTCGGCGCTGCGGTGGAGACGCGCCTGGCGGACCTCACGGAGCCCCAGGCACCGGCGGCGTTGATCGCCGCCGCGCGGGACCGGTTCGGGCGGGTCGATCAGATCGTCTCCAACGCCGGCAAGGCCGCCAAGCAGCGGTTCGGCGACTTCACGGCGGCCGATGTCGCCCAGGCGCTGACGGTCAACACCCTGCCGTTCGTCGGCCTGGTCACCGCGGCGCTCGAGGATCTCGAAGCCTCCGCCTGGGGGCGGGTGGTGGCGGTCAGTTCCTTCGTCGCCAACGATATCGGCGTCAACGACACGATCTTCCCGACCACCGCCGGGGCCAAGGGCGCGCTCGAGGCGCTGGCCAAGACGCTGGCGTTCCAGCTCGCCCGTACCGGGACGACCGTGAACTGCGTGGCGCCGGGCTACACCCGCAAGCAGGGCGGCCATGCAGCCCTGGCGCCGGCGGCGTGGGAGGCTGCGGCCAAGGCGACGCCGTCAGGCCGGATCGCCGATCCCGAGGATGTCGCCGCCGTCATCGCCTTCCTGCTCTCCAGACCCGCCCGCCACATCACCGGGCAAGTGATCCGCGTCGATGGCGGGCTGTCGCTGCTATGACCGAAACCGTCCCGGGCGCCCGGACCGCGAGAATCCCCATCGGCTCCGGCCGGTCCTTGGCCTGTACCGTGGCCGGCCGGGGACCGGCGTTGTTCTTGCTGCACGGCATCGGCGGGGCGCGGGCCCAATGGGCGCCGCAGATCGGCGCCCTGGCCGGCCGGGCGACCGTGATCGCCTGGGACGCCCGCGGCTATGGGGACAGCGACGGCCCGCCGGTGACCGCGTTCGCCGACTTCGCCGAGGATCTGTTCGCCCTGATGGACCGCTTGTCGGTCGGCCGGGCGGTGGCGGTCGGCCATTCCATGGGGGGGCGGATCCTGCTGGAGGCCTGCGCCCATGATCCCGATCGGTTCGCCGGGCTGGTGCTGTCCGGCACCCAGCCGGCCTATCTCCAGCACATGACCGCGGACCAGCGGGCCGACTACATCGGCAAACGGCGCGGCCTGTTCGACGGCGACCGGGTGCGGGCCGACAAGGTCGCCGCGATCGTCGACGGTCTGCTGCATCCGGACGCCCCCCCGGCCGCGCGGGAGATTATGACCCGCAGCCTGTCCGGGCTCCGGCGGGAGGGGTATCTCGCCGCCTTGGAGGCCTCGGCGGCGATGGACCGGCGGGCGATCCTGGCACGCTTGCGCATGCCGGTACGGGTCGTCGGCGGGAACGGCGACGCGGTCTGCCCGGCGGAGGTGACCCGTGCCCTCGCCTCGGCCATCGGCCAGGGCCCGGCGACGGTGCTGCCCCGGGTGGGCCACATGCCGAACCTCGAGGCGCCGGCGGCGGTCACCGCCCTCATCGTCGATCTGCTCGACAGTCTGGCGGTACCGGCGGACGTGCCGGATCTCGCGGCCGCCTGAACCTTCTCACCCGGAACCCGATCGATCGCAGAATGCCGGAACCCGCTGACCTCGCCGCCCTGACGGCCACCGAGATGACCGCCGGCTTTCGGGCCGGGAGCTTCACGCCGACGGAGGCGCTGGAGTCCGTCCTGGCCCGGGCCGAGGCGATCCAGCCCGTCCTCAACGCCTTTGTCCGGTTCGATGCGGACCGGGCGATGGATGCGGCCCGGGCGTCGGCCGAACGCTGGCGGCAGGGCAGGGCGCTCGGCCCGCTCGACGGGGTGCCCGTGAGCGTCAAGGACATGATCCTGACCCGCGGCATGCCGACCTTGAAGGGCTCGAAGACCGTCGATCCCGCCGGCCCGTGGGCGGAGGATGCGCCCGCCGTGGCGCGCTTGCGCGCGGGCGGGGCGGTGATCTTCGGCAAGACCACGACCACCGAGTTCGGCGGCAGCCCGTTTTCGACCAGCCCGTTGACCGGCGCCACGGTGGGGCCGTGGGACACGCGGTACGGCTGTGCGGGCTCCTCGATGGGGGCGGCGGCGCACCTGGCCGCCGGGGCGGGGCCGCTGGCCCTGGCCAACGACGCCGCCGGCTCGATCCGGATGCCGGCGAGCTTCGGCGGCTGTTTCGGGATCAAGCCGACCTACGGCCTGGTCGCCGCCTACCCGCCCAGTGCCGCCGGGACCCTGGGCCATGTCGGGCCGATGAGCGGGTCGGTCGCCGACAGCGCGGCCCTGCTGGACGTGATCGCCGGCCCCGACATCCGCGACGGCGACAGCCTGCCGCGCCAGCCGGACAGCCTGGTCTTCGCACCCGAAGCGGGCGTCCAGAGCTTGCGGATCGCTTACTCGCCGACCTTGGGCATCCGCGCAGCGGAGCCGGAGGTGGCGGCCCTGACCGACGCCGCCGTCGCCCGCTTCGCCGAGCTCGGCGCCACCGTGGACGCGGTCGATCCGGACCTGCCGGACCTGTTCCGCGCCTACGACATCCTGCGGCTGAGCAGCCGGGCCGCCGCCGTCGGTGCCTTGGGGCCGGCCGACCGGGCCAAGCTCGATCCGGTGGTCGCCCGCGTGGTCGAGATGGCCGAAGCGATCACCGTCGCCGACCTCGTCTGGGCGCATCAGGCCCGCGCGCGGCTGAAGGCCGGGATGATGGCGTTCCACCGGACCTACGATCTGCTGGTGACGCCGACCCTGGCGGTGCTGCCGTTTCCGATCACCAAGACGCAAGCGGCCGAGGATCGTCACTGGTACGAAATGGACGGGGAGATCTGGTCGCCCTACACCTTCGCCTTCAACATGACCCAGCAGCCGGCCGCCAGCATCCCGTGCGGGCTGACCGCCGCCGGCTCCCGGGAAGCGCCGGGGCTGCCGGTGGGCCTGCAGATCGTCGCCGCCCCGTTCCGGGACGACCTGGTGCTGCGGGCCGCCGCGGCGTTCGAGGCGGCGACGGATTTCCGGCGGCCGACCTTCACGCCCTGATCCCGTCGTCCGAGGATCCGTCATGCGCATCGCCGTCGCCGGTCTGCAGCACGAGAGCAACACCTTCCTGCCCGGCACGACGCCGCTGGCCGCCTTCGAGCGACCCGGCGGCTGGCCGCCGTTGAGCCGGGGGCCCGAGATGCTGTCGGTTCTGCGCGGCACGGCGGTGCCCGCCGCGGGGGCCCTCGCCGTCGCCGACACGCGGCCCGATGTCGCGATCGTGCCGATCCAATGGGGGTTGGCGCAGCCGAGCGCGCCGATCGCGCGGGACGCCTTCGACGGTCTGGCCGACGCGATCGTCGAGGGCATCGCCACGGCCCATGCCGCCGCACGGCTGGACGGCCTCTACCTCGATCTGCACGGCGCGATGGTGGTGGACGGCATCGACGACGGCGAAGGCGAACTGCTGCACCGTCTGCGTGTCCGGCTCGGGACCGACCTGCCGGTCGCCGTGTCGGCCGACCTGCACGCCAATCTCAGCCCCGGTTTCGTCGACCGGGTCACGGTGCTCGACGGATACCGTGCCTATCCCCATGACGATATGGCGGAGACCGGGGCGCGGACGTTCCGGCGTCTGCTCCGCCATCTCGACCGGGGCGCGGCGCGGCCGGCGACCGTGATGGTCCGGCCGGGCTTCGTGGTGGCGCTGACCTGGCAATGCACGCTGACGGACCCCGCCAAAGGGTTGAAGGAACGGGCCGAGTCGATGATGGCCGCCGATCCGGACCTCGCGGTGTTCCAGGCCTACGGGTTTCCGTTGGCCGATATCCCGGATTGCGGGCCGGCGATCGTGGTTCAGCATCCGGATGCCACCCGCGCGAGCGCGGTGGCGGACACGCTGCTCGCCGCCTGGCAGGCCGCCGAACCGGACTTCGATGGGCCGATCCCCACGGCGACCGAAGCGGTGCGCCAAGCGATGGTCCTCGCCGGCACCCCCGGGACCGGACCCGTCGTCATCGCCGACACGCAAGACAATCCCGGTGGCGGCGGGCCGGGTGACACGCCGGGCATGCTTGCGGCCCTTCTCGACCAAGGGGCCGACGGGGCGGTCCTGGTGCATATCGCCGACCGGGCGGCGGCGGAAGCGGCCCATGCCGCCGGTGTGGGCGGCACGGTGGACCTCGGTCTCGGGGGTAAGCAGTTGCCCGAATACGGGGTGCCGGTGCCGGGTCCGTGGCGGGTCGAGGCCCTGGGCGATGGCCGGTTCACCGGTATGGGGCCGATGTACCGGGGCAACCGCATCTCCCTCGGCCCGGTCGCCCTGTTGGCCCAGGCCGGGGGGCGGGTGATCGTCGCCGGCCCCAAGATGCAGGCGTCCGAACCGGGGCTGCTGCATCATCTCGGTCTCGACCCGGCCGCCGTGCCGATCCTGGTGGTCAAGAGTTCGGTTCATTTCCGCGGCGCCTATCAGGCCATGGCCAAGGCGGTGCTGGTCGGGCGGGCGCCGGGACCGGTCACCGCCGATCTGCGCGACTTGACCTACCGCCGGCTGCAGCCCGGCGTGCGGATCGCCGGCACCGCCCGGTGAGGGGTCGACGGGCAGCGGAACGCCCGACTGTTGCGCGATACAGCTAATTCGGCGACGCTGGCGATCGGCATGCCGGTTCGACCGCACGGCTCCGAAGGCCACCGGTGCCGGGGCAGGGGAGTGCAATCCTCGGCGTGCCGAGGGGCTACACGCCCCGTGGCATGGCCGCCTGGGGTGACCGGGCGAGCCCCCGAACACGGCACGGCCGGAACACCGGCCGACCATGAGCGACAGACAGGAGAGACCGTCCGTGACCATTCGCATGCGCCCCGTTCTGACCGCCGTCGCCGCCTGTGCCCTGTTGGCCGGCGGCCCCGCCCTGGCCGGGCCGGACGACAACGGCCTGACCATCGGGCTGGGTGAGGAGTTCCCCAACTTCGACGGCTACATCAACACCAGCCGCGACGGCGTGGTGATGACCCGGCACATCTGGGACACGCTGATCTGGCGCGACCCGGCGGACTTCCGGTACCGGCCGTTGCTGGCCATCGATTGGCGCATGGTCGACGACCGGACCTGGGAGTTCGATCTGCGCGAAGGCGTGGTGTTCCACGACGGTTCGGCGTTTACTGCCGAGGATGTCGCCTTCACCCTCAACCACTATGCCGACCCCGAGGCCGGCGCCCGCAGCCAGCGGTCGGTGAGCTGGATCGAAACGGTCGAGGTGGTCGACGACTACACCGTGCGGATCGTGGCCAAGACGCCGTTCCCGCCGGCTCTTGAATTCGTCGCCGGCTCGCTGCCGATCTATCCGTCCGACTATTTCGAGACCGTCGGCCCGGACGGGTTCGGCCAGGCGCCGATCGGTACCGGCCCCTACGCGCTGACCGGGATCGACGGCGGCAACTACATCCTGACCCGCAACGCCGACTATTTCGACGGCGGCGGCAAGGGCACCCCGTCGATCGATGTGATCGAGGTGCGCACCATTCCCGACACCGCGACCCGGATCGCCGAGCTGATCGCCGGCGGGATCGACTGGACCTGGAACGTCCCGGCCGATCAGGTCGCGCAGTTGTCGGGCTTCCCCGGCGTTACGGCCGAACTCGGCTCGACGATGCGGATCGCCATGATCGCGCTGGACGCCGCTGGCCGGACCGGGGAGGGCAACCCGCTGACCGATATCCGGGTCCGCCAGGCGATCAACCACGCCATCGACCGGGAAACCATCGTCGCCAACCTGGTCGGCGGGAACGGGGAGGTGATCAACGTCCCCTGCTATCCGATGCAGTTCGGCTGCGACGCCGAGGCCGGCGTGGTCTATGCCTACGACCCGGAGCGGGCCCGCGCGCTGCTGGACGAAGCCGGGTACGGTGACGGTTTCAGCGTCGACATGGCGTCGTTCCGGGACCGCGCCCGGGCCGAGGCGGTGCAGGCCTATCTCGCCGCGGTCGGCGTCACCGCCAACCTCGAAATGCTGCAGGCGCGGGCCTCCTTCTCCGCCTGGCGGGAGGGGCAGATCGGGATGTGGTACGGGGACTGGGGGTCGTTCTCGGTCGCCGATACGTCGGCCTCGATGTCGAACTTCTTCAACGGCGGGGTCAATGACGGGGCCCGCGATGCCGAGGTGATCGCGCTGCTCGAAACCGCGGACAGCTCGGTCGATCCGGCCGAACGCCAGGCCAGCTACAGCGAGGCGATCCGGATCGCCACCGAGCGGGCCTATTGGGTGCCGATGCACACCATCGTCATGGGCTATGCCTATAACGAGGCGCTCGACTTCACGCCGCATGTCGACGAACTGCCGCGTTTCTTCATGGCGTCATGGCGGTAGTCTGACCGTGCCCGACGGGGGCCGGTGATCCGCCGGCCCCCCGCGCCCGTTGCCCCGAGGGATCGGTCTTGGCCCGGTACCTGATGCGCCGGCTGGTGGTGGCGGTCCTCGTCGCCCTGGCGGTGTCGATGATCACCTTCGTGCTCAGCCACGTGGCGGTCGACCCGGCCCTCGGGGTCGCCGGCGACAGCGCGACGCCGGAGGATATCGAGGCGATCCGGGTCCAGTACGGGTTCGACCGGCCGCTGGTCGTGCAATACGCCGACTATCTCGGCCGGCTGATCACCTTCGATCTGGGGACCTCCTATCTGTCCAACCGGCCGGTGGCCGAGCTGATCGGCGAAAGGCTGCCGGCGACCGCCTTGCTGGCGGTGATGGCGATCGGTTTCGCCCTGGCGCTGGCGATCCCGCTGGGGGTGGTGGCGGCGCTCAGGCCGAATTCCCCGATCGACCGGTTCGCTTTGTTCCTGGCGGTCACCGGTCAGGCGATCCCGAACTTCTGGGCCGGGCTGCTGCTGATCCTGCTGTTCGGCGTCCAGCTCCGCTGGCTGCCGATCTCCGGCAGCGACACTTTGGCTCATTTCGTCATGCCGATGATCGCCCTGGGCTCCTTTGCGACCCCGGCGCTGATGCGGCTCACCCGGGCCGGGATGATCGAGGTGCTGAATGCCGATTACATCCGCACCGCCCGGGCGATGGGCCTGTCGCGCCTGTCGATCCTGTTTCGCTGGGGCTTGCGCAATGCGCTGTTGCCAGTGATCTCGCTGACGGCGGTGCAGTTCGGCTTCATGCTGGGCGGCTCGATCGTGATCGAGAGCGTTTTTGCCATCCAGGGGATCGGCTATCTTGCCTGGCAGTCGATGAGCCGTGCGGACATGCCGGTGATCCAGGCGATCGTGCTCCTGGTCTCGCTGGCCTACATCGTCCTCACCCTGCTGGCCGATCTGCTCAATGCCGCGATGGACCCGCGCATCCGGACCAAGGCGTGAGGGGGAGGAGGCCGACGATGACCGATACCCCAGCACCCCTCCCTGCGCCCCGTCGCCGCCCCCTGCCGTCGGTCGTCGTGCGAACCGGCCGGTTTCTCGGCAAGGCCGGCCGACACACCGGGTTCGTCATCGGTGCGGTGATTCTCCTCGCCTTCGTCGGGGTCGCCCTTCTGGCACCGGTGCTCACCGCCTTCGACCCCTACCTGCCGGATATCGGCAACCGGCTGAAGCCCCCCTTCTGGCACGACGCGGCGGTCGCCGGTCACCCGCTGGGAACCGATCAGCTCGGCCGGGACTACCTCACCCGGCTGCTCTACGGCACGCAGATCTCGCTGCTGGTCGGGTTCGGCTCGGTGGCGATCTCCGCCGGGATCGGCATCACCCTGGGTCTGGTCGCCGGCTATTTCGGCGGCCGGGTCGATGCGGTGATCAGCTTCGTCATCACCACCCGGCTGTCGATGCCGGTGGTGCTGGTCGCCCTGGCCGTGGTCGCGATCGCCGGCGGG
>JANQKE010000187.1 GCA_028281265.1 Alphaproteobacteria bacterium | reverse complement strand
CCGACACCCTTGGCCGGCCTGATCGAAGACCGGGTTCAGACCCGGGTGGCCGTCGACACCGATGCCAATCTGGTCGCCATGGCCGAGCACTGGTTCGGGGAGGCCCGGGGTCTGGACGGCTTTGCCGTGGTCACCGTCGACGACACGATCGGCCTGGGGCTGTTCGTCGGCGGCGCCCCGCATCACGGAGCCCACGGCATGGGGGGCCAGCTTGGGCATCTCTGCCTGGATCCGGACGGCCCGCCGTGCCGGTGCGGCCAACGCGGATGCGTCGATGCCTATGCCTCGTCCCACGCGCTGGCCAAGGCGATGGCGGCAGGCGACGGCGGCGACCGGCTCAGCATCGCCCCGATGCAGATCCTGGCCACGCTCGAGGCCCGGGCCCAGGGCGGCGATGGCAAGGCCCGGGCCGTGCTGGAGCGCGCGGCTCCGGCCCTGGGCCAGGCGCTGGCCAGCCTGATCACGCTGACAGCACCCCCCAAGCTGATCCTGACCGGCAGTGTCCTGCGCGTCGGCTCCGCTTTCAGCGCCGCGATCCAGGCCGCCATCGCCCGGCGCGTGCCGGCCGCCCTGGCGTCCGCGACCGAGATCCTGTTCCGGCCATGGGACGAGGAGGCCTGGGCCCGCGGCGCGGCCAGCCTGGTCTTGCGTGAACTCTACGGTTCCCCCTGGCAGGCCGGCCGGCAGCGTTTCGCCGCCGCGGCCGACCGCCGGTCCGCGGCGTGCGAGTGACACCGGCAAGTGCCGTCCCGGGTAATCCCTGATCGGAAGGATCGACATCATGGCCCATCCCAGTGCGCCCGTCGGCGTCGGCATCATCGGCTGCGGCAATATCGCAGCCGCCTATCTGAAGGCCGTACCCGGCTTTCCGATCCTGGACGTGCGGGCGGTCGCCGATATCGACCCCTCGGCCGCACAGCGGCGGTCCGACGAGTTCGGGGTGGCGGCCGTCCCGGTCGACGCTCTGCTCGCCGACCCGGCGATCGAGATGGTGGTCAACCTGACGGTCCCCCAGGCCCATGTGCCGGTCGGCCTCGCCGCGCTGGCCGCCGGCAAGCATGTCTACTCCGAAAAGCCGCTGGCGATCGGCCCGGCCGAGGCGCGCCGGCTGATCGATGCCGGTGCGGCCACCGGCCTGCGGGTGGGCTGTGCGCCGGACACTTTCCTGGGCGCGGGGCAGCAGACCGCCCGCCGCGCCGTGGACAGCGGCATGATCGGCCGGCCGGTCGCCGGCACGGCCTATTTCATGAACCATGGGCATGAGGGGTGGCACCCCAACCCGGACTTCTACTACCGGCGCGGTGGCGGGCCGATGCTCGATATGGGGCCGTACTATCTGACCGCGCTGGTCAATCTGCTGGGGCCGGTGGCGCGGGTCTGCGGCAGCACGCGGATCAGCTTTGCCGACCGGGTGATCGGCAGCGAGCCCCGCCGGGGCGAGCGCATCCCCGTCGAGGTGCCGACCCATGTCAGCGGGATCCTCGATTTCGTCGACGGCGCCAGCGTGATGGTGGCGACCAGCTTCGATGTCTGGCGCCACGGTCACGGCCATCTGGAGATCTACGGCGCCACCGGCTCCCTGACCGCGCCCGACCCCAACCGCTTCGACGGCGTGGTTCGGGTCAGCGACGGCACGGGCGATTGGCAGGAGGTGCCGACCCTGCACCGGTTCGGGGACGGCAACCACCGTAGCATCGGCGCGGCCGACATGGCCCGGGCGATCCGCGACGACCGCCCGCACCGGGCCAGCGGCGCGCTCGCCTACCATGTCCTGGAGGTGATGACGGCGTTCGAGCGGTCGTCCGAGAGCGGCCGGTTCGTCGCCATCGAGAGCCGGTGCGAGCGGCCGGCCGCCCTGTCGGCGGACGGTGGCGAGATCGCCCGGGTCTGACACCACGTGTTCACAACGGGGAAACGGGAGCGACACCATGAAGGAAGCGCTGATCGTCTGGGGCGGCTGGTCCGGCCACGAGCCGGAGAAAGGGGCGCATATCGTCGCCGACATGCTGCGGCCCGAGGGGTTCGACGTGGTGATCGAGAACACCACCGAAGCCTTCGCCGATCCGGGCCTGAAAGACATCGACCTGATCGTGCCGATCTACACCATGTCGACCATCGAGAAGGAGGAGCTCGACAATCTGCTCGCCGCGGTCGAGGGTGGGGTCGGGCTTGCCGGCTATCACGGCGGCATGTGCGACGCCTTCCGTAGCGCCGTCGATTACCAGTTCATGACCGGCGGCCAGTGGGTCGCACATCCCGGCAACATCATCGACTTCACCGTCAGCATCACCCGCCCGGACGACCCGATCATGGCCGGGATCCGGAATTTCCCCTATCGGTCCGAGCAGTACTACATGCATGTCGACCCCAATAACGAGGTGCTGGCCACCACCACCTTCACCGGGGAGCATTGCGGCTGGATCGACGGGCACAGCTGTCCGGTGGTCTGGAAGCGCCGGCACGGCGACGGACGGGTGTTCTATTCGGCACTCGGCCATGTGGCGGCGGAGTTCGAGGTGCCGGAGATGGCCACCATCCTGAAGCGCGGCATGCTGTGGGCAGCCCGCTGAGGGGGGCTGCTGCCGCTATGGCTCCTGTCCGGTTCGGGCGTCGAGGATCGCGCAGGCGGCTGCGTGGCCTGAGGCGGTCCCGGTCAGCGGCGGGGTCTCCGCCCGGCAGCGGTCGAAGGCGTCGGGGCGGCGCGGGGGGCGAGGCGGCAGCCGGTGCCGCGGGGAATCGACCGGTGGCACCGTGCCGGCGATCGTCGGCAGCCGGGCGGCAGCCGTCACAGGGGCTGTCCGTCGGCGTCGAAGGCCCGCCCGCCCGGGGTCGGTGTCCGGCAGCCGGTCGTCGTCGGCATGGTCAGGGGCAGGCCCAGGCGCGAGCGGACGGCCAGGAAGGCGATCGCCTGGGCCTCGATCACGTCGCCGTCGAAGCCGATCGTCTCGATCGGGTCGACCGGTGCCGTGAGCCGGCGGGCGAGGGCGGCCATCAGGGTCGGGTTGCGCCGGCCGCCGCCGCAGACCAGCCAACGGCGTGGCGGCGGCGCCATCGCCTCGGCGGCGCGGGCGATCGCCGCGGCGGTGATCTCGACCAGGGTGGCCGCCCCGTCCGCCAGACCCAAGCCGTCCGCCATCGCGGCGGTGAAATCGTTCCGGTCGAGGGATCGGGCCGAGGAACTCGCGGAGCAGGCCGAGAAGAAGCGGGGCACGGCGTTGGCGGTGCTCTTCGAGGACGAAACGGTGACCGGCGCCGAGGACG
>JANQKE010000142.1 GCA_028281265.1 Alphaproteobacteria bacterium | reverse complement strand
CAACGAGAAGGCATGATGGCCGACCTCATCCTGCGCGACGGGCGCATTACCACCCTCGACCCGACCATGCCGGAGGCCGAAGCCATCGCGATCACCGATGGTCGGGTGCAGGCCGTCGGCTCGACCGAGGAGATCATGCGCCTTGCCGGCGACACCACCGAGATCGTCGATCTCGCGGGACGGCGGGTGATCCCCGGGCTGAACGACAGCCATACCCACCTGATCCGCGGCGGTCTCAACTACAATATGGAGCTCCGCTGGGAAGGGGTGCCGTCGCTGGCCGATGGGTTGCGCATGCTCAAGCAGCAGGCCGACCGTACCCCCGCCCCGCAATGGGTCCGTGTGGTCGGCGGCTGGTCGGAGTACCAGTTCGCCGAGCGGCGTATACTGACCTCGCCGTCCTGTCGGCCGATTTCCTCGCCGTGCCGCCGGAGGAGATCACGCGGATCACCTCGACGCTGACCGTGGTCGGAGGCCGGATCGTCCATGGCGATGGGGACTACGCCGATCGCTCGCCGCCATTGCCGCCGGCCAGCCCGAGCTGGAGCCCGGTCAACGTCGCGCTGAGCCCTGCGATGCGGGCCGAGGCAGGGCAAGCGGTCCGGATGGAACGGGCGTGCCATGATGGATGCGCAAACGCCTGCGGGGTGCACGGCCACGATCACCGGATCGCCTGGACCAACCCGATCCCGGCGGCGGACCTCAAGGCGTTCTGGGGGGCGCTGGGCTGCTCCTGTTTCGCGGTCTGAGGGGGCGGGGATGAAGATCGCCCTCGGCCTGTTGCTGGGGCTTCTGATCGGCGTCGTCTGCCGATTGGTGCCGCTGCCGCTGCCCGCACCGCCGGTGCTGACCGGCGCCCTTCTGGTGGTGGCGATGACGGTCGGCTACATCGCCGTCGACCGCTTGGTTGCCGTCCGCGAGGCCAAGCATCGTCACCTCTGCGGCGGGCCGGACGGTTCGACCAAGGACGCGGCGAAGCGATGACCGATCTCCTGCTCGGGATCGCCTTGGGTCTTGCCATCGGCGGGTTCTGCCGCTGGGCCGATCTGCCGCTGCCGGCCCCGCCCAAGCTGGTCGGTGCCCTGTTGGTGCTGGCGATGACGCTCGGCTATCTCGGTACCGGCTGGGTGGTCGGTCACGCGGCGGTCGCTTTGCCGTGGTAAGGGCTGCGGGTCCCGTTGACGGCAGCGATCGGGCCGCCGTGGAACGCGGGGCCTAAGGATGCGGATGCCATGACTGCCTCGACCCTCGGCCCGGCCGGTCCCGACAGGCCCGAGCCCGTCCCGGTCTGGGCACCGTTCGGGTACCGGTCCTATGCGCTGCTGTGGACGGCGACGCTGATCTCCAACATCGGCACCTGGATGCACGATGTCGGGGCGGGCTGGCTGATGACCACCCTCGACCCGACGCCGGCGATCGTCGCCCTGGTGCAGGCCGCGACCACCCTGCCGATCTTCCTGTTCGCCCTTCTGGCCGGGGCCTTGGCCGACCGGGTCGACAAACGCCGCTACCTGATCGTGATCAACATCGGGTTGACGGTCGTGGTTTCGGCCCTGGCGATCCTGACCCAGCTCGGCTGGGTCACGCCGGGACGTCTCCTGGTGATCACCCTGCTGATCGGCACCGGTGCCGCCTTCATGGCGCCGGCCTGGCAGGCGATCGTCCCGGCCCTGGTGCCGCGCGCGGTCCTGCCGTCGGCGATCGCGGTCAATTCCATGGGGGTGAACGTCAGCCGGGCGATCGGCCCGGCCCTGGCAGGGTTCCTGATCACCGCCATCGGCCTGGCGGCCCCGTTCGTGCTCAACGCGCTGAGCCATCTGGTCATCCTGGCCGCGCTGTGGGCCTGGAAGCCGCCGCCCGCCCCGGAACGGACCCTGCCCCCGGAGCCGCTGTTTGGCGCCATGCTGACCGGGCTGCGCCATGCCAGCCGCAACGGACCGCTCAAGGCCACCTTGCTGCGGGCGTTCGGCTTCTTCGTCTTCGCCAGCGCCTATTGGGCGCTCTTGCCCCTGGTCGCCCGCGGCCTGCCGGGCGGCGGAGCCGAGCTCTACGGCATGTTGCTGGCGGCGATCGGCGCCGGGGCGGTCTGCGGCGCTCTGGTGTTGCCGCGGCTCAAGGCGCGGATCGACAGCGATCGCCTCGTCGCCGGGGGCACCATCATAGCGGCCGCGGCGATGGGGCTACTGGGATGGGCGTCAAGCCCGGCCGTGGCGATCCTGGCGGCCGGCCTGGGCGGCCTGGGCTGGATCGGCGTGCTGACCAGCCTGAACCTGTCGGCCCAGACGGCTCTGCCCAACTGGGTGCGGGCGCGCGGGCTCGCCATCATGCTGATGGTGTTCTTCGGCTGCATGGCGGCGGGGGCGACGCTGTGGGGGCAGGTCGCGACGTGGCTCTCGATCCCCGCCGCCCTGTCGATGGCCGCGGTCGGAGCGGTGGTCGCCATCCCGCTGACCTGGCGGGCCAAGCTCGGCCAGGGGGAGGGGCTCGATCTCTCCCCGGCGATGAGCTGGGACCCGCCGGTCGTTGCCGCCGACGTCGATCCCGCACCGGACCGCGGGCCGGTCCTGGTCACGGTCACCTACGAGATCGACCCGGCCGACGAGCTTGCGTTCCTGGCCGCCATGGCGGCGATGTCCGGCGAGCGGTACCGCACCGGTGCGCAAAGCTGGGGCATCCATCAGGACGCGGCCGATGCCCGCCGGTGGGTGGAATGGTTCTTCCTGCCGAGTTGGGCCGAGCATATGCGCCAGCATGAGCGGGTGACCCACGCCGACCGGATGTCCCACGACCGTGTTCGGTCGTTCCATCGCGGGTCGGCGCCTCCCGTCGTCGGGCACTTCTTGGCGCCCAGATCCTCCATGCTGTCGGATGCGTAGGTGTAGAATAGACCGCCTCTTCATCAGCATCGGCGCATCGCTGACCCTGTCCGATAATCATGATCAGCTTATATACGGGAAAGAATGGAAGCTATTAGTGAATCGTTAACAGCCCTCCGTCAATCGTCAGGTCGCGTTTGACTACCGTTGTGCGGCGCTCTAACGCTCTCGGGCGAGGGTGATTCGCCACCGGATCGGAGAGGTTCCCGACATGCACCGTGTTGCCGTTCTGACCGCGACCGCGGCGGTCGCCTTGACCGCTGCCGGACCATTGGCCAATGCGCAGGATTTCGACGACCTGTTCGGTCTGTTCGAAGTCGGCGCGGCCCTGCTGGACGGGAACGAGTTCGATGTCGACGGGGCCGGGCCGACCGCGACCTCGGTCACGGGTGTCGTGGGCGGGGAAGCCTATACCATCACCGCCCCGGACGGTCAGCCGATCCGGGACTATCTCAACGCCATTCCCTCCCAGACCGCGGCGGACGTCCTGATCAACGGCGATCTGGTCCAGCTCAGTACGGATGCGGCGAATTTCGATGCCGCCGGCGCCGGCTCGGTCACCCGCATCATCGCCGACACCGATGATGGCCGCGTCGATACCTCGGTCGACGGCGCCCTGGGGGACCTGGACGATCCGACGACGGTCACCGGCACGTTCAACGGGGAGCGCTTCCAGCTCGACTTCCCCGCCGGCACCGAGCTCGGGGATATCGGCGACGATACGCCGATCACCGTCAGCGTGAACGGCGACGAGATCTACAGCGGTACCGCCGGCGCGCTGGAGGATGACGACCTGGCGCAAGCCGCCCTGGCCTCCAGCCTCAACCTGCTCGATCCGATCACGAACCTGAACTACGGGGCGCAGCAGGTGCATTCCGGGCTTGCGCTCGGCATCGCCCAGACCCGGGTGGCGACCGTCTTCGGCATGCCCGGCGGGACCTCGGGGGACGGTGTGCTGGCCGCCGCCGCCGGCCCGAGCTTCACGGCTGCGCCCGATCAGCAGCTCGCGATGCTGCCGGATGCCGGCCGGAGCCTGGCCGGCATCGCCCAGTCGGCGCAGACCGTGCCGTCGGATCCCGCCCGGCGCGCGGCAACCGGGGACGTTCGCGGGGCGGTCTGGGGCGATGTCGCCTATGCCAGCTACGACAACGACAATCCCCGCTATCGGGCCGAAGGGGATGTCGTCGGGGCGCGGGTCGGGGCCGACGCGGTGGTGTTCGACACCATCCTCATCGGTGCGGCGGTCGGCTTCGACACCATCGACGTCGATGGCGGGCCGTCGGGGCGCAATCACCTGTCGATCGACGCGCTGAGCGTGTCGCCCTATGTGGCGGCATCGCTGTTCGACGGCCTGATCGTGCCGGAGGTCGTGGCCAACTATTCGACCCTGGACGTGGAGACCCGGTCGGCCAGGGGGACGGCCGCCGCCGCGTCGGGCAGCAGTGACGGCTATTCGGCCTCGATCCGCGGCGGGCTCTCCGTCAACCAGCCGTTCATGGACGACAGCGTGATCGCCAGCCTGTTCGGCGGTGTCCAGGCCGGCTACCAGGCCATCGACGGCTTCGTGAACAGCCGCGGCGTCCGCATCGATCTCAGCGAATCCCCCATGGGCGAGGCGGAGATCGGCGGCCGGGTGACGGCCCGGCTGGTGCCGTCGGTCGTCGTCTCCGGGGCGGCCGCCTACGTCTTCGACTTCTCCGACCAGTTCACGGAAAACCAGTTCCTGGAGGATCTCAGCGACGACTATGTCGAACTGGGCGGTCGGCTGACCTGGGAGACCACCGATGCCATCAGCGTCGGGGTCGGCGGGTCCACCAAGCTCGATCTCGACGACCGGGAGGAGTATGTCGTCCACCTCAACGCGAGCTGGCGCTTCTGAGCGAACGCATGGGCAGTCGCGCCTCCCCGGCGGCAGGGTGGGGGGCGGTCTCCCGGCCTGGCGGAGCGGCACGCGGCGGGACATCGTAGCAAGGTGCACCTGCGCGCCCGATCCTGTGCGCGGCAAGCCTAGAGCATCCTGCGTCCTAACGGACGCAGGATGCTCTAAATCTTTGAAATAGATCAACTTATCGGCGTTCAGATGAGTCTATCTGAACGCAGGTTGATCTAGATGTTCAGTCCCGGAGTGTGATGGCGTATTATTCTGCCATCATGCGAAGGAGACGCTATGGGCCAGGTACTTCACGGCAGCGCCGCGACGACGC
>JANQKE010000062.1 GCA_028281265.1 Alphaproteobacteria bacterium | reverse complement strand
ACCTGCGTTCAGATGGACTCATCTGAACGCAGATAAGTTGATCTATTTCAAAGATTTAGAGCATCTTATCTGCGTCCGTTAGGACGCAGGTTGATCTAGCGGGCGCTTGCCCGGATGGTCGCGGCCACCGCCTCGGTGGCTTCCCGCGCGGTGTCGGCCAGGTCTCCGCTGCCCTCATGATAGAACAGGGTGTAGTTCACATCGTCGAGCACGGCGAAGATGAACACCGAACTGCGGGTCCCGTCGGTCATGCATGTCGAGACCGCCTCGCCGAACGCATAGCCGTCCCCGAACAGCTCAGGCTCGGCGACCTGGTTGACGAACTCCCCGTCGCAACTGCCTTGCAGTATCCCGGTGAAGCTGTTCAGGAACCCCCGCATACGGACTTCCTGCGTGCGGGGGCTTTGGTGCAACGCCCCGAAGATACCCGACTCCGACAACCGCCAGATGAACCGGATGGCCAGAGGATTGTTCGGGTTGTCCCGGGCGTCTGCGAGCTCGATCCCAGTGAGCCCCGCTTCGGCCAGCAGGCCGCCGAGCTGTTCGGCGCTCATCAGGGACCGCTGGGCCTGAGCTGCCCGGATCATCTGCACGGCGGTGCCGACGCAATCCTCAAGGGCCGCGATGCTGCGGAACGTGCCGGTCAACGGCACATCATAAGGGGCCTGGCCCTCGATCGCGATCGTCAGCACGCTGCCGCGCTTGAGCCGGTCCCTGAGTTCATCGTCCCGGCCGGTCTGGATGAGCCATTCATCCTCCTTGACGGCCACGGCCGCCAGGTCGCGGCCGGTTCCGCCGTCGATCGACAGCCGCGCCAGTGCTTGTGATCCCGGTGTCAGACCGAGATCCGGCCGCCCGTAGGCGACGTTGAGCATCCCCTCCAGGCTCAGCGCGAGGGAGATGGTGAACCCCTCCGGATACGTGCGGGACACCGTGCAATAGTGGAACGTGTCGGCCTCTTCGTTCAGGACAGCTCCGCCGGTCCAGTCCGACACGTCGATCTCGAACGCCTCCGGCAGGTCCTGCGCGGTGGCCGGAACCGTAACGCCGAGGGCGGACAGGCCGAGCACGGCGCCCGTCAGGAGCCGGGTTAAACGCATGCGGTGGATCGGCACGGGATCACTCCCTGTCCAGGAAAGGTTGGAGGAAACTCCGGTACGGCCCCCGGCCTGTCAACCACCGGGCAAGCGGGGCATTCGAGCGGCCCACGACCATCGGACCCGGTCCGTTCCAGACCATGGCCGCGGTCACGCCGACTGGCCGTCGGCAGGGTCTTGAGGCCCGCCGAGCAGCGGCGGCGCATCGGCGGGACGGGCCGTCGTCGGGCCGCCGATGGCGGTGACCAGCCGATCACTCTCCGTCTCCAGCCGGGTCTCCAGCAAGGCCAGGAACGCGTGGCGATCGAGACCCGGCGGGATCGGATCGAGATACCGCAAGGTGATCGTCCCATCGTCCCGGACGGCATTGTACTTGGACCAGAACACGCCCGAATTCAGGGCCATCGGCACGACCGGGACCCGCAGCGCCTCGTACATCGCGAACACGCCTGCCTTGTAGGGCTTCCATGTCCCCGGCGGGACGCGGGTGCCTTGCGGGAAGATCACGATCGGGCGGCCCTGCTCACGCATGCGCTTGCCGCCCTCCACGATGCTCTCGATCGCACGGCTGCGGCCGCCGCGGTCCACCGGGATCAGGTCGGCCTTGGCCGCGTACCACCCCCAGATAGGGATCCTGAGCAGCTCCCGCTTCAGGATCACGGCCGGGTCCCTGAACAGGAGGTGGAGCTTCATCGTCTCCCACATCGACTGATGCTTGGCGGCGACGATATACGCCCCTTCCGGCAGATTCTCCCCGCCCTCAACCCGGTAGCCTATACCCAGCACCAGGCGCTCCATCACCGACAGCGAGCGCAGATAGTAGCGGATCGCCGCCAGGAACACCGGCTTCGGCATGATCAAGGCCCATAACAGGCCGAAACAATGCAGCGCCGTCCACGGGTAGAACCAGGCGGCGTAGAGAAAGGCGCGGATCCGGGACATGGGGCCCTGACGAGTGGGGGAGGAGCGAAACCCCGGGCGAAGAGGTGCGGTCAGCCGGCGTCGCCCAAGCCGCGGGCCAGGGCGACCAGATACTTGGTGTATTCGGTCACGATCAAGCTCGCCGTGCCCGGCCACCGCCACCATGCCTCCAGCCGCACCATGCCCGGCGTGACCGGATGCGGCACGATGGCCAGGGACGGCAGGGTCGTCCGCAATTCCAGCAGCGCCCTGGGCATATGGTAGTTCGCCGTCACCAGACGCACGCTGCCGATCCGATTGGCGGCGACCCAGGCGGCGACTTCGCGCGCGTTGCCGCGGGTATCCCGGGCCACCCGGCCCAGGGTGACGGCGTCCGGCGACACGCTGTCGTCCGTCAGGCTGGCAGTGGCGAGCAAGTCGGACAGTCTTGTGTCCTCGAACACGCCGGAGATGAACAGCCGGTCCGACACCCCCTCGGTGAGCAGCCGGAACCCCGTCGCCACCCGTTCGGAGCCCCCGGTCAGCACCACCACGGCGTCGGTCGGGCGACCGGGGTCGGCCGGCGGGGTTCGGGCGGTATCGACGAAGGCCAACAACCCGACGATCCAGGCACCCGCGGCGGTCAGCAGGACCGTCACCCAGAGTGGGACCCGCCGCCGCGGACGCAAGGGAAGCCGGCCGGTCATCGGACGCCGTCAGGTCGCGGGTGAGGTCGGCCGGCCGGCGGCGCGCACGAAGCCGGGATCGATCTCCAGGCCGAGCAGAGCACGGCGGGCGGAGCGCGAGGCCTGGGTGCCGCACAGCAGGACCGCCAGGGCCGCCGGCACCAGGATGGCGGCGGCCGCACCGGCGGCCAGCACGGGCGTGACGCGCGGAACGGCCCCGCCACCGAAAACGGCAACGATCGTCGTTGCCGTCACCACCACCAACAGGACGGCCAGCGCCGCGCCGTTCAACGCCGACTTGCGCATCCGGCGGCTGAAGGCCCGGGCGATCAGATCGTCCGGCGTGCCCAGGACTTGCAGAACCTCGATCGTATCTCCCTGGCCCGCAACGGCCGCGCGCGTCAGCGCCCGGGCGCCGAGCGCCAGCGCGAGCAGTAGGGCGGCCAGGACGGCCACCCCGACCGCCAGAACCGCCTCCACCGCATCGGACGCGTTGCCCGCCATGCGGCGGTGATCGATGACGATGGCGCTGGGCAGGAGAGCCGTGGCCGTCCGCTCGATCGACCCGACCGGAACGGCTGCGGAGGCAATGGTGGTGACAGCGATCAGCCGGGGCAGCAGGATCCCCTCCAGCCGGTCGGTCCCGAGCCAGGGTTCGAGCAGGGCGCGGGTCTCCCCCGATCCCAGCGGTCGCGCCGTGCCGACCCCGTTGAGCGCCGCCAGGGCTTCGGCAACGGCTTCGACCTCAGAGGCCGCGGTCGTCGCCGGCAGTTCGACGGTCAGGCTCTGGCTGACCTCGCGGCTTGCCTGCCAGCCGATCAGCCCGACCATCGTCGTCGCGAGGCTTGCCATCGCCCCTAAGAACACCAGGGCGGCGATCATGGTGGTGGTCAGCCGGCGGGTCGGCCGGTCAGCGACCGGCAGGAGCAACGCGGTCGTCGGTTGGGACGCCCGCCGTGGTGCCGGCGGCCTGTCGGCTTCGGTCTCGCTCATGTCTGCGCTGCCCCCAAGAGCCGGCCTTCGAACAGGGTCAGGACCGGGTGATCGAACCGCTCGATCAGGCCCTGATTGTGGGTTGCGATGATGACCGTCGTGCCGATTCGGTTGAGCTGGTCGAACAGATACATCAGCCGCATCGCCATCCGGTCGTCGAGATTGCCGGTCGGCTCGTCGGCAACAAGGAGGGCCGGGCGGTTGATCACCGCCCGGGCGATGGCGACACGCTGTTGCTCTCCGCCGGAAAGCGTGCTGGGCATGGCATCGATCCGATCGCCGAGCCCCACCCAGTCGAGCAACTCCGCCACATGATCGCGCGCGACCGACTCGGTCGCCCCGCCGAGCCTCAGCGGCAGGGCCACGTTGTCGATCACCGAGAGATGGTCGAGCAGCCGGAAATCCTGGAACACGACACCGATCCGTCGGCGCAGGCCGGGACGATCTCGGCGGTCGAGGCGGCTGACGTCGCGGCCGAGCAGCGTCATCAGGCCCCGGGTCGGCCGTTGCTGCAGGTACATCAGGCGCAACAGGGACGTCTTACCCGCCCCTGACGGGCCGGTCACGAACAGGAACGCTCCTTGCTCGACCTCGAACGACAGGTCGCTGAGCACCTCCCGCCCCTGGCCATAGCGCAGGCCCACCTGATCGAATCGGACGCTGACTCCGGTCATGCCCTCAAGCTTATCACCGATCCCGCGGCTGCCACTCCGGGGGCTGCGCGCCGGCCGGCCCGGTCCGAACCGGCTAACATGCCACGGTATCGCCGCGGAGCGGCGGCAGCGTAGCGAGATGGCGGTTTCCTTGCCTGCCGATTCGGCCAATCCTATAAACCACGCCCTATCAACCCTGCCTTCGGTGACGTTCGTTCATGCAGATAACCTGTCCGAATTGTGCGACGCGCTACGTCATCGACGCGGAGAAGATCGGCAGGGCAGGTCGCAAGGTCAAATGCGCGCGCTGCGGACATCAATGGTCGGCCGAGGCGGACCCGCAGGCGCTGGCCAATGCCCAGGCCGCTGCCAGGGCCACGCCGCCGGTAGCCGGGCCGGCCGCAGCACCGGCCCGGGACCCCGAAACGCGGCAGGCGGAGCCGGCACCGCCGTCCGCGCCGGCGGCGGAGCCGGTGCCCGAACCGGCGGCACCGCGCCCCAGGGCCATGCCCGAGGCGGCCCTGCATCCCCGCGAGGAAGTCGCCCGGGCGCGCGTGAACTTGCCTGCCCCCACGACGATCGTCCCCGCTCAGGAGCGCCGACAGATCGTCTGGTGGGCGATGGTGGCCCTGCTGTTGGGCGGCATCATCGCCACGGCCGTGACCGCGCGGAACGCGGTGATCGCCTTTTGGCCACCGGCGGTGCAGCTCTATGACGCCTTGGGTCTGCCGGTCGACCGCGCGCTGTTGGGCGACTACGGCAATCCGCTGGCGCAGTTCGATTTCGGCGCGTTGGATACCCGTATCGTCCCGCGGTCGGGTCGGGAGTATCTTGTCGTCATGGGCACGATCACCAACGAGGCCGAGATCGAGTTGACCGTGCCCCCCTTGCGTCTGGTGTTGAAGGACAGCGAGGATCGAACGGTCGGGGACTACCAGTTCCTCGCCGAAGCCGAGCGGTTGCCGGCCGGTGGAACCAGCCGGTTCGAGACCGAGATCGTCGACTGGGACCCCGCCGCCGCGTCGGTCGAGGTGATGCCGCTGGGGCTCGACCCGTGACGTCCGGATCGAGCGCGGCGGTCCGCGGGCGCGTGCTGGTGGCCGACGACGAGCCGCCGGTGCGGGAGTTCGTCACGCGGGCCCTCGAGCATGGCGGCTACGAGGTCGTGGACGCGGCCGACGGGCTGGAGGCGCTCGAACGGCTGGCCGATTCCGGGCCTTTCGATCTGGTGATCTCCGACATCGTCATGCCCGGCTTGGACGGGATCGAACTGGCCCTCAAGCTCGCCAAGGACCGGCCGGATGTCCGCATGCTGCTGATGACGGGCTATGCCGCCGAGAAGCAGCGCGCCCACAATCTCGACGCGATCACCAATCGCGTCATCGCCAAGCCGTTCACCCTGAAGCAGTTGCTGGATACCGTCCGCGACATCATGGCCTCCGGCTAATTTTGCGGGTGCGGTCTTTTCCGTGAACGGAAGGAAGCCCTATAGGGCAGGTTCTGCACGCGAGCGCCAAGATGACGGAGGCGGTGCGTCGGGCGACAACCTGTTGAGGCTCCACATCTAGAGTATCCGTGTTGGTCAAGCGTTTGATTTGTTCCAGGTGCGGTTATCCCTGAGGAGTGCGTTGGCGAGGAGCAGGAGCTTTCGCATGAGGGCGGTGATGGCGAGTTTTTTGGGTTTTCCGTCGGCGATCATGGTTTGGTACTTTGCCTTGAGGTCAGGGTTGAAGCGGATTGCGACGAGGGTTGGCATGTAGAGAGCCTG
>JANQKE010000052.1 GCA_028281265.1 Alphaproteobacteria bacterium | reverse complement strand
AATATGCCCCGGCATGTCCTTCCTCCTCGCTCCTGGCATCAGGGCCCATCCCCCTCGGCAGATCGGCCCGATAGTCCCTGAAAACGCTCTAGAGCGTCCCGCCCGGAGCCCCGGCATCACGTGAATCGAAGAACAGAATCAAAGACTCGGTCACGCTGCTGCCGGATCGGACAGGGGCTGACCAGCCCGGTGCAAGCACCATGGGGCCCCCCGGTGTCGGAGACCGCGATCGCGCTTCGATCCGGAACCGCCGGGGTCCGCTCCCGCTTCGGTTCCGAACGGGCATCCGACCCCGATCCGGTCGGCGGCCGGTGCGACCTGGGGAAACCGTCCCAATACTATCACGATACCGTCAGAAATAATGTCATCTGCCGCCACTAATATGAGAACGCCTCGCAACACGGGAGATTATCCATGAAAATCAGTCGTTACGCTCTCGCCCTCGCTCTGTCGACGGCGCTGGTCAGCCCCGCCATGGCGCAGGACGGCGCTGCCAGGAACGTCATTCTGCTGGTCTCGGACGGCATCGGCTTCAACGGCTGGCTCGCCACCGACTACTATCAGGGCCTGGCGGGCCGGCAATCCTACCAGATCGCGCGCCCCGACGGCACGGCGCCCGTGATCTTCGGTCTGGCCCATGGTTCGCTGAACCTCATCGACGCCGCCGGCGCCGTGCTGCCGAGCGGCAGTGACCCCGCCGAGGCGGCGGGCGCGGTCCTTCAGGGCTACAACCCGGAGACGCGCTGGACTCGGTTCGAACGCACCTTCAGCAACGACTATCCCCCGGTCTCGCTGTCCTACACCTCCTACACGGACTCCGCCGCGGCGGGCACGACGCTCCAGACCGGGCGGAAGACGTCCAACGGCCGGCTCAACATGGACTGGACCGGTGAGGTCGCGTTCCGCACCATCGCCGAGATCGCCATGGAGCGGGGCCGCGCCGCGGGCGCCGTCTCCAGCGTGCAGGTCTCCCACGCCACGCCGGCCTCGGTGATCGCCCGCAACGTCTCGCGCAACAACTACGTCGAAATCTTCAACGAGATGGTCGGAAGCGACCTCGCGGTGGTGATGGGCGCGGGGCATCCGCTCTACGATTCCAGCGGCACCGCCGTCGAGCCCGAGGAGGATCGGGCCTTCCGTTTCGTCGGCGGTCCCGAGACCTGGGAAGCGCTGACGGGCGACGAGGGGCTGAACGGTTTCGCCTTCATCGACGACCGGGCCGATTTCGAGGCCCTGGCGGCCGGTGGGACGCTGCCCGAGCGCGTCGTCGGCATCGCCCGCTCGCACAGCACGCTGCAGGCCAGTCGTCAGGGCCTGCCCGCCGCCGATACGCCGTCGGGCATGGCCTACAACGAAGGGGTCCCGTCGCTCGCGACCATGACGGTCGGCGCGCTCAACGTGCTGAACCAGGATCCCGACGGCTTCTTCCTGATGTCCGAGGGCGGTGCTGTGGACTGGATGGGTCACGGCAACAACATGGCCCGTTTCATCGAGGAGCAGATCGACTTCAACCAGACCATCGATGCCGTGATCGCGTGGGTCGAGGCCCATTCGAGCTGGGACGAGACGCTGCTGATCGTCACCTCCGACCACGAGACCGGTGGCATCTGGGGTGAGGGCACCTTCACCAACGGCACCGGCGGACCGGTCGCCGCGGACCGGACGGACGAAGCGCTGTTGGCTGCGCGCTTCCACCCGGCCGAGGACACGTTCAACGCGTTCCTCGCGGTGCAGGATCGTGGCGCCGGCACCATGCCCGGCTATCAGTTCGCGTCGCGCAACCACACCAACGAGCTGGTGCCGCTCTGGGCGCTGGGCGCGGGTGCCGAGATCTTCGCGCAGTTCGCGCAGACCGATCTCGGGGCGGCCTCGCTGTGGGGCGAGCCGTATGGTTGGGACGGCTCGTTCGTCGACAACACGGCCGTGTTCCACGTGATGAACGAGGCGCTGACCGCGGAGCTCGAAGAACTCGCGTCCATGCAGTGACCGACCCGGGAGGCTCGCGCCCGGGCGCGGGTCTCCTCGGATCTGGCGATCGGCCGTCATCGTCGGCCGATCGGCGACCGTATCGGAATCGCGACGTCATCCCGATCCGCTCGATCGGGTTCCAGACGGGCGGACGGAGGATGGCGATCGCCCAAGGATGACGGCGGTTGCCGGTTGCCGCATCGGTGGGCCGGAAACGGTTTGGATCCGGTTGGTTTTGCCGACCGGCCATGCAAGGCCCGTCGCCGTTGCTGCCCGGTCAGGGCGCGGCAGGTCTGATCACAGGCGCATTGCTGTCGGAACGGACTTGTGGTTTCTTTCGCTGGGTTATGAAATTTTACGAACCCCTGGCCGGGTTTTCAGACAGCCCTCCCCTTCGATCCCTGTCTGAAGTCTCCATCCGGTCAGGCTAGAACCGCGCCCAGGCTCCTCCCCGCCTCGGGCGCGGTTGCTTTTTCGCGGCCGGGCAGGGCAGGCGACCGCGTTCAGCCTTGCACGAGGACCAGCCGGTCGTGGTCGGTCGAGGCGGGATCCGCCAGGCGGACGAAGGCGTCCGTGACATCGGACGGCTGCGGGTGGGTGAAGCGCGGCTCGCCGGGATAGGCGGCGCGCCGGATGCCGCTGTCCAAGGGGCCGGGGTCGATCCGGTTGACCCGGATGGCCGTCTTGGCGACTTCTGCGGCGTACATCGACACCAGGGTGTCCAGGCCCGCCTTGGAGGCGGCGTAGGCGCCCCAGTTCGCCTTGGGCGTCCGCCCGACGCGATCGGTGACGAAGACCGCACGGCCGGCGTTCGATTGGCGCAACAGCGGGTCGACGGCGCGGATCAGCCGGTAGTTGGCGGTCAGGTTGACGGCAACCACGTGATCCCATTTCTTCGGCGCGCTGTAGGCGATCGGCCCCAGATCGCCCAAGGTGGCGGCATTGGCGACCACGATGTCGAGCAGGCCGAACCGCTGGTACAGCGATGCGCCCAGGAGGTCGATCTTGTCGACGTCCTTGAGGTCCAGCGGTACCAGGGTCGCACTGCCGCCGGCTGCCTTGATACGATCGTCGACGGCTTCCAGCCCGCCGACCGTCCGGGCGGTCAGGATCACATGCGCCCCTTCGGCGGCGAAGCGTTCCCCCACCGCGGCGCCGAGGCCGCGCGATGCCCCGGTGACCAGGGCGATCCGCCCGGCCAGACGGCCGGACGGGGCGGATGGGGTGAATCTTTCGGACATCGGATGACCCTGCTTTGCGGACATGCCGGCGAGGATGACGGCCTCCCACCGATCACCGGCCGGGTTGGGCAGGCTCCGCGGCGATCAGCCG
The DNA here is from genome assembly GCA_028281265.1 of Alphaproteobacteria bacterium. Classification (GTDB taxonomy): domain Bacteria; phylum Pseudomonadota; class Alphaproteobacteria; order DSM-16000; family Inquilinaceae; genus JANQKE01. The sequence goes on along the minus strand of JANQKE010000052.1, from coordinate 6,856 downwards.
GTCCAGCGGTGCCCGTTCCGCGGCACTGTAGCCGGCCTCCCGCGGTTGTGACGGGGGTGGGGCGGCGGGGCCGGGAGTGGACAGCAATTGCTGGACGGCCAGCGACCCGGCCTGATCGAGCGCCCTGCCGGTGCCGTCGCGGGCCGTCCGATAGGTCTCGTCCAGCAGGTCGCCCGGGATGAACCGGGCGATGAACTCCGCTCCCTCTTGAACCAGCGGCAGGGTCCGCGCCTCCCGGACCCAGGGCGGATGGTCCGCAGGGTTCGGAACCAGGAACGCCAGCACCAGATAGGCGAGGGAGACGATGAACGCGCCGCGCAGCGCGCCGAACACCAGGCCCAGCGACCGGTCGAGGGCGGCGAACATGCTGCCGTGGACCGCCCGGCTGATCAGCAGGCTCACCGCGGTGAACAGGACCAGCGCGCCGAGGAACAGACCCGCCCCGGCGGCGACGTTGGCGATCATCTCCGAAGCGATCAGGTCCTGCGCCACGGGCTGCGCCAGCGGGAACGCCCAGAAGGCGAACACGGCGGCGGCTATCCAGCCCGCAATCGACAGCGCTTCTCGCAGGAAGCCGCGGGCGAGCGCCAGCAGGGCCGACAGCAGCACCACCGTAATGACGATGATGTCGCCCACGATGACCGGTAAAGACTCCATACAACACCTTTCGGTCGGGTCAGGCCGCGCCGGGCGCCAGGCCGAAGCACCCTGCGATCAGCCCTCCGCCCCGGTTATAGCGTCCTGGCCGAACATGGGTAGCAACTCGTCGAGACGGCTGATCTCGCGCATCGTCAACCCCGCTTCCGGCGCCGGACGACCCTCTGCGTGGCGGCCGGGCCGGCGCTGCGGCAGGATGGCGCCGGCAAAGCCCAGCTTCGCGGCTTCCTTGAGGCGGTTGTCGGTCTGGCTGACCGATCGGACCTCGCCGGACAGGCCGATCTCCCCGAACACGACCGTGTCGCGGGGCACCGGCTCTCCCGTCAGGGAGGAGACCAGCGCCGCGGCGACGGCGAGGTCGGCGGCCGGCTCGCTGACCCGCAAGCCCCCGGCGACGTTGAGGTAGACGTCGTTCGGCCCGATCGCCACGCCGCAACGGGCTTCCAGCACCGCCAGCACCATCGCCAGCCGGCCGCCGTCCCAGCCGACCACCGCCCGCCGCGGCGTTCCGAGGGGGGACGGGGCGACCAGCGCCTGCACCTCCACCAGGACCGGCCGTGTCCCCTCGATCCCGGCGAACACCGCCGCCCCGCTGATCGGGCCTTCCCGATCCGCCAGGAACAGCTCGGACGGATTGGTCACCTCCATCAGCCCGCGATCGGTCATCTCGAACACACCGATCTCGTCGGTCGGCCCGAACCGGTTCTTGACCCCGCGCAGGATGCGGAACTGGTGGCCGCGCTCGCCCTCGAAATAGAGCACCGTGTCGACCATGTGCTCAAGGACCCGCGGGCCGGCGATCGCCCCGTCCTTGGTCACGTGGCCGACCAGGAACAGGGCGGTGCCCTTGCGCTTTGCCGCCCGGATCAGCTCAGCCGCGCTGGCCCGCACCTGGCTGACCGTGCCGGGCGCGCTATCGAGGGCGTCCACGAACATGGTCTGGATCGAATCGATCACCAGCACGTCCGGCGCGTCCTTGCCCTCCAGCGTGGCGACGATCTCCCGCACATCGGTGCTGGCGGCCAGCCGCACCGGCGCGCCGGACAGCCCCAGCCGGGCCGCCCGCAACCGCACCTGGTCGACCGCCTCCTCACCCGACACATAGGCGCAAGTGAAGCCGGCCGCCCCGGCCATCCGGCAGACGACCTGCAACAGCAGGGTCGACTTGCCGATACCGGGGTCGCCGCCGATCAGCAGGGCCGAGCCCGGCACCAGCCCGCCGCCCAGCACCCGGTTCGCCTCGGCGATGCCCGTGGTGCGGCGGGGCAGATCCGCCCCGGCGCTGTCCAGGTCGACGAAGGTGACGCCGCGGGTCTTGACCGTACGGCCGAGCCCGCCGGGGGTGGCCGCCGGGATCGCTTCCTCGACCAGCGTGTTCCAGGCCCCGCAAGCGTCGCACCGCCCGGCCCAGCGGGCGGCGACGGCCCCGCATTCCTGACAGACATAGCGGCTGGTGGGACGGGCCATCGAGGCGACTCGGCAAGGCTGGATGGGTTCCTGCCTGCCTAGAGGGCACCCTCGCCCGGGGTCAACCGGCCTTATCAGGCTCCTCTCGCCGTGACGCGGCCGTCTCCGCCACGGTGATGGTCCAGTTGTCGATCGGCGTGTCGGCGGTGTTGAGCCGGCTGGTGAGGTAGTACAGGCGCTGGGTTGCCGGGCCGTCGGCAATGGTGAAGCGGTCCTGCAGGTAATAGGGCGGCAGGGTCTGATAGTGCAGCCGCGCCTCCACCCGGGCCCAGCCGTCGATTTCGGCCAGCAGGATCCGGTAGGTCAGGCTGTCCGAACCGTCCGCATTGTCCTGATAGTCGGGGTCGGTCAGGGGCGCGCATGGCGCATCGGCCGGCAGCCCGACCGAGTTCGTGGCCGCCACCTGGCAGGGCTGCATCTGCGCCATCTGGTTCCGGCTGACCCGGGCCGGCACCCCGGCCGTACCCAGCCAGCCCCGGGGAAGCAGCCGGTTCTCCTTCACCTCCTGGCTGCGGGCGAGGAAGCTGGTGGTCAGCTGCCCGGCGCTGTCGAGGGTCCGCTCCTCGTAGATCTGCGCCTGATCGGCCGAGGTGATGGTCTCGTAATGCGGCTGCCAGGCGTCGCGGCTAAGCTCGGTCGGCAAGGGCCGGCCGTCCGCACCCAGGATCAGGCCCAGCGCGTTGACCCGGCCCGAGGCCCACAGCACGCCGCCGGCATTGTCGAGTACCGACAGCTCGACGAACGCCCGGCGGAAGCCGACGCCGGAGGGGAACTTGTGCCCGGCCTGGTTGGTGGCGGTCACGTCGACCACCAGCGCGTCGCCGTCGACCGTCGGCTCCGCCACGGCGATGCTGGCGGTCCATTGCCGGATCTGGTGCGCGGTGGCGATCAGCGACAGATAACTGCTAGAGGCGATCTGCAAAATCCTGCCGGCTGACGGCAAGGAACGATACATAGCTACGCTAAAGGAAGGAGCTATGGTGGCTCTACCCAGGCGAGACGGCTTCTGACACGTCCGCAACGGTGATCGAACTTAAATTCTGCCACATTTAGGGTTTTAAATTAAGCGTTGATACCGCCTAAACGAGATCAGAAGGCGCTTACCTCAACCTCCACATACGAGGGTGTAATGCTCAGCCGTCGATCCCTACTCTTCGGAGGGACTGCATCACTACTGCTCACATCAGGATGTTTCCCATTGCTCGCACTGTCACGCATCATGATCCGCAGGGGGGTTGCGAGGCAACTAGCAAGGGCTTCCATGTCTCGGGGCCTTGCCGTCAGCGCCACAGGCGGTCGACTCAATACGTTCGCATCGCGTTTATTCGACGCACGATATCGCGTAAATCGTCAGCTCTCGGAGTCACGTGCGCAAGACAGTCTGCGAAATCGAACTGCTAGAATACCCGATGAGATCGTTTCCCAGTTGGTAGAGTATTCACTGAGCAGTGATGAAATAGAAATTGTTGAAGATCATCAAGGTTTACCTGTGGCGGTCATAAAAAAAATTGATAATGATACAATTGAGTGTAGGATGTCGCAGACAAATGTTGATATTATATCTTGGAAGCAACGAGAGGACTTGTTAGTTCACTACGATATGTATGGAAATTCTGCTGGATTTACGCGAATAGAATCGCCCACCGAGCATCGATACTACTCTGATATTAGCAGTAGATCTGTGAAAGCAGAAGATATTATTAGGAGTGACAAAGTGGATCACACACATCTAGGTTCTTTTATTGGGTCTTCAACATTAATTGATAGAGATTCAGGAGCTTTGATACAAAACACGCCAGATCTATCCGCTAATATATCATTGATTCTAAACCCTAGCAGAAGTGATGATGCTCAAGTTTTGAGGCAGCAAAGGCGTACTCTGCGCGAGTGCATGTTTTCTAATAGGGAACGTTGCTCTCTAACGGATTTCATTGACTAGTGAGTACAATAGCCGTTCTATGAATCGCCGTTCAAATGCAATACAATCTCCCGTACAACCACCTTGTATGGTCATGCGGGCTACAGAAACTGTGGAACTGCCATAAGCAGGTGGTCGAGTAGCAGTAATTGAGACGTCAAAACTGGTTTCCAAGTCGCTTCTCCAGACATTAGATTGACTCCTCATGATTAAAAGGCTAGTATTTGCTGACGATGGTCTGGTTGTAATTCTTATATTTATTAAGAATTCAGGATTATGAGGTGTTAAATAGGCTCCTAAATGAAACATTCTTGAGATAAAATCTAACACAGATTGAATATGATCATTTGTTTTATCACCAGATATGCCGAATTTTAGTTGTCGTGTTTCCGAGAACCTAGACAATATGTCGAGTCCGATTTGATGAGCTAAGTTATCCTTTTGATCTGATGTCAGTGGGTTTGAATTTTCATAATTATAAAATAAAATCGAACAGCCTGATAGTATTAACGAACAAGAAATGAGTATAACCAAGAAAATTATAGTCTTCCTGAACTCGTTCATGCTAAAAATTCCCTCTTATTTTTCTGATGCAGTTACTGCTTTGTATGCAGCAGAGTTGAGTGCAGCGCCGAGCGACGAATGAAAGGTGGTGAGCAAAGTGTACCGGAGACCACCGAGGATCTGCTTGGCTGCCAGAGCCTATCCGTGGTTTTCGCCGCAGGTCGGACAGACGAGATCGTTTGGTTAGCGGAGGTGCGCCAAGTACTGGGCAAAAGCGTGGTCATCGGAGAAGCGCCACTCGAGTTCGAGGAACAAGTTGGATAGACCGATTATCTCTGTGTGTCATGAGACGGTAGCCTTCCCTGTGATTTCTGCATGTATTGCGAGCACTTATCATTCTACCACTATGTCATGACATCAATATGAATCTCATTCATATTAAATTTCTGCCGCCAACCGCTGCAATGCGCGAGCAAAAGCAATGCCACCTATAATCCTACATGATCCATTACTTGAATTCTGGATTTCCGGATTGCACGAAAAGGTTACAGTTCGTGTTCTGATTGGTATAAGACTTGATGATATTGAAGGTCCAGTAAACAAATAAACACTTACAAGCAAATTTATTCTGCCAGGCAAAGTACTTGGCTGTTCATCAGACTCTGCCACTATTATGATATTTGCGTCTTGTATCTTTGTCATTCTCGTATTGGGGACTCTCCCAAAAAAATGTTCAGCATATGCTAAATCTTCATGTGCTACGATAGAATTCTCACTAAATATTGTGTATCTAATTTCATCAACACCGACTTGCTGCCTCAAGAAAGACGATAGATCTTCAGCAATACGAATATAATATTGTTTTCCAATGGGAAGATCCAACCCGCAAGCTGCGACGCTGAATGCACAAAGCGTGCAGAGTGTTGATCGCCGAAGCCACGCAAACATGACCAAATATTCCTAAAGATTCTCTGTTGATCATGGAATTGGATAACACAACTTTTCATAGTGAGTCTAGTGCCTACTTCGATGTTTAGAGCCAACATAGCTTGCGCAGCCGCCTGAGGAGTAACACAAAGAATCAGATCACTACTCGTTTTCAGCCGTAGAGGACTGCCTACTAAACATTCAAGCAGTTACGTTATGGCGACGAACCGGCAGGCCACGCTGTCCACCTTCACATCGATCAGTTGCCACGCATGTAGGGTCTGCGTGGGAGGAAACAGCCAATGAACGAGGGCGACTGCTAGGGATGTCTGGAGCGAGTCACCAATCCGTGCCGAAGCACGGACGCCGATCAACTGGCGTCCCGCTTCCGCCGGATGAAATCGGCCGGGGCGATGGGCGGGGTCGTAGCCGTCCGCTCTTGAAGACGGGCGCTTATCTCGGCCAGCGTCGGACGTTCGGCGGACTCCCGAAGTTCATTGAGCAGATAGTCGGACAGAGACATGCCGGCCAGCGCGGCCCGCGATTTCAGCGTCCGGTGCAACGTGTCGGGCACATTGCGGATCTGGATCATGACGGTCATGTGATGATTATAATCGCATGCGCAGCACATGTCTATTGACTGGCGATGCCGCGATCCACCCAGTCTTTTAACGTGGCAGCCCCTTGGCGCGGCGGTCGCGCAGGGCCTCGGCGTACCAGTCCAACTCGTCCAGGAAGCGCTTGATCCGGCCGTGCGCCGCCGCGTCGGTCGGGGTGCCGTCGTCCTGGAAGGCCTGACCGATCCGGAGAACCGGGTAGATCGAGGGGATCGACGCCATGCCCATTTCCGCCAGGCTCATGCGTAGCTGCATCGCCGCCCGCACACCGCCGAAGCCGCCGGCCGAATAGCAGACGATGCCGGAGGGGCGGTAAAAGTACTCCTCCAGGAAATGGTCGAGCAGGTTCATCAGGGCCGGGGGCGGCCCGTGATTGTACTCGCCGGACACGATGACGAAGCCGTCGACCGAGCGGAACAGCTCGGCCAGCCGCTCCATCTCCGCCGGGGCCTCGCCCGTCGGGAACTCCTTGTACATCCGGTCCAAGGGCGGGAGTTGGCTTGCCGCCGCATCGACCAGCGTGGCGGCGTGGCCCCGCTCGACCAGCTTGGTCAGCACGAAACGGGCGGCCTTGATCCCTTGGCGATGGCCACGGACCGAGCCGAGGATGACGGCGTACGAGAGCGACACGCGAGATCTCCGCGGACAGGGGAGCGATATCGGGTTCTAGATCAACCTGCGTTCAGATGGACTCATCTGAACGCAGATAAGTTGATCTATTTCAAAGATTTAGAGCATCCTGCGTCCGTTAGGACGCAGGATGCTC
>JANQKE010000227.1 GCA_028281265.1 Alphaproteobacteria bacterium | reverse complement strand
CCCCAGAACGGCGGCCGATGCCTGGGCCGCCTTCACCCCGGCCCTGCCTCTGGACGTCGCCGGGATGGGCTACACGCTGGCCGGCGCGATCGTCCTCATGGCGCTGTTTCAACTGCTCATCCTGCCGGTGCGCGCCGGGGCCGCCGCCGCGCGATCCCCGGCCGGCAAGCCGTCTCCGGAACCATGAGTGCGGCGATCCTCGCGCCGCTCGCCTGGCTCGGCAGGGCGGGTACCTGGGCGTTGCCGGCGGGCGTGCTGATCGGCCTGGTCCTGCCGGATCTGGCCGCCGCGGCGCGTCCCCTGTTCGTGCCCACGATCTTCGTGATGCTGACCCTGGCGCTGGTGCGGGTCGACCCAGCCGCCGTGCGGGCGACCCTCGGCCGCCCGGCCCGGCCGCTGATCGGTCTGGCCTGGATCGTGCTGGCGAGCCCCGTGGCCGGCGCCGCCCTGGTCCTGCCGGCCCCGGTGCCGCCCGAGCTCAAGACGGCGATGGTGATCTACGCCTGCTGCCCGCCGGTCATGGCGGCGGTGGCGTATGCGGTGCTGCTGCGGCTCGACAGCGCCTTCGCCCTGGTCGTGCTCGTCACCGCGACCCTGCTGAGCCCGCTCGCGGTCCCGCCCTTGATACTGGGCCTGATCGGCGTCGACCTTGCCGTCGGCGTCGGGGATCTGATGCTCCGCCTGGGCCTGTTGGTCGGTCTCGCCGCCGCCCTCGCCCAAGGGATGCGATGGGGGCTGGGAGAGCGACGCCTCGCCCGAGGCGGGGAGGTCATCGACGGGCTGATCGTGGTGTTCATGACCGTCTTCGCCCTGGCGATCATGGACGGGGTGACGGCCCGGCTGCTGGCCGCGCCTGGGCTGGTGGCGCTCTATCTCGGTGCGGCCTTCGTTCTCAACCTGGCCCTGCAAGCCCTGGGACTGGCCCTGTCGCCGCTCGTCGGTCGCCGGGCCGGCGTCACGCTGGCGATGATGACCGGCCACCGCAACATGGGACTGCTGATCGCGAGCCTCGGCGGCCTGGTGGACGAGGCCGTGTTCCTGTTCTTCGCGCTTGCCCAGATCCCGATCTACGCGCTTCCCGCACTGCTCGCACCGGTGTACCGGCGGCTGATCGGGTCGGCGTGAGGCGTCACGCCACCAGTTCGAGGTTCTTGCCGCTGTCGGGGTCGAAGAAATGCACCCGCTCGAGATCGACGCACAGGTCGATGGTCGAGTCCTCGGCGATGTCCGAGCGCAGGTCGAGCCGGGCCATGGCACTCGACTCGCCGATATGGAAGGTGATCTCCCGGTCGAAGCCCAGGGGCTCGACGATCTCCACCCTGAGGCCGTCCAGCCGGACCGAGTTGGGGCCCATCGTGGCGAAGGCGCAGTCCTCGAAGAAGTCCGGACGGATACCGATCTTGATCGGCCGCGCCCGGCCGCCGCCGGCTTCGAGGGCGGCGGCGGCCACCGCCTGCTTGGCCGGCGGGACGGGGAGGGTGTGGCTGCCCAGATGCACGCCATCGGCGTCCAGCGTCCCGTCCAGGATGTTCATCGACGGCGCCCCGATGAAGGTTGCGGTGAACAGGTTGGCCGGGTGCAGGTAGATGTCCATCGGCCGGCCGACCTGCTCGATCCAGCCGTCGCGCATGACCACGACCCGGTCGGCGAGGGTCATCGCCTCGACCTGGTCGTGGGTGACGTAGATCGAGGTGGTGCCGTAGTTCTTGTGGATGCGGCGGATTTCGGTGCGCATATCGTGGCGCAGCTTGGCGTCGAGGTTCGACAGCGGCTCGTCGAACAGGAACACGTCGGCGTCGCGGACGATGGCGCGGCCCATGGCGACCCGCTGGCGCTGACCGCCGGACAGGGCGGCCGGCTTGCGGTCCAGATAGGGCTCCAGCCGCAGCATCCGGGCCGCTTCGGCGAGCCGCTTGTGGATTTCCGCCGGCTCGGTCTTGGCCCGCTTGAGGCCGAAGACGATGTTCTCCCGCACCGATTTATGCGGGTAGAGCGCGTAGTTCTGGAACACCATGGCGATGTTCCGGCGCTGGGGCGGGACGTCGTTGACCACCCGGTCGCCGATCCGGCAGGTCCCCTCGCTGATCGCCTCCAGACCGGCGATCATCCGCAAAGTGGTGGACTTGCCGCACCCCGACGGGCCCACCAGGACCATGAACTCCCCGTCGCGGATCTCCAGATCGACCCCGTGCACGGCCTGCAGGTCGCCATAGCGCTTGATGACGTTTTCGAGGGTCACGCTGGCCATCGGGTTCGTTTCCTCACGGGCTCGGCACGGTGGGCGGCATCGGTGAGACCCGGCCCGCGCCTGATCTGGGTCACGGGATTGGCCGGCGCAGCCAGCGCATCGACCAGGCCGGCAGGACGAGCGATCCGGCCGGCACGCTCTCCCCGGTTACGATATCGGTCCTCGCACCGGCGTCCGGCAGCATCAGCTCCGCCGGTTGGCCCGACAGATTGTGCAGACAGATGACGTCGCCGGCTCCTTCCGGCCCCCGGCGGATCGCCAGCACGCCGGGGTGCAGCCGCAGCACGGCCTGCGGGCTGGTCGGGGCGAAGGCCGGTTCCTGCCGCCAGAGCTGCAACAGCCGGGTGTAGCGGGCGAAGATCCGCGCCTCCCGGCTGCCCGGGTCGGCGAGCAGGCCGTCCAGCTCGGCCCGGGTGAACTTGTGCCGGTTGACCAGCCGCTTGAACTCGGTCTGGGTCGCGTCGACCCCCGCCAGCGCCGCATGGTCGGAGCGGCTGCCGAAGAGGTTGTGGACGTAGATGGCCGGAACCCCGGCCAGCGACAGCGCCACCGCCTGGGCGGTCAGGTAGCGGTCGAGCGCCTCGGTGCCGGCCGGATCGGCGCCCGGCGGCAGCAGCGCGTCGAACAAGGTGATGTTGAGCTCATACGGGCTGTCGGACCCGTCGGGCAGCCGGCGGTTGGACACCAGCCCGCCGCGCTGCCGGATCGCCTCGGCCAGGCCCAGCACTTCCGCCGGCGTCATCCGGCCCTGGGCGCCGCGGACCCCGATGCCGTCATGGGTCGCCGTGATGTTGAAGAAGCAGCAATCCGCCGACGGCACGCTGAGATCGGCCGCCCAGTCGCTCAGCCGTTCGGCGTCTTCCCGATGCACCGCATCGAGCAGCAGCGGCGGCAGCGCGAAGTTGTAGACCATCTGGGCTTCGGTGTGCCCGTCGCCGAAATAGCCGACATTCTCCTCATGCGGGACGTTGGTTTCGGTGACGAACAGCACCGACGGGGCCACCGCATCCATCAGCAACCGATAGATCTGGATGATCCGGTGGGTGCCGGGCAGGTGGATGCAGGTCGACCCGCCGATCTTCCACAGGAAGCACACCGCATCCAGCCGGATCAGCCGCGCCCCGTGCGCGACATAGCCCAGCAGCACGTCGGCGATCTCCACCAGCAGATCGGGATTGGCGAAATCGAGATCGACCTGATCGTCGGAGAAGGTGGTCCACACCCGCTTGGAGCCGTCGGCGGTGCTCACCTCATGGGTCAGGGGCGTGGTCCGCGGCCGGGTCACCTGGGAGAGGTCCTCCCCCGCTTCCACCACCCGGAAATAGCGGCTGTAGGGCGCCTGACCGGCCTTGAAGGCCTCGAACCACGGCCCTTGCGCGGAGGCATGGTTGATGACCGCATCGAACATCAGGGTCACCCGCTCGCCCATGGCGCCGATGTCCGACCAGGTGCCCAGGCGCGGGTCGATCTGCCGGTAGTCGATGACGGAGAACCCGTCGTCGGAGCTGTACGGGAAGAACGGCAGCAGATGGACCGTGCCCAGGGCATCCGACAACCGCTCGGTGACCCAGCGGTCCAGCGCCGCCAGCGGGGTCACGCCGGGGGCGGTCACCTGGTCGCCATAGGTGATCAACACCGGATCCTGCGGCAGCGTCCGCGGCCGGGCCGCCAGGTCGGGCCGGGCCGCGTGCAGCCGGCCGGCGACCGCCTCCAGCGCCTCGGCCACGCAGTCGGCCCGGTCGGCCCCATAGAGATCCGCCAGCCGCTCGACGATCGCCCCTCGGATCTCGGCCGGCAGGGCAAAACCGGCCGGTTGGCTCCGCCGTGGGGTCGTCATGGCGTCGCCCATCATTCCTTCACCCCGCCGGCGGCGAGGCCACCGGTCAGGTTCCGCATCGCGAAGGTGAACAGGACCAGTACCGGCAGCAGGGTCAGGATCGAGGCCGCCATGATGCGGTCCCAGATCGCGTTCTTGGACACGAACAAGGTCTGAAGCCCCAGAGGCAACGTGTAGAGATCGTCGTATTGCCGCAGGAAGACGCTGGCGAACAGGAACTCGTTCCAGGCGATGATGAAGGCGTAGATGTAGACCGTGACCAGCATCGGGATCGACAGCGGGATGATGACCTGGAAGATGGTCTCGATCCGGGTGCAGCCGTCGATCGCCGCCGCCTCTTCCAACGAATAGGGGATGGTTCGAAAGTAGTTCCCGAGCATGTACAAGGAGACGGGCAGGGTCTGGATCACGTAGATCAGCACCAGGGCGACCACCGACCCCCAGGGCGTGGCCGCCAACCCCACCCCGACGGCGATCTGGTACAGCGGCACCATCAGCAGCACCCCGCCCACCATGTAGACGAACAGGATGGAGCGCTGAATGATCGCCTGGCCGGTGAACCGCACCCGGCTGAACGCGTAGGCCCCGAACACCGCCAGGGCGAGCGCGATCAGCGCCGCCACACCGGCCAGCAGGATCGTGTTCAGGAAGTACCGCGGGAACGGGAAGATGTCCGCGGTCTCCCGATACGGCGCGAGGATCCGCTCCCGCTGCGCATCGGTCAGCCCGGGACGATCGAGCAGACGCTCGATGGAGGGCGGGATCGCCAGCTCCTCGGTCTCGCCCCACCCCAGCAGCTCGAGATAGGCGTCCCAGTTGAATTGGGTCGGGATCAGCGAGGGATTGCCCCAGTCCGCCTGGTACTTCAACGACGTCGACAGGATCTGGACGAACGGGAACAAGCAGAACAGCAGCAGCAGGACGACCGCCACCGTCAGCGTCAGATTGCCCCACAGGCCGCGCCGTCCGAGCATCTCACTCCTCCCCCGCCTGGTCGCGTGTACCGTCGGTCCGTGTTGCCGTCACCATTTCAGCACCTTCTTGACGTAGAACCAGATCAACCCGCACAGCAGGACGAACTGAATCACCGACACCGATGCCGCGAGCCCCTGGTCGATCACGCCGGTGAAGGCGGTGTAGTAGGTGAAGATCGGCAACGTCTGGACGTTCGGCGCCAGCAGGAACACTTCCTCGAACTTGTTGAGGTTCCAGATGAACCTGAGGATCACGATGGTGCCGAGGACGAAGTAGAGTTCCGGCAGGGTCACGTGCCAGAACCGGCCCCACGGCCCATGGCCATCGATCGCCGCCGCCTCGTACAGATCGGTGTTGATGGATTGCAGCTTGGACAGGATCAGCAGGTAGGCGATCGGGAAGTGCTTCCAGATGTCGAAGACGATGACCACGATCACACCGAGATCCGGGTCGCGGATCACGTTCATGCGTTCGTCGGTGAGGTTGAACACCTCCACGACCATGTAATTGTAGACACCGTTGACCGGGTCGAAGATGAACTGCCAGCCGAACACGACCGAGATCACCGGCGCGAAATAGGGCAGCAGGATCAGGCCGCGGACGACGTTCCGCCCCGGGAAGTCCTGGTTGAGCAGCAGGGCGGCGCCCAGGCCGAGCAGCGTCGTGCCGGCCACGGTGCCGAGCAGATAGATCGCCGTCGTGGTCAGCGAGTCGTAGAAGGCGCTGTCGGTCAAGAGGCGCTGATAGTTCTCCAGGCCGACGAAGACGTTGTCGCCGACCAACTGGACGTCGAAGAAGCTGAGATAGACATTGTACAGGATCGGGTAGAGGATCAGCAGGCCGATCACGCCCAGGCTCGGCGCCACAAGCTGCCAGCCGAAGCGGTTCTCCGCCCGTTCGAGGACGGTTTGAGGCTTCATGGGCGGATCCTCCGCGAAGGACGGGAAACCACGGCTGGCCTATGGGCCTCCGCGGATCGTCCCGGTACCGGCGCTGCCACAGCGATCGACGGTTTCAGCCAAAGCACCGGCACACGCCGCTGGATACGGGACGGATCCGGTATGAGCGGTGCTGCCGGGACGGACGGGGAGAGGGCCAGGCCCCCTCCCCGATGCCGGGTCGGAAACGGTAAGGCTACTCGCCGATCACCCCGAGCATCTGCGCTTCGGCCCAGGCGACGGCCTCGTCCACCGGCACGTCTTCCCAGGTCGCGCGGAAGATCATCTGCGGGATGATCTGCCGGGCGAAGATCTCCCCGGAGGCCGGGAACAGCTGCCCGTCGACCAGGCTGAAGGTCTGGATCGCCTCCAGGCCGGCGATGATCTCCTGGATCGAGTCGGTCCCGTACCGGGCGAAGATGCCCCGCGGATCGGCCATGTAGTCGTCATTGGCAGCGATGTCCCGCAACACCGGGTTCATGCCGCCCGGCGCCATGTGCAGCCAGGTGATGTAGCTGTCGGGCTCGTACAGGAACGACAGGAGCTGCTGGGCCGCTTCGGTCTCCGCCTGGTCGTCGCTGTCGACGATGCCCATGGAAACGACCACGCCGTAGCCGGCGTCCTGGGCGTTGGAGATGATCGGCACCATGCGGGTGTGCTCGACCAGTTCGGGATCGAAGGAACCGCCGGCCAGTTCGGCGAAGTTCTCCGCCGTCAGCGAGCTGGCCGCGATCTCCGCCAGCGCCAGATCGTCCATGATGAAGGTCGAGTAGAAGAACATCGCCATCCGGCCCTGGATATAGTAGTCCCGGGCGCGCCAGGTCTGCGGACCCGGCGGGGCGTATTCGGCGAGGTCGACGTAAAACTCCAGCGCTTCCCGGATCTCTTCGGAATTGAAGACCAGGTTGCCGTCGGCATCGAACTGGCGGCCGCCGTTGGAGATGGCGAACTGGGTGAACACCTGCTCGGCAAAGGAATCGGCCATGTTGCCGATCAGAATACCATACTGGTTCTCCGCCGGATCGTGGAAGTATTCGGCGGCCGCACGGATGTTCTCCCACGTGTTCGGGGGTTCGAGGCCGGCTTCGTCGAACCAGTCGCCGCGATACCAGATGCCCTGGATCCAGCCGTGGAACGGCAGGGCGTAGAACTCCCCGGTTTCGGGGTTGCGATGCATGTTGAGCGCACCGGCGAAGAACCGGTCCCGGCCGACCCTGTCGACCATTTCGGTGGCGGCCGCCTGATCGAGAATGCCCTCTTCGCCGAACGCGACCATCAGTTCGGAACCGGCATTGATCAGGTTCGGCAGGGTACCCGCAGCGGCTGCGGCGGCGATCTGGGTCGGCACGTCGTTCTCGTCGACGGCGACCACCTCCACGGTCACGCTCGGGTTGAGCGCCATGAACGTGTCGACCAGCAACTGGATCGTCGCGATCCGGTCCGACTGGGTCTCGGTCGTCCACAGCTCGATCGACTGAGCGCCGGCTGCCGAGGTGGCCATCAGCGCCACACCGGCGGCGGCACCACAGAGCAGGGTCTTCAAACGCATGGGGTCAGATCCTCCCGTTTTCCAGGCGCGACGCGTCCGACGCGCCCGCTCCGGCTTGGTTGTGCAGCACAGCGGCCGGCGGTGCGCCGGCCGTACGGCCACCCCCTCTGGCATCGGAGGCGAGCCGGGGCGAATGGACATTCGGCCCTGCTAGCGTCATAATGTACCGACCAAACCGGTTTGGATCAACATTTTCGTTCGATACTGTCGATTCCATGGATCTCAAGACCCTCTCGAACCATCTGGGCCTCTCCAAAACGACGGTCAGCCGGGCGTTGAACGGCTACCCGGACGTGTCGCTGGCGACCCGCACCCGGGTGCGGGAAGCCGCCGAACGGTTGGGATATCGGCCCAACCCGGTCGCCCAGGCGCTGCAGAGCGGCAGGGCGCAGGCGATCGGGCTGGTGCTGCCCACCGGCCCCGGGGAGTTCGGCGATCCGTTCCTGCTGGCACTCCTGACCGGGGCCGGCAAGGAACTGCAGGCCGACGGTCTGGACCTGATGGTGTCGGCCGCCGCCCCCGGGGACGACGAGCTCGCCGCCCTGGACCGGATGATCAGCAAGCGGCGGGTCGATGGCGTGATCGTCGTCCGGACCCGGGCGGACGATCCGCGCATCCACCTGCTTCTGGACCGGGACTTCCCGTTCGTCGCCCAGGGCCGAACGCGGGAGCCGCGCCCCTATCCGTTTCTCGATGTCGACGGGGTCGAGGCGTTCGAACGGGCGACCACCACGCTGATCGAACTCGGTCATCGCCGCATCGCCCTGATCGGCGGGGAGCCGCATCTGGCTTACGCCACCCATCGCCGCCAGGGCTACGAAGCGGCGATGGCCGCCGCCGGCCTGAGGATCGATCCAGACTGGCGGGTCGAAGCCCGACAGACGCGAGAGGCGGGCTTCGAGGCGGCCAAGACGCTGATCGCCCTGCGACCGCGCCCGACCGCGATCCTGTGCAACACCGATACCCAGGCCGTCGGCTGCCTGGCCGCCATCGCCGAGGCCGGGCTCACGGCGGGGGTCGACGTCTCCGTCATCGGTCACGACGACCTGCCGCTGGCCTCCGTCACCTCCCCGCCCCTGGCGACGATGGCGCAGCCGCTACCGGAACTCGGCGCCCGCCTGGGCCGCATGATGCTGCAGCGTCTGGCCGGCAAGCCGGCCTCGGAGTTGCAGGAGCTGTGGACGGCCGCTTACGTCCCGCGGGCGTCGGCCGGGCCGGCACCGCCGGACGACCGAACCCGCCGGCAGCCCTCACAGATACGGTAGCAGCAACCCCGCCACCCCGTCGCGCAGCCGGACCGGAAGCGATCGGGCCCGCACCTGGTCGAGGGTCCACGGCGTGGACCGGGCGATCTTGGCGTCGATGATGTCGGAGAGATAGCCCGCGAAATCCCGATTGTAGCACTCGATGTTGAACTCGAAGTTGAGCCTGAGGCTGCGCGCGTCCCAGTTCGCGGAGCCGAACAAGGCCCAGCTCCCGTCGACCGTCATCAGCTTGCTATGGTCGAACGGTGGCGGGGTCAGATGGACTCGACAGCCGGCTTCCAGCACCTGATCGATCTGGTCGGACACCGCCCAGTCGAACAGCCGGTGATTGCCGCGGGCCGGAATGACGATGTCGACCTGAACGCCGCGCAGGGCGGTCAGGACCAGGACCGTGATCAGCCGCTGATCGGGCAGGAAGTACGGTGTCAGGATGCTGACCCGTTCGTTGGACCGTCCCAGGGCGCCGCTGATCGTCCAGCGCAAGCGCTCCAGCGACTGATCGGGACCGCTGGCGATCCCCCGGGCGAACAGGGGGCCGGCGGCGGCGGGGCCGGGCAGCCAGTCGGGACCGTCCAGCCGCTCACCGGTGGTGAACGCCCAGTCCTCGATGAACACCCGGGTCATCTGCTCGACCACCGGCCCCTCGATGCGGAAATGCAGGTCCTGCACCCGATCGCCGTCGGGCCGGTGGCGGAGATTCTCCCCACCGATGTTCAGACCGCCCGAAAACCCGGTCCTGCCGTCGACCACCAGGATCTTCTTATGGTTGCGCATGTTCAGATACGTCATGCGCCATGGCAGCCAGGAATGCAGGAACCGGGCGGTCCGCACCCCCCGGGCCCGCAAGGCGCGCACCACCGGGGTGTTGAAGTAGCCGACCCCGATCCCGTCGACCAGCACCCGCACGGCCACGCCCCGGGCCCGGGCGGCAGCGAGCGCGTCGACCAGGGGGCGGCCGCCTTCGTCGAACCGGAAGATGTAGCTCGACAACCCCACCGATCGCTCGGCCGCGTCGATCGCCGCGACCATCGCCGGCAACGCCTGGTCCCCGTCGACCAGCGGGTCGATGCGGTTGCCGGCGACCAGCGGTAGCTGGGTAAGGCTTTCTCCGAGCCGGGCGAGCTGAACGAGGTCGCTTTCCGGGCCCTTGGGATCGATCTCGGCCAGATCGACGGCAAACCGGGATCGGATGGCCCGCGGCGACACGTCCGACGGGGAGACCTGGACGGCCTTGCCGTGGACCCGGTTGATGCCCAGCACCAGATAGGCGAGTGCACCGGTATAGGGCGCCAGCCAGGCCAGCCCCACCCAGGCGACCGACGCACCGACATTGCGCTTGGTCAGCAGAACATGGACCGAAACCGCCGTGGCCGCGCCGATATGGATCAGCGCCGACAGGGTGACCCATAGGTCCCCGAAGATGTCGGTCACATTCCGCTCCCAGATACCGCCCCGCCGTCGCCCGACGGAACAACCGGACCTCAGTTCTCCCCCATATAGGAAGCCGAGCCGGATGCCGCCCTCACGAGCCCTCCCCTACCGCCGAGTTCGACGGGTTGAGGTTGGAGGCGAGGGCGACGTGCGCGGCCGCACCGCGTCCTCGCCATACAGGAAGGTCAGCAGCACGAACCGGCGGCCGGCGGTGACGTCCAGCACCTCATGCAGATGGGAGCAGGAGAACACCACGGCCCCGCCCGCCGGCGGGCTGTAGCGCGCATCGCCGAATTCGGGAAAGCGCAGCTCCCCGCCTTCGTAATCGCCGGTATTGAGGTTCAGGGTCATGGCGAACCGCCGATGGGCGGCGTCCGGCGTCGTATTGTCGCGATGCGGGCGGAAATAGCCCCCCGTCGCGGCGTCGTAGCAGACCACTTTCAGGCGTTCGAGCCGGGTGCACCGGTAGCAGAAGGCCTTGGTGATCTCGGGCAGCAGCCGATCGCCCAAGGCCTTCATCACCGCTTGGGCCAGCGGGCCGTCGGGCAGGCTGTGATCCCGGCGGATCTTTGCGGAGGCGTCGGGCACCAGCGCTACCTGGCCGTCGACCAGCCGGTGCATCCCGGAGTCGGTGTTGTCCTTTTCCCACGCCCGCATCAGCGCCCGGCACTGATCGGCCGTCAGCACGTCCGGGACGAGCAGCACCGGCGCGGTCTGGGTGATCAGCGGGCCCGAACGGGCATCGGCGGGTGCCCGCTCGACGGTGCTGGGGTCGGACGGCATGGCGCGCCTCCCGGTCGGTCGGGGACGTCAGGCGGCCAGGGCGGCCGCGACCCCGTTGGTCAGCAGCTTGTAGGTGAAGCCGTCGCCCAGAGCGTCGAACGACGCATCGATGATGTTGGTGGACACGCCCACCGTCGCCCAGCGCCGGCCGTCCCGGCCGACGCTTTCGATCAAAACCCGCGGCATCGCCCCCGACGCGTCCGTCGCCTTGAGGATCCGTACCCGATAGTCGGCGAGCTTCATGTCCGCCAGCACCGGGTAGGTCGGCTCCAACGCCTTGCGCAGCGCCCGGTCGATCGCATTGACCGGGCCGTTGCCGTCGGCGACGGTATGCACGAGCCGCCCCGCGACCCTGACCTTCACCGTCGCCTCGGATTCGTTGACCAGGACACCACGGGCGTTGAACCGCCGCTCATCGGTCACGGCGAAGCGTTCGAGTTCGAAATAGGTCGGCGCCAGGCCCAGCATCCGTCGGGCCAGGACTTCGAAGCTCGCATGCGCGGCGTCATAGGCGTAGCCCTGGAACTCCCGCTCCTTGACCAGCCGCACCAGAGCGTCGACCTGGTCGGCATCGGCCGCGACCTCGATGCCGATCTCCTTGAGCCGGGCGAGGATGTTCGACTTGCCCGACTGATCCGAGACGACGATCGAGCGGCGGTTGCCGACCGTCTCCGGTGGGATATGCTCGTAGGAGCGCGGGTCCTTGGCGATCGCCGAGACATGCGCCCCACCCTTGTGGGCGAAGGCGTTGGCGCCGACATACGGCGCGCCGGGGTCGGGCGCCCGGTTCAGCAGGTCGTCGAACCAATGGCTGATCCGGGTCAGTTCCCGCAGCCCGGCCGGACCGACCCCGGTGTCGAAGCCCATCTTCAGCACCAGCGACGGGATCAGGCTGACCAGATTGGCATTGCCGCAGCGCTCGCCCAGCCCGTTGAGCGTGCCCTGGACATGCCGCACGCCGGCGCGCACCGCGGCCAGGCTGTTGGCGACCGCGTTTTCGGTGTCGTTGTGGGCGTGGATGCCCAGCCGGGTGCCGGGGATGCTCTCGCAGACGGCCGTGACGATCGCCGCCACCTCGTGCGGCAGGGTCCCGCCATTGGTGTCGCACAGGACCACCCAGCGGGCGCCGGCATCGTAGGCCGCCTTGGCCGCCGCGAGCGCGTAGCCTGGGTTGGCCTTGTAGCCGTCGAAGAAGTGCTCGCAATCGAACAGGGCTTCCTTGCCGCGCCCGACCACCGCCGCCACGCTGTCGGCGATCATCGCCAGGTTCTCGTCCCGGCCGATCCCCAGGGCCACGTCGACCTGGAAGTCCCAGGTCTTGCCGAACAGGCAGACCGTCGGGGCGGTGCTGTTGAGCAGTGCCGCCAGGCCCGGGTCGTTGGCCGCACTGCGCCCCGCCCGGCGGGTCATGCCGAAGGCGGTCAACTGGGCGTGGCGCAGCCGCGGCGGATCGGCGAAAACGGCGTCGTCCGTGGGGTTGGCGCCGGGCCAGCCGGCCTCCACGTAGTCGATGCCCAGCCGGTCCAGCGCTTCGGCCACCGCCCGCTTGTCCGCGACGGTGAAGTCGATGCCTTGGGTCTGCGCGCCGTCGCGCAGCGTCGTATCGAAGAGGGTGACCCGGTCGCCCATGGATCGGTGATGCTCCAGCCCTGGATGCCGGCCCGCTGCAGGCCGATGCTCGCTTCCGCCAATGGACCGACACTCCAGCCCAGGACACCGCGCTTTGTCGAGGCCAAGCCTCCACGGGCCGCGCATGATCGGGTCCGATATGACCGAAACGCCCGTCCCATGCCAGGTCTCATTGCCGGAATAGAAACAATCTGTTCGTCGACGGGTGCCTGGATGCGTCGATCGCGTCGACTATGTCTAGACGTGTCGGCGTCCTCCGGACTGCGGGTGTTCCCCGGCCGACAGCCTCCCCGGTTCCCCCGCAACCGGCCGGGGTGATGGTAACACCGTCAACGACTGATCGAGGACCTGACCGATGCTGACCAAGACCCTGACCGCCGTCGCCCTGGGTTCCCTGTTGCTGGCCGCCCCGGCCATGGCCCAATCCGAGTGGACGATCGACCGATCCCACACCCATGTCATGTTCTCCGTGAGCCATCTGGGGTTCTCCAACACCCATGGTGAGTTCGACGGGTTCGAGGGCACGTTCATGCTGGATCCGGAAGACCCGACGACCGCGTCGATCTCCCTGACGATCGATGCCGGCTCCGTCGATACCAACTGGCCGGCGCGCGACGAACACCTGGTCTCCCCGGACTTCTTCGATGTCCAGACCTACCCGACGATCACGTTCGAGAGCACCGGGGTCGAGCAGACCGGCGCGGACACCGCCGAAGTCACCGGCGACCTGACCATTCTGGGCGTCACACACCCCGTGGTCCTCGACGTGGTGCTGAACGGTGTGGCCCCAAACCCGTTCAACCCCGCCGTGACCGTCGCCGGCTTCACCGCGACCACATCGATCAGCCGCAGCGACTTCGGCATGGTATTCGGCGTTCCGGCGATCGGTGACGAAGTCATCATCAGGCTGGAGATGGAAGCGACCCGCGCCAGCTAATCCCGAGTCGGGCCGAGCAAGCCTCGTCGCGACTTGGAAAGCGCGACCACGCGCCCGAGCTTGCGCAAGGCAAACCTTGCGGGGCGCCTGAAGCCGAGGACGACTTGAGATGGGGTCGCCTCAGCGCAAACCGGCATCAAGTCGCGTGCCGTCGATCGCGGCCCGCCGGGGCGGGGTGGTGCGGACCGGATCCGCACCACCCCGGCACCCCAGTCGCGATGCGAGAGACCGGGTGCGGTGCCCGGGTTTCGACAGCAGGAGTGCGCAAGCGATGTCCGCCATTGCCCCCGAAACGCTCTCGGTCCCGCGCTACCGCCCGATCGCGATGCTGCTGCACTGGCTGATCGCGCTCGGCCTGGTCGGCATGGTGGCCGGCGGGATGACCCTCCATTCGATGATCGACGCCACCCAGACCGGTCGGGACCATGTCCTGTTCGGCCCGGATGGGGCGATCGCGTCCACCCTTGCCTTCTCCGCCATCCACAAATCGGTCGGCTTCACCGTGTTCGCACTGGTGCTCGTGCGGATCGCCTATCGCCTGGCCAACCCGCCGCCGCCGCTGCCGGCCACGATGAAGGCGTGGGAGCGGGTGGCCGCGCACGGTACCCACATCCTGCTCTACGGCTTGATGCTGGCCATGCCGATCAGCGGCTGGCTGATGGTCTCCGCCTCCCCCTGGGGCATCCCGACGGTGCTCTACGGCTTGATCGAGGTGCCGCACATCCTGCCCCAGAACGCCGAGGTCGAGGCGGCGATGAAGTCCGTCCATGACGGGCTGTCCAAGCTGCTGATCGCGGCGTTCGTCCTGCATGTCGCCGCGGCCCTGCGACACCAGTTCGTCCTCAAGGACGGCGTGCTGCTGCGCATGATGCCGGCCCGTAGAACCACCTGATCCCCTCGATACCCCCATGAGGGACCGCGGGCGCGCCATCGCCCGCGCGAGCCCCCTGTATGCCGATGCAATGGAGCGAGCTTATGCGCACCGCCCTGCTTTCCGCCGCCGCCCTGTTCGCCCTCATCGGCGCCCCCGCGCATGCGGCCGACTGGTCGGTCGATCCCGATCGCAGCACCTTGGGATTCGTCTTCACCCAGGGAGGTACCGCCGTGACGGGCGCATTCGATGCCTTCGACGCCGAGATCACCTTCGATCCCGCCGATCTGGCGGCGGCCCGCGTGTTCGTGACCGTGGACATCGCCAGCATCCGCACCGGTGACAGCGGCCGCGATACCCAGGCCCGGGGGCAGCAATGGTTCGCCACCGGCGATTTCGCGACCGCGACCTTCGACGCCGCCGACTTCGCCGACTTCGCCGAAACCGGCGTGCCGGGCCGTTACCTCGCCGCGGGGGCGCTGACCATCCGCGGCGTCACCCGGACGGTCGAGCTGCCGTTCGACCTGGTGATCGACGGCGATACCGCCACGGTGGACGGCGAACTGGTGCTCAACCGCGGCACCTACGGCGTCGGCCAGGGGGACTTCCAGTCGGGCGGCACGGTCGGCCTCGAGGTCACCGTCACCGTCGACCTGGTCGCCACCCGGAGCTGACGGTCAGACGTTGAAGCGGAAGTGGAAGATATCGCCGTCGGCGACGACATAGTCCTTGCCTTCCTGGCGCATCTTGCCGGCTTCCTTGGCCGCGGCCTCGCCGCCGAGGTCGATGTAGCTCCGGTAGTCGATGGTCTCGGCCTTGATGAACCCGCGCTGGAAGTCGGTGTGGATGACCCCGGCGGCTTCCGGTGCGGTCGCCCCGCGGCGGACCGTCCAGGCCCGCGCCTCCTTCGGGCCGACGGTGAAGAAGGTGAGCAGCCCCAACAGGGCATAGCCCTCCCGGATGACGCGGGCGAGACCGGGCTCCGCCAGGCCCAGCGACTCCAGGAACCCGGCCTTCTCGTCCGGGTCCGTCAACTGGGCGATCTCCGCCTCGATGGCGGCACAGATCACCACGGACCGGGCCCCTTGGGCGGCGGCCATCTGCGCGACCCGTTCGGATTGGGCGTTGCCGGCCGCCGCCTCGTCCTCCCCGACATTGCAGACGAACAGCACCGGCTTGGCGCTGAGAAGCTGCAGCTCCTGAAACAGCCTGGCCTCGTCCGCGTCGGGGACGAACAGGCGGGCCGGCTTGCCGTCGTCCAGCAGCGCCTTGACCTTGTCGACCAGCGCCAGCAGCGCCTTGGCCTCCTTGTCGCCACCCCGGCCTTTCTTGGTCAGCGTGACGGCCCGTCGCTCCAGGCTTTCGAGATCGGCCAGCATCAGCTCGGTCTCGATGGTCTCGGCATCCCGGACCGGGTCGACCGACCCCTCGACATGGGTCACCTCACCCTCGAAACAGCGCAGCACGTGCAGCACGGCATCGACTTCGCGGATGGTGGCGAGAAACTGGTTGCCCAGCCCCTCGCCCTTGCTGGCGCCGCGGACCAGACCGGCGATGTCGACGAATTCGAGCTGCGTCGGGATCACCTTGGCGGACTTGGCCAGAGCGGCGAGCCGCTCGAGTCGGGCGTCGGGCACACCGACCCGGCCGGTATTCGGCTCGATCGTGCAGAATGGGTAGTTCGCCGCCTCCGCCGCCTGGGTGGAGGTGAGCGCGTTGAACAGGGTCGACTTGCCGACATTGGGCAGGCCGACGATGCCGCAATTGAATCCCATGGGGGCTGGACCGCCTGGCTGGTACCGTCATCGATGAAGGGGTGGCCGCTTCCATACCGCCCGGCGCGCCGCCGGGAAACCCGCGCGCCGCCCCGGCTCCGGGGCAGCGGTGGAATGGCTGCCCCGCCCGCCTCGCTCGACAGGGTGCCGGTTGACGCCCTACATAGCCCGCTTTGGCCCGATGACCGTCCGGAAGGGAGACCAAGCGGCCGATGTCGCTTGAAGACAATCTCAATCGCGTGCTGGCGCGGGTGGAGGAACTCAAGGCGCTGATGGCCCAGCCCGACCTCGCCCCCGACGCGCTGGCAAGCTACTCCAAGGAGTATTCCGACCTGGAGCCGATCGCCGAGGAGATCACGGCGCTCAACGACGCCAAGCGGGAGCGGGCCGACCTGGCCGACCTGGCCGGTGGCGCCGACAAGGAAATGGCGGATCTGGCGGCAGAAGAGCTCCGCGCGCTCGACGCCCGGCTGCCGGACCTCGAACGCCAGGTGCAGGTCCATCTCCTGCCCAAGGACGAGGCGGACGAAAAGAATGCCATCCTGGAAGTCCGCGCCGGCACCGGCGGCGATGAGGCCGCCCTGTTTGCCGCCGATCTGTTGGAGATGTACCGCCGCTACGCCGGCCTTCAGGGCTGGCGTTTCGAGGTGCTGGAAGCTGCCGACACCGAACTGGGCGGCATCAAGGACGCCTCGGCCACCATCACCGGCCGCACCGTCTTCGCCCGGCTGAAGTTCGAATCCGGTGTCCACCGGGTCCAACGGGTGCCGACGACCGAGACCCAAGGCCGCATTCATACCTCCGCCGCCACCGTCGCGGTGCTGCCGGAAGCCGAGGACGTCGACGTCCATATCGACGACAAGGACTTGCGGGTCGACGTGTTCCGGGCCTCGGGGGCAGGTGGCCAGCACGTCAACCGGACCGAAAGCGCGGTGCGGCTGACCCATCTGCCGACCGGGCTGACCGTGTCGATGCAGGATGAGAAATCCCAGCACAAGAACCGGGCCAAGGCGATGAAGATCCTGATGTCCCGGCTCTACGAGATGGAGCGGCAGGAGCGCGACGCCGTCCGTGCCGCCGACCGCAAGAACCAGGTCGGCTCCGGCGACCGGTCCGAGCGCATTCGAACCTACAACTTCCCGCAAGGCCGGGTGACGGACCACCGCATCAACCTGACCCTGTACAAGCTCGACAAGGTGATCGCCGGCGAAGCGCTCGGCGAGTTGATCGAAGCGCTGATCGCCGAGGATCAGGCGGCCAAGCTGGCCGAGCTTTCGTGACGGCGGAGAGCTGGGGGGCGGCCATCGCCGCGGCGACCGCCAGGTTGCGCCAGGCGGGGGTCGAAGATGCCGCCGCCGATGCACGGCTCCTCGCGATCGAGGCCCTGGGCGGCGATCGCACCGGACTGATCAGCGCGCTCAGGGATCGGCCGAGCGATCGCGCGGCCGGGCGGTTCCGGACCCTGGTCGAGCGGCGAACCACCGGTGTCCCGGTCAGCCGCCTGCGGGGCTGGCGGGAATTCTGGAGTCTGCCGCTCGGGCTCTCCGCCGAGACGCTCGACCCCCGACCGGACACCGAGACCCTGGTCGGGGCGGCCCTTACGGTCCTGCCCGACCGGAAGGCACCGTACCGCCTGGCCGATCTCGGCACCGGCAGCGGTGCGATCCTGCTGGCCTTGTTGAGCGAACGCCCCCGAGCGTGGGGCCTGGGGCTTGACCTCGCCGAAGGAGCCGCCATCCAGGCCCGGACCAATGCGGTGCGGTTGGGATTGGCCGACCGCGCGGGCTTCGTGGTCGGTCATTGGACCGAGGCGCTGCGACATGATGCGCGCTTGGATGCAATCCTCAGCAACCCGCCCTACATACCAAGCGGCACGCTCGAAGGCTTGGCGCCGGAAGTCCGGGATCACGATCCCCGTTTGGCGTTGGACGGCGGCGAGGACGGGCTTGCTGCCTACCGGGCGATTGCGGCGACGGCTCCGGTCCGGTTGCGGCCGGGCGGGTGGCTGATCGTGGAGGTCGGCTCCGGCCAGGCCA
Source organism: Alphaproteobacteria bacterium (assembly GCA_028281265.1). Classification (GTDB taxonomy): domain Bacteria; phylum Pseudomonadota; class Alphaproteobacteria; order DSM-16000; family Inquilinaceae; genus JANQKE01. The sequence continues at coordinate 7,844 of JANQKE010000227.1, read as the reverse complement.
GGGCGGTGAGCGCCCTGTTTCGTCAGGCCGGGCTGCGCATCGAGGCGGTGCTTGCCGATCTCGCCGGCCTGGATCGCGTCGTGTGCGCGCAAAAAATGGTTGGTGTGGACGCCACGGACGGCTAAAGTCCGGTCAATTGTCGGACTCAAGGGGTTTGGCGCCGTCGAGCGGCCAATGCGTGACCGCCGCCGCTGAACGGGTGAGAACCCCCCGCTTCCGATACGATCATCCGCCGCGCTGCCGCTGCGCCCCGGGCCCGATGTCCGGGCAGGCTGGCTGCTTGGGATGCACGGACCGGCTCCGCGCACCGTACCGGTTCATCGAGCTTCGGCCGAGCCACCCCCGCCGTCGTGACGACGGCAAGCGGGGAGTTCCCGGCCGCGCCGGCCACCGAGGGCCGGCACTTTCGCCTTAACGCGACAACAGCATTGTATAGGTTCCGATGCGACAAGGTCCGAACAACCGTCGTCCCCGGCGTGGCAGTCAGCATGGTGGCCAGCAGGGCGGCAGTCGGCGCCCCAATCTGCCCAACCGCAACCAGAGCTTCGACAGCAACGGTCCCGACACCCGGGTGCGCGGCAACGCTTTCCAGATCAGCGAGAAGTACCAGGCCCTGGCGCGCGACGCGTATGCCGCCGGTGATCGGGTGCTGGCCGAGAACTACTTCCAGCATGCCGAGCACTACATCCGGCTGATCAACACCTGGAACGAGCAGCACGCCCACGCCCAGGCCGAACGGGAAGCCGAGCTGGAAGCCCAGCGCCAGGCGCGTCAGGCCCAGCGAGAAGCCCGGCAGTCCCGAGACCCGGCCGATGGCGAGGACGGCGAGCGCCCCTCCCAGGGGAGCGACCCGTTCCACCCCGATCAGCAGCAGCCTGCCGCCAACGGGGCCGACGGCCCCTTGTTCGAAGCCGACACCCGGCCGGATGCCACGGGCGACGGGCTGCGCCTGGCGAACGGCTCCGACATCGCGGCCGCGGCACCGGCCGGTGAGGACGGCGGCGATGACGCTGCCGGCGTCGACCAGGCCGAAGCGCCGGTCCCCCGACCGCGCGCCCGGCGCCGCACCCGGCGGACGACCCGGTCGTCGGACGCACCCACCGGCGGCGAAGCCGACCAGGGGGCGGCTGAGTAGCCGCAGCCGACAGACGGGGCACACGCCCACCGCCCAAGCCTTTGGCAAACTGCCCTTTCCGGCGGCACAACGCCGGCCGGCGACGGGATGACGGCACCGCTACGCCGCCGGATCGGGCACGGCCCCGACCCGTTGCCCATGGCACGGGGCTTGCTGAAAAGCTGACGGCATGGTCAAGTTTGGTCTGCGCACAGCGCATGGCCTTCCTCGATCATTCCGTCACGGACGAGCCCCGATGAGTAGCGCACAGAGTCCCAATCTTTCGATCAACGCCCAGCGTCTCTGGGACACGTTGATGGAGACCGCGAAGATCGGCGCCACCCCCAAGGGCGGCATCAAGCGGCTGACGCTGACCGACCTCGACAAGCAGGTGCGCGACTGGTTCGTCGCCCAATGCGAGGCGCTGGGCTGCACGGTCTCGGTCGACGCGATGGGCAACATCTTCGCCCTGCGGGCGGGCCGGAACGGCGACCTCGCACCGATCGCCTGCGGTTCCCACCTCGACACCCAGCCCACCGGCGGCAAATTCGACGGCATCCTCGGGGTGCTCGCCGGGCTCGAGGTCCTGCGCACGCTGGACGAGGCCGGCTACGAGACCAACCGGCCGTTCATGGTCACCAACTGGACCAACGAAGAGGGCAGCCGCTTCGCCCCGGCCATGCTGTCCTCCGGGGTGTATGCCGGCGCGCTCGACCTCGACTACGCCTACGGCCGGACCGACAAGGACGGTGCCACCGTCGGCGAGGAACTCGAGCGCATCGGGTACAAGGGCGACGCCCTGGTCGGCGACCAGGACTTCCACGCGTTCTTCGAGCTGCATATCGAGCAAGGCCCGATCCTCGAGGCCGAGGACACGGTGATCGGTGTGGTCACCGACGGCCAGGGCCAGCGTTGGTTCAACTGCACGGTCGTAGGGCGCGAAAGCCATGCCGGCACGACGCCGATGCCCCTGCGCAAGGACGCCCTGGCCGGCACGTCGGAACTGGTGCTGGCGATCGAGCAGATTGCCAAGGACAATGCACCTTTTGCCGTCGGCACCGTCGGCGTGGTGGAGATCGCGGAGCCGTCCCGCAACGTGATCCCCGGCACGGTCGACTTCACGGCCGAGTTCCGCCACCCGTCCGACGCCGTTCTGGATCGGATGACCGACGCGTTGCGGGTTCGGGCCGCCGAGATCGCCGACCGCCGGGGTCTGGACATCACGGTCGATGCCATCTGGGACTACGCGGCCGTCAAGTTCGATCGGGGCTGCGTCGCCGCGGTGCAGGAAGCGGCCGACAGCTTCGGCTATTCGAACCGGGAGATGGTGTCCGGCGCGGGACACGACGCCTGCTACGTCAACCGCCGCGCCCCGACCTCGATGGTCTTCATCCCCTGCAAGGACGGCATCAGCCACAACGAGCTGGAGGACGCGACGTTCGAGGATTGTGCGGCCGGCGCCAATGTGCTGCTGCGCGCCATGCTGGCCTACGACCGCGATCATGGGTGACCCGGTGGACCGCATCCCCCGCGACCCGAGCCTCGGACACCGGCGATGACGGCAGCCGTCGTGGTCGACACGCCGTCCTCGCCCCAGCTCTCCGAGCCGACGGGCGGCCCGCACCCCGGACATGCCCCGGTGGTGGTGGAGGTCAGCGGCCTGAACCTGGTCTTCCCGACCAAGGACGCCCCGGTCCACGCCCTCAAGGACGTCGATCTGGCGATCAAGCGCGGGGAGTTCGTCTCTCTGATCGGGCCGTCCGGCTGCGGCAAGACCACGCTGCTGCGGGTGATCGCCGATCTGGAGCACCCCACCGGCGGAACGATCGTGGTCAATGGCGGCACCCCCGAACAGGCCCGACTGGACCGGTCCTACGGCTATGTGTTCCAGGCTCCGGCGCTGTATCCGTGGCGAACGGTCCTGCGCAATGTCCAGCTACCTTTGGAGATCATGGGCCTGCCGGCGGGGGAGCGGAAGGCGCGGGCCAGCGAGTCCCTCTCGATCGTCGGGCTCGACCAGTTCGAGCGCAAGTTCCCCTGGCAGCTCTCCGGCGGGATGCAGCAGCGGGTGTCGATCGCCCGGGCGTTGAGCCTGCGGCCCGAGCTGTTGCTGATGGACGAACCGTTCGGCGCCCTCGACGAGATCACCCGGGACGGGCTCAACCTGCATCTGCTCAAGCTCTGGCGGGAGACCCATCTGACGGTCGTCTTCGTCACCCACTCGATTCCGGAAGCGGTGTTCCTGTCGTCGAAGATCGTGGTGATGTCCCCCCGGCCGGGCCGGATCGTCGAGGTGATCGACTGCGATCTGCCGGCCGAGCGCGATCTCGACACGCGGGAGACGCCGGCGTTCCTGGCGATCAGCCACCGGGTGCGGGAAGCGCTCCGCAAAGGGCACAGCTATGACTGAACCCTGCCGCGGCCGGACAGCGATGCGGGCGCCCTGACCATGGCGCCGGCAGCCTCGACAGCCGCGGCGGCCCGCGGGCTCGGCCCTCGCCTGATGACCGGCAGCACGGTACCCGTCACGGTGATGCTGGCGGCCCTGTTCGTGATCTGGATGCTGGCGGCGATCCCGATGAATGCCGATCGGGTGTCGATGCAGTTCGACCGGCAGGACGTCAGCCCCACCGTCACGGACTTCGTCACCGCCACCTGGACGCTGGACCGGGCGGTCCTGCCGACCCCGATCCAGGTCGGCCGGGAAATCGTCGACAGCACCTACGGCGTGATGATGAGCCGGTTCCGCGGCTGGGACCGGGCCGTCGACCGGCTGCTGAACCACCAAAGGAGCCTCCTGTTCCACATACGGGTGACGCTGGAATCGACGCTGGTGGGGTTCGTCATCGGCACGGGCCTGGGCATCCTGCTGGCGATCGGCATCGTTCACGTGCGGACGCTGGAACGCTCCCTGATGCCGTGGGTGATCGCCAGCCAGACCGTGCCGATCCTGGCGATCGCGCCGATCATCGTCGTTCTGCTGGGCAATCTCGGCCTGACCGGCACGCTGCCCAAGGCGATCATCTCGGCGTATCTGTCGTTCTTCCCGGTGACGATCGGGATGGTCAAAGGGCTGCGGGCGCCCGATCCGCTGCAGCTCGATCTGATGCACACCTACAGCGCCAGCCGGGGGCAGACGCTTGCCAAGCTGCGCTGGCCGTCTTCGATCGCGTTCCTGTTCCCCAGCCTGAAGGTCGGCATCGCCCTGTCGCTGGTCGGCGCGATCGTGGCGGAGCTGCCGACCGGGGCGCAGGCGGGCATCGGCGCACGTCTGCTGGCCGGGTCCTATTACGGGGACATGCCCGCCCTTTGGGCGGCGATCGTCGCCTCGGCCCTGATGGCGATGCTGCTGATCGGCCTGGTGTCCCTGGCCGAACGGCTGGTCGCCGCCGCCCGCGGAGGGCGGATCTGATGCCCACGCCGCCGCAACTCCCGATCGTCGTGCTGTATGGCTGGCTGGGGATGGCGGCCTTCCTGCCGCTCGCCGCGGACGACGGGGTGCGGGTGGCCGCCGCCTCGGGCGGTACGCCGACGCTGATCGTCCTCTTGGCGCTGGCGACCGGGGCGGGGCTGGAGCTGTTCACCCGGCCCGGCCGCCTGACGATCGGTCTCGTCCGCAGCGCCGTCGCGGTCGCCATCGGCACGGCGATCCTGATGCAGTTCGATACCGGCGCCACCCTGACGGGCCTGCCGACGATCTGGTTCCTGCTCGCGGGCATCGTCTATGCGCTGTGGCAAGGCATGGCCTCGCTGTCGGCCGTCACCGGCGACGGGCCGGGCCCGCGGGCCGCCCGGTTGCTGGTACCGCTGCTGTTCGGCGGGCTGATCGTCTATGTCTGGGAGGTGGTGTGCGTCGGCTACGCCGTGCCGCGCATCCTGATGCCGGCCCCGTCCATGGTGTGGGAGGCGGTGCTGAGCCGGCCGCACACCCTGTGGGCCGATTTCCGGCAGACCTTCATCAAATCGGTGATCCCGGGCTTCGCGATGGGGTGCGGCGCCGGCTTCCTGGTCGCCCTGGCGATCGACCGGTCGCCCTTCCTGCAACGGGGCCTGCTGCCGATCGGCACCATGGTCAGCGCCATGCCGATCGTCGGCATCGCACCGATCATGGTGATGTGGTTCGGCTTCGACTGGGAATCGAAGGCCGCCGTCGTGGTGGTGATGACCTTCTTCCCGATGCTGGTGAACACGCTGGCCGGGCTCGCAGCCACCGGACACATGGAACGCGATCTGATGCGGTCGTATGCGGCGGGCTACGTTCAGACCCTGGTCAAGCTGCGGCTGCCGACGGCCTTGCCGTTCATCTTCAATGCGTTGAAACTCAACTCCACCCTCGCACTGATCGGCGCGATCGTGGCGGAGTTCTTCGGGACGCCGATCGTCGGGATGGGCTTCCGGATCTCTTCGGAGGTCGGGCGGCTCAACATCGACATGGTGTGGGCGAGCATCCTGGTCGCCGCGGTGGCCGGTTCCGCCTCCTATGGATTGCTCGTCCTGGTCGAACGGGCGAGCACTTTCTGGCACCCGGCGGTCCGCAAGAGCCGCTAGGACCGGACCAACGACCACACAAAGCAGGAGAGGCTGACCTGATGAGATCGAGACTTGCACCCTTCGCCGCCGCCGGTGTGCTGGCCCTGTCCGCCGGTGCGGCCCACGGACAGGACGACTTCACCATCCAGCTCAAATGGGTCACCCAAGCCCAGTTCGCCGGCTACTACGTCGCCGAGGAAATGGGCTACTACGACGCGGTCGGGCTGGACGTGACCATCCTGCCGGGCGGCCCCGACATCGCGCCGCCGCAGGTGGTCGCCGCCGGCGGGGCCGACATCCTGGTCGAGTGGATGCCGGCCGCCCTGGCCGCGCGGGAGCGCGGGTTGCCGCTGGTCAACGTCGCCCAGATCTTCGACCGGTCCGGCATGATGCTGACCTGCCGGGAGGACACCGGCATCGCCACGCCGGCCGACTTCCCCGGCAAGACCCTGGGCGTGTGGTTCTTCGGCAACGAATACCCGTTCCTGTCGTGGATGAGCGAACTGGGCATCCCGACCGAGGGGGGTGACGACGGCGTCACCGTCCTGCGCCAGGGCTTCAACGTCGACCCGCTGCTGCAAGGCCAGGCCGACTGCATCTCCACCATGATCTACAACGAGTACTGGCAGGTGGTAGATGCCGGTATTCCGGAGGACGAGCTGGTCACGTTCTTCTACGAAGACCAGGGTGTGGCCACGCTCGAGGATGGCCTGTGGGTGGTCGAGGAGAACCTCGCGGACGAGGCCTTCGTCGACCGGCTGGAGCGGTTCGTCGCCGCCTCCATCCGCGGCTGGGAATACGCCCACGACAACCCCGAAGAAGCGGCCGAGATCGTCCAGGACAACGAGATGACCGGGGTCCGGACCTACGAAGACCAGTTGCTGCAGATGCGGTGGGTCAACTCGCTGATCACGTCCGAGACTGTCGGCCGGCTCGACCCGGCCGCCTTCGAGCGGACCGTCGACGTGCTGCTGGGTGGGGACAGCGATCCGGTGATCACGGAGAACCCGGGCACGGCCGCCTGGACCCACGCGATCTACGAGGCCGCCGCGGCGATCAACAGCCAATAGCGGTCCCCGGCGTGCCGGCCCGCCCCACGGACCGGCGCGGGAGACGCGGCAAGACAGGGGCGGCCCCGGACACGAGCCGCCCCATCCTGCCTTCAGGAAGGGGGGACGGATGAGAGCCGTGCGGCGTGCCCCCGTCCGTTGCGTGCTGGCAGTGCTGCTGCTGGCCCCTTGGGGGCTTCAGGCCGGCTCACCCCGCGCCCAGGGCTTCGACACCGATCTCAACATCGTCGTCGCCTTCGACCGGTCGGAGAGCGTGACGACGGTCGAAGCCACCGCCCAGATCGAAGGGCTGGCCTATGCCCTGGCCCATCCGAGGTTCCTGGCGGCCGTCGAGGGCGGCTTCAGCGGCCGGATCGGCCTGTCGGTGATCACCTGGTCGAGCTTCGGGTACTGGGACCTGCTGGTCCCGTGGACAGTCCTGGCGGACCCCGTCGACGCCGCCCGGATCGTCGCCGTGCTGCGGCGCGACCATGCCGAGCGGGCCGGCCGCCCCTTCGGCCCGCAGACCGATGTCGCCTTCGGGCTGGAGCGGGCCACGCATATGGGCCGTACCGCCCCGTTTACGGCGCCGTGGACGGCCCTGAACATCGTTTCCGACGGGATCAGCAATCTCGGCCGGGTACCGATGGTCGACCGCGACCGGGCGCTGGCCGAAGGCATGACGGTCAATGCGCTGACCTTCGGCCGCGGCTCCGCCGAGCAGGTGCTGCGGCGCTATTTCGAGCGTTACGTGATCGGCGGTCCCCGGGCGTTCGTGGTCTCGGCGGTGACCCCGGAGCAGTTCGCCCAGGCGACGTTGCGAAAGATGCTGTTGGAGATCGCACTCCTGGGCAGCCGTCCGACGGGGTCCGACCGGGCCGGGTGACCGGAAACGGGTTCCCGACCCCGTTTCCGGTTGCGGCCCGGTCCGGTGGATTTGTCGGGTTTTGCTACGACCTCCGGATGGCCGTCGGGCCTGGGCTGCCGATTGCCGTTGCACTACCCCTGCCCGATCCTGTTCTGTACCCTAGTCATCCGTCCCGCGACGGACCGCCCACTCCCCCCCCTTGGCGGGGCAGCCTAGATCATCCTGCGTTCAGATGGACTCATCCGAACGCAGATAAGATGATCTAGTTTAAAGAGTTAGAGCA
>JANQKE010000206.1 GCA_028281265.1 Alphaproteobacteria bacterium | reverse complement strand
GACGACGGGGACGATGACGACGACGGCTCCGACGATGATGACGACGGGGATGACGACGACGACGGCTCCGACGACGATGACGACGGGGACGATGACGACGACGGCTCCGACGACGATGACGACGGGGATGACGACGACGACGGCTCCGACGATGATGACGACGGGGATGATGACGACGACGGTTCCGACGATGATGACGACGGGGATGACGACGACGACGGCTCCGACGACGATGACGACGGGGACGATGACGATGACGTCTGCGACGACGATGACGACGGGGACGACGACGACGACGGTTCCGACGATGACGACGACTTCGAGTGCGACGATGACGGACCGACCGGTGAGGAGAATCTCGACCTAAGCGGCCGGGAGACCGGTTCCTCGGGCAATCCGATCCGCGGCACCAAGGGCGGCGAGATGCTGCTTGGCGGTGCGGGTGACGACACCCTCAAGGGCCGCGGCGGCAACGACCAGCTTCATGGCCAGGGCGGCAACGACCTGCTGCGAGGCGGCTCGGGCCAGGACCTGCTGACCGGCGGGCAGGGCGATGACGATCTCTACGGAGGCCGTCAGAGCGACAACCTGCATGGGCACGCAGGCGACGACGTCATCTATGGCGGTGGCCACTCCGACCTGCTCACCGGCGAGGAGGGGCATGATGTCCTGGACGGTCAAGGGGGAGACGACTTCATCCATGGCCATGCCGGGGACGATTTCGGCTTCGGCCGCGGCGGCAACGACTTCATGACCGGCGAGGGCGGCGACGACACCCTCATCGGCCATGGCGGCAATGACCAGCTCTACGGTCACGACGGCGACGACGTGCTCAACGGCGGCAAAGGTAACGACATCGTCCACGGCAACGCCGGTGAAGACCGGATGTGGGGTGGCGCCGGCGACGACGTGATGGAAGGAGGTGCCGGTGACGACAAGCTCTGCGGCGGCAGCGGCGACGACATCATGCAGGGCGAGGACGGGGACGACCTGGTCATCGGCGGTGCCGGCGACGACATCCTCGATGGCAATGCCGGGGAGGACATCATCTACGGCGGCAGCGGCAACGATCTGATCTATGCCGGTGGCGAGGATGACATCCTCTACGGTGGCTCGGGTGACGACCAACTCTACGGCAATGGCGGCGCGGACACCTTCGTCTTCGAGACGGGTGACGATCACACCACCATCAAGGACTTCTCGGCCCATGATGGCGACGTGATCGACCTCAGCGGCACCGACATCTCCTCCTTCGAGGAGCTGGAGGCGGTCGCAACCCAGACCGAAAGCTGGGGCGGTCACCTGATTGTCGACATCGGTGGCGGCGACAAGCTGACCGTCGAATGGACCAACCTGGCCAATCTCTCGGAAGACGATTTCATCTTCTCCTAGAGAGCGGGATAGTGTCACGTGCGATCGCTCTGTGATCGCACGTGACGTCCGAATCCCGGTCTTGCTCCAGAGGTGTGGCACGGCCGATCCGGGGCGCGACAGCGGCCCCGGATCGCGTCGCGGTACTACGGGCAAGGGTGGGGGTGCCGGTCGGCGTGGCCCGCCCCCGCTCTGTCCGAACGGGATCTGCAATTTGCGGCACGATCCCCGCAGTCCGTTGCAGATTGCGATACGCACTCGGTGACGCCGTGGCGATTCGCAGAACGCAATGCGTTCCCCGGGATCCTGTCTGGCCAGTCAATTCTTATAAATCAAAGTGTTAGAAGGTGTCCCGCCGATCCATACCTTTGGACAGGCGCTGGCACGCCACGTGCTCCTGTGTCGGCAGAAGCGGATAACCGCTCTACCGAAGGAGCAAACCGATGCCGACCAACACCCAGGAAGACCGGATCTTCGACGGCACCAACGGTGATGACGTTCTGTCCGATCAAAACGGCGGCGGTGGCTGGAACAGCACGCTGAACGGCAAGGGCGGGGACGACATCCTGAACGGCCGCGGCGGTGACGATCTGCTCAAGGGCGGCACCGGCAACGATGTGCTCGACGGCGGTTCGGGTGAAGACCGGTTGATCGGCGGTCGCGGCAACGATGTGCTGAAGGGATCCTCCGGCGCCGACCGGTTCGAAGTCGATGCCCGCGACCTGCGGATGAGCGACGCGGCCAATATCGACATCATCCGGGATCTCGACTTCGACCGGGGCGACGTCCTGAAGCTGAACCTGTTCCGCGGCCTGTTCAACGACGCCGACGGCGACGGTAGGGGCGGCGACATCTTCGGCTCGAACAACGCCTTCCAGCCGGTTGAGACGGTCGACGGCGCCGAGGATCTGATCGCGCTGATCAACCTGATGACCGCGCATGACAACATGGAAGTCCGGGTGGTGAACGCCAACGGCAAGTCCAAGGACTATGTCGTCCTGGACTTCGCCAAGGAGGGTCCGAACCAGCACACGATCATCATCAAGGGTGATGCCGGCCGCGACGCCGCCAACACGCTGATGGACGCCGGCGTGGTGGACGATCAAGCCGCCCGGACCAACAATACCGTACGCCGGGCCGAGGATGTCTTCGCCGGCCTGACCGCCGAAGAGCCGCTCGAACTCGGCGCCCCGGTGACCGGTCTGGTGACCGATGACGACGGTGCGGTGGTGGATTTCGACAAGGGCCAGGTGGCCGCCGTGGTCGATCACGTCGCCGCCGCCGACACGACCGGCGACGATGCCGGAGACGGCGACGACGCGGACGCCGATGACGATACGACCGACGTGCTGACCGGCACCGACGCACAGGACATCCTGGTCGGTGGCGACGCCGGCGACACTCTCGAAGGCCTCGCCGGCGACGATCTGCTGGTCGGCCGCGACGGCGCGGACGTGATGATGGGCGGCGCCGACGACGATCTCCTGGTCGGCGAGTTGGGCGACGACACCATGGACGGTGGGGCCGGGAACGATGCCCTGCACGGCCATGACGGCGACGACGTCATCATCGGCGGCGATGGCGACGACCTGCTGACCGGCGAAGCTGGTGAGGACGCCTTGTCCGGCGGCGACGGGGCGGACCGGCTGCACGGCCATGAAGGCGACGACACCCTGGACGGCGGCGCGGGCAACGACTTCCTGACCGGCGAAGGGGGCGACGACCGGATCGCCGGTGGCGACGGTGACGACGAGGTCTACGGCCACAGCGGCAACGACACCATCACCGGCGGCGCGGGCGACGACTTGCTGTTCGGCGACGACGGGGACGACACCATCCATGCGGGCCCCGGCACGGACACCGTCTATGTCGGCGGTGGCAAGGATGTGGTCCGGTTCGAAACGGGTGACGGCGACCTGACGGTCAAGGACTTCAACGCCTGGGAAGGCGACGTCCTCGACCTGACCGGCACGGACCTGGGCAGCTTCGAGGAGCTGCAGGTTGCCGCGACCCAGACCGAAGACTGGGGCGGCCACCTGCAGATCGACCTGGGTGGCGGCGATAGCGTGACCCTGGAATGGGTCACCCTCGACCACATCAGCCCCGACGCGTTCCTCATCTGATACCGGCTTGGGCTGAGGCGACCTCATCTCGCATGGTGCCGCGTTCAAGCGCCGCGTGAGGTTTGGCCTCGCGAAAGCTCGGGCGCGCGGTCGCGCTTGCCAGGTCGCGATGAGGCTCCCTCTTCGCAACGTGGTATCAGCCGGTCCCGCCACCCCGGCAGCGGGCCCCGTGTGCGGGGGTCAGCCTGGCGGTGCGGGGGGAGCCGCCCGCCGTCTGGCGCACAGGTCCGCCACCTGGTGGATGGCGGCGATCGTCGCCGTGCGGTCGGCTTCCGCCCATCGCTGCCGGCCGAAACGGGCGAACGGACCGCCGGGATCGACGACGGGTACCAAGGTATAGGGCAAACGGATGGCGTTCGGCCCGGTCAGGAAGTCGGTGGGCCCCGACCAGTCCGTGCCGATGACGTATCTGTCGAGCATCAGGCCTTGCTTGAGCACCAGCCCGAACCCCTCGGACCGGTGCGGTGACAGCACCGCATCGACGGAGGCGATCAGCGTCCACATCGCCTGGCCAGTCAGTTCGGTGTCGAGTTCGATGATACGGTCGTGCCCGGCGATGCGTGCGGTGACCTGGCGCTTCTGTCCGACCGCGGCGTGGGAATCGTGGGACTTGATCACCAGGGCGACGTCGTCGCGCCCGGCGGCGGCGGCCTTGAAGGCGTCGATGGCCCCGAGAACGTTCTTCCGGGTGATGCCGGAATGGTAGTTGAACGCCACCAGAAAGATGGTCTTGTCCGCAGGCAGGCCGAAGTGGCCGCGATCGGGCACGACCGCGTCCGGCATATCGATGTCGTGGGGTACGACGTCGATCGCCTGCCCGATCCCGTTCGCGCGCAGATTGTCGCGTACCCAGGTGGACGGGACGATCAATCGATCGAACAACGCCAGGATCGGGCGCCATTCCTCGGGCAGATCCTCGAGGTCCCAGACGAACGTCGCCTGCAGTTGGATCGCGTTCCAGTCGAGCTTCGGGAGAGCCGACAGGGTGTAGCGCATCTGGTGCGGGTGAAGCGCCAGCACCACCGTCCGGGCGGCGATCAGATCGGCGAGCGAGCCGTTCAGGGCCGCTGGTTGCGTCGGCCCAGCCGACCCGAACAAGCCCGATACGTCGACGAGCAGCGGCTCGACCCCATTGCGGCGCCAGCGGATCGCTTCGCCCCGTGCGACCCAGCCGGCGCTGCTCGCCGCCCGGTGCAGACCGACGACGGCAACGGGTCCTTCGCTAGAGAGGCCGCACCGGGGCGATCGGTCCGGCAACGGCCGGGAGACGAGACCGACCAGCGACCGGCGCAGCGGTTTCGGCAGCCGTCTCCAGACACCGTGTGCCCCCCATTTGAAGAACAGGGTCGGTATCAGATGGAAAAGCGCCCGTCGCACCATAGTCTAGACGATCGCCCGCTTCGCCGAACGGGTCTGAACGGTTGTCCCCGCCGGCACCTGGCCGCCTTCGACCGTTTCCGTCAAAGCTCCGGGATCGGGGCCGAAACCGTCCAACCTGGTGACCGCGATGGCAGCAACGGCGGTCAAGGAGAGGACGCTCTATCCGACCTTACTTGATCTTGGCTTCCTTGAATTCGACGTGCTTGCGAGCCTTCGGATCGTACTTCCGAACGGTGAGTTTTTCCGTCATCTGTTTCGGATTTTTCTTGGTCACATAGAAATATCCGGTGTCGGCGGTGCTCACCAACCGGATCTTGACGGTGCTGGGCTTGGCCATGGAATACGTTTCCCGGGATCATCGGACGGGTCGCAGGCGGCGTCCGCGCGACGGCCGTCTCCATCTGTCGGCAGGCGGCGGAAATTAGCGGACGCCGGGCCCGTGTCAACCGGCTACCGCTGTGCCAGCGTGGGGGCCAGCGATGCGGACAGGGCGCGCTGGAACAGGGTGCCGTCGGACAACAGCGCCACGGCCACATCCTCGTCCAGCCGCTCGTCATGGGTCCGCCACGGACAGGCGTCCCGCAAGGCGTCCAGGGCGGCGGGGTCATCGCCCGCCTCGATCCGCAGCCGCCCCAGCCCGGCCGGAACCGGCATCCGGCCGCTCTGAAAGCGATCGACGACCTCCTCGACATCGTCGAGGCCGGTGCTGGTGCAGATCGTGGGCAGCACGCCCTGCTCGTGCAAGGTGTAGCCCGAAGGGGCGAAAATCCGGCTCCAGGTCAGAAACAGCTCCCCGCCATTGGGCAGCCGGGTGACGGTCTGGACGCTGCCCTTGCCGAACGACGAGGCGCCGACGACAACGGCCCGGCCGGCGTCCTGCAGGGCAGCCGCCACGATCTCCGAACCGCTGGCGGACCGCCCGTCGATCAGTACCACCATCGGCACCGCACGGGCGATGTCCCGCTCGTCGGCATCGAAATACTGGAAGCTCTCGGGGTGTCGGCCCCGGGTGTGAATTACCTCGCCCCCGTCGATGAAGAGATCCGCTACCCGGACCGACTCGCCCAGCAAGCCGCCGGGATTGCCGCGCAGGTCGAGCACGATGCCGCCGGGCCGACGCCCCAAGGTGTCCTCGATCGTCCGGACCGCGTTCTGCAGATCCTCGGAGGTCGAGGCGTTGAACCGGTTGATCCGGATCACCGCGATGTCGTCGCGATAGGCCACCGTGACCGTGTTCGGGATCACTTGTGCCCGAACCATCGTCACGGTTCGGATGCCCCCGTCGGTGCCGAGCAGGGTGACGTCGACTTCGCTGTCGATCGGACCGCGCAGCCGCATGCCCAGCTCGCTCAGTTCCCAGTCGCCGACCGCTGCGCCGTCGACGGCGAGGATGATCTCGCCGGCACGGACGCCCGCCTTCGCCGCCGGCCCACCGGAAAAAACCTGCTGGATGACGGCCGTGCCCTGCTCGTCATACTCGAGCAGCAGACCGATCCCGCCATAACCCTCCCTGAACGAGCGTTCCCGCGCGGCCCGGTCGGGATCGAGATAGCGGGAGTAGGGATCGAGCCCGTCGGTGACCGCCTCGAACATCGCCGTGTACACCGCGTCCGCCGTGGCCGACCGCAAGGACGGGGAGACCGTTCTGGCGCGGTACACGGCGTCCAGGGTCAGACGGGCCCAATCGCGGGCGTCACCGCCTGAAGGGCGGTCGAACCGGCCGATCAGGCGATCATTGGCATAAAGGTCGATGCCGACATCCGTGACGGACGCCCGCAGGCTCCCGTCCAAACTGCCCAGGCCGCTGAGCGCCTCGGCCGTGATGTCGCCGAGGCCCCGTTCCCGCAAGTAGATCGTGTCGATCCGGTCGTAGCCGATCGTCAGCACGGCCGGATCGAGCCGCAGCGGGTCGAACCCGGCCGTCGGGGCGCCCGTGCTGCCGGAGGTGCAACCGACCAGGATGAGCGCCAGGAAGCCCGACAGGCCCGGGCGCAGCCGGAAGGACCGTCGACACGGGTAAGCGAGGCGCAGTCGGCGTTGGTTCATCCCATCACTCGCGGTACGGGGCCAGACCGGAGCCGTCGACACGGGTCGGACCGGCCCGACAGCCCTTCCTTCCATACTCTCACCGCTTCGTCGCGGCGAGAGTATGGCGACGCCGTCGCCACATCACCTTATCGCGAGCCCGGATGATCAGCGCCGGCGTCCCGACCGCGGTGGACGGGACCGGGCCGGTTTCAGCCCGCGGCTGCGCCGGTCCCGCCGGTCGCCCCCGCCTTGCTTGATATCCGCCGGCTCCTGATCCTCGGCCAGTCGCAGCAGCGTGCTGGCGGTCAGCGGATCGGCGTCGACCAGGTCCACCTTCACCGCCATCCCCAGCCGGTAGACCCGGCCCCAGCGCCGGCCGATCAGGCAGTGGGTCGCCTCCTCATGGTCGTAGAAGTCCTCCGGCAGGCTGGAGATCGGGACCAGACCGTCGGCCCCGCTCCCGCTCAGCCGGACGAACAGCCCGAAGCGGGTGACGCCGGAGACCCGGCCGGTGAGACGCGCGCCGATCCGGGTCGACAGGAACGCGGCCATGTAGCGGTCGTTGGCATCCCGTTCCGCTCCGACCGCCCGCCGCTCGGTGCTCGAGATCGCCACCCCGATCTCGCCGAGCTGGTCGAGTTCGGTATCGGGCGCGCCACCCGCACCCAGCCGCAACACCCGGATCAGCCCGCGATGCACGGTCAGATCCGCATAGCGGCGGATGGGGGAGGTGAAATGCGCGTACCGGGCCAGGGCCAGGCCGAAATGGCCTTGGTTCTCCGGGCTGTAGAAGGCCTGGGCCTGCGCTCTGAGCACGAGCTGGTGGACGACGTCCTTTTCCGGCCGGTCGGTGGCACGGTCCAGGATCCGGGTGAAGGCGCGGGGCGTGATCACCTGTCCCTTGCGGACGGTATAGCCGAGCGGGGCGAGGAAATCGTTCAGCGCCTCGACCCGGACCCGGTCCGGCAACGGGTGGACGCGGAACAGACACGGGGTCTGCCGGTCGCTCAAGGTCTGTGCCGCCGCCACATTGGCCGTGATCATGAACTCTTCGATCAACCGGTGGCTGTCCAGCCGCAGACGCGGGCCGATGCCGGCCACTCGGCCGTCCGCACCGATGGTGATGAGGGGTTCCGGCAGGTCGAGATCGAGGGTGCCGCGCCGCGCCCGCGCCGCGGCAAGGGCGCGGTAGGCACCGTAGAGCGGCTGGATCACCGGCCCGGCGAGTGCGGCCGTGGTGTCGTCCGGCGTACCGTCTGCTGCGGCCTGCACCTGTTCGTAGGTCAGCCGGGCGCGGGAGCGCATCAGCCCGCGCTCGAACCGATGGCGCCTGAGCTCGCCCTGGCCGTCGATCCACAGATGGGCGACCAGGCAGGCGCGATCCTGCTGCGGCACCAGGGAGCACAGGCCGTTCGACAGCGCCTCGGGCAGCATCGGCACCACCCGGTCGGGGAAGTAGCAACTGTTGCCGCGTCTGCGCGCCTCCCGGTCGAGGGCGCTGTCGGGGGTGACGTAGTGGGCCACGTCGGCGATCGCGACCACCAGGTGCCAGCCGTCACCGTCGGGTTCGGCGAACACGGCGTCGTCGAAATCGCGCGCGTCTGCACCGTCGATGGTCACCAGCGGCAGCGCCCGCACGTCCACTCGATCGCCCAGGACGGGGGGCTCGGCGGCCTCGGCCTGTGCGATCGCTTCGTCGGGAAAGACTGTCGGGATGCCGGCGGCGTGGATCGCGATCAGGCTGATCGCCCGCGGGTCGGTGGCCGATCCCAGCACCTCCAGCACATGTGCTTCCTTGCCGCCGGGGCGGCGCCCGCGGCTCAGCACCTCCGCGACGACCAGGTCGCCGTCGCGGGCACCGGCCATTCCGGTCTCCGACACCGTCAATCCGTCGTCGCGGCGGCGGTCCGCGGGTTCGATCAGTCCACCGCTCGGCTTCTTGCGGAAGATGCCAATCACCCGGGCGGCTTCTTCCAAGCCGAGCCGTTTGATCACCCGGCCTTCATAGCCGTCGTCGGCCGATGAACGGCTCAGCCGGGCGAGCGCCCGGTCCCCGGGCGCCAGGGCCGGATGGCCGCGGCGGCCGGGGGCGACGTAGATCCGTGGTGCCGGTCCCTCGCCCTGCCATGTCTGCGGCTTGGCGATCGTCTCGCCATCCTCGTCGATCTCGGTGACGACGATGACGCCGACGGCCGGCAGCGTATCGGCCTTACGGACGGTGCGCCGTTCGCGGTCGAGGACGCCGTCGTCCTCCATCTGCTTGAGCAGCGCCCGCAAGGCCGCCCGATCGGGTCCCCTGACGTTGAACGCCCGGGCGATGTCGCGCCGGGCGACCGGCGTGGCGCTGTCTTCGATGAAGGCGAGGATATCGTCGCGGGTGGGAAAGGTCCGCCCCGCCATCAAACACCGTCCGGCCCGGCCGACTCCTTGGCCTTTGCGGTCTTGGTCGGCTTGGCCTTCGGGGCCGGGGTCTTCTTGGACGCCGCCCTTTTTCGCGTCGTCTTCTTGGCTGCGGGCTCTTGCACGCCGGCCGTCCCGGCGGTGCCGGGATCCTCCGGCGCCTTGGCCGTGGCCTTCGTCGATTTCGATGCCGGCGTCTTGGCCTTGCGGACGCCTTTGCCGGACTTCGCCGCCTTGGCGTTCAGCAGGGCCACGGCGTGGTCGAGGGTGACGGTCTCCACCTCCGTGCCCTTGGGCAGCGACGCCATCAGCTTGCCGTGCTTGACGTAAGGACCGTAGCGGCCGCTGTAGACGCCGATCTCGGTGCCGCCGTCGGGGTGGGCGCCGAGAACCCGCAACGGGGTCGCCCCACCGCCCTTGCGGGCCGTCGCCAGCAGATCGACCGCGCGGTTGATGCCGATGGTCAACACGTCGTCGTCGGCCGGCAGCGACTTGTAGGCGCCGTCATGCTGGAGATAGGGCCCGAACCGGCCGATCCCGGCCTTGATCACCTGACCGGACTCCGGATGCACGCCGACCTCCCGCGGCAGGCGGAGCAGGCCGAGCGCGGTGGCGAGGTCGACCTCGACCGGTGACAGACCTTTGGGCAGCGAGGTACGCTTGGGCTTGGCGGCTTTCTCGGTCTGTTCCCCCTCGGCCGGGCCGAGTTGGACATAGAAGCCGTACGGCCCTTTGCGCACGGTCACCGGCAGGGTCGTTTCCGGATCCACGCCGAGCGCGCGCGGGAACTCGGTGCCGCCGACGCCGTCACCATCCTCGCCGGGGACTTCCAGCGGCCGGGTGTACCGGCACTCAGGATAGTTCGAGCAGCCGATGAAGGCGCCGGTACGGCTGAGGCGAAGCCCCAGCCGGCCGGTGCTGCAGCTCGGGCACCGCCTGGGGTCGTCCTCGTCGTTCTTGGGCCGGAAGAAGTGGGGCCCCAGCTCCGCGTCCAGGGCATCGATCACCTGGGTGATCGTCAGGTCCTTGGTCTCGCCCACCGCGGCCGAGAACGCGTCCCAGAACTGCCGCAGCACCGACTTCCAGTCGATCCGACCGCCGGACACATCGTCGAGCTGCTCTTCCAACTGGGCGGTGAAGTCGTATTCGACGTAGCGCTTGAAGAAGCTGGTCAGGAAGCTGGTGACGAGCCGTCCGCGGTTTTCGGGGTGGAACTGGCGCTTTTCCAGCCGCACATAGTCCCGATCCTGCAACACCTGTAGGATGGAGGCGTAGGTCGATGGCCGGCCGATGCCCAACTCCTCCATCTTCTTCACCAGGCTCGCCTCGGTGTAGCGCGGCGGCGGCTGGGTGAAATGCTGCTCGGGCGTCACCTTGTCCCGGCTGACCGGCTGGCCCCTGGTGACCTGGGGCAGGCGGCGGCCGGCGCCGTCCTCATCCTCCCGGTCGTCCTTTCCTTCTTCGTAGACCTTCAGGAAGCCGTCGAACTTGACGACCGAACCGGTGGCGCGCAGGCGGGCGTCGCCCGGCCCGGTATCGATGTCGACCGCCACCTGGTCGAGCACCGCACTTTCCATCTGGCAGGCGACCGTGCGTTTCCAGATCAGCTCGTACAGCCGCAGATCGGCCCCGTCGAGATGGCTGCGCAGGCTCGCCGGGGTGCGGCTGAGGTCGGTCGGGCGGATCGCCTCGTGCGCCTCTTGCGCGTTCTTCTGCCGGCTCTTGTAGAACCGGGGGGAGGCGGGCACGTACCGCTCGCCGAACTGCTCGGCAATGACATGCCGGGTCTGGGTGACGGCCTCCTGGGCGAGCTGCAGCCCGTCGGTCCGCATATAGGTGATCAGGCCGACCGTCTCGCCGCCGATCTGTACCCCTTCGTACAGGCGTTGGGCGGTGCGCATGGTCGCGGTCGCGCCAAAGCCGAGCTTGCGGGAGGCCTCCTGCTGCAGGGTCGAGGTGGTGAACGGCGGGGCGGGGTTGCGGCGGACCTGCTTGGCCTCGACCTCGGCGACGTGGAAGGCCGCGGCCAGGAGCCGCTCGACCACCGCCTTGGCCTCGGCCTCGCTGCCGATGGCGAGCTTGGTCAGCTTCTTGCCGTCGAGATGGGTCAGCCGGGCCGGCAGGGTCTGGCCGTCATCGGTGGTGAACACCGCTTCGATGGTCCAGTATTCGTCGGCCCGGAAGATCTCGATCTCGGCCTCGCGCTCGCAGATCAGCCTGAGCGCCACCGACTGCACCCGGCCCGCCGAGCGGGAGCCGGGCAGCTTGCGCCACAATACCGGCGACAGGGTGAAGCCGACCAGATAGTCGAGCGCCCGGCGCGCCAGATAGGCCTCGATCAGGTCTTCGTTGAGCGGCCGCGGTTCGGCGATCGCCTTGAGCACCGCGGATCTGGTGATCTCGTTGAAGGTGATGCGCTGGAAATCGAGACCCTTGAGCCCGCGCTTGCCCTTGAGCACCTCCTGGACGTGCCAGGAGATCGCTTCGCCTTCCCGATCCGGGTCGGTGGCGAGATAGACGCGGGCGGCCTCCTTGGCGGCCTTGGTGATCTCGTCGACATGCTTCTTGGACCGGTCGCCCAGCGCCCAGTCCATGGCGAAGTCCTCCTCCGGCCGGACCGAGCCGTCCTTGGGCGGCAGGTCGCGGATGTGGCCGAAACTGGCGAGCACGCGGTAGTCGCGGCCGAGATACTTGTTGATCGTCTTCGCCTTGGCCGGCGATTCGACGATGACCAGGTTTTCGCCAGGCAAGAAGCTATCCCGTTGATCGTTCACGAAGAATCGGCCGTCGCCGACGGCCGCCGGACGATCGGGTGGAACCCGGTGCCGTCAGGCGATCAGCGCAATCCGGTCGCCCGCCTGCCGCTCGATCCGCCCGGCCAGCTCCAGTTCCAGGACCACCGTGCGTACCGCCGGAGCCGACAATTGGCAGTGGCGGATCAGATCGTCAACGGGGGTGGGGGTGACGGACAGGGCTTCCAGCACCGCCACACGGGCTTGCCGCAGGGTCGCTTCGTCCACCATCGGCATGGTCTGATCCTCGCGATAGACCGGAATCACGCGCTCCCGGACCCCGGTTTCGAGCTGCCGCAGGACGGCGATCACGTCGTCGGGATGTTCGACCAGATGGGCCCCGTCCTTGATCAGCCGATTGGCTCCCTGGCTGCGCGGGTCGAGTGGGGAGCCGGGGACGGCCATCACCTCCCGCCCATGCTCCCCGGCCATGCGGGCGGTGATCAGCGCGCCGGATCGGGCGTTGGCCTCGATCACCAGCACAGCCAGGCTGAGCCCGGAGATCAGCCGGTTGCGCCGGGGGAAATGCCGGGCACCGGGGGCGACGCCCAGCGGCACTTCGCTGATCAAGGCCCCGTCGCGCGCGATCTGCCGGGCGAGTTCGCCATGTTCGGGCGGATAGACCTGATCGAGGCCCCCGGCCATGCAGGCGACGGTACCGGTGACCAGGCTGCCTTGATGGGCGGCCGCGTCGATGCCCCGCGCCAGACCCGATACGATCGTCAGGCCGGCGGACCCCAGCTCCCGCGCCCAGGCCTCGGCCAGCCCTCGGCCGTTGGTCGAGGCGTTGCGGGAACCGACGATCCCGACCGCGGGACTGGCCAGGATCGGCACCGCACCGATCACCGCCAGGATCGGCGGCGCATCCTCGATCGCCGCCAGCAGCGGCGGGTAGTCCGGTTCGCAGGCCGCGATGAACCGGCCGCCGCGCTTGGCGAGCGCCTTGACCTCCCGCTCGGCCTGGGCGCGGGAGGGCGGCTGGATCGGTCTGGTCCGGCCGCCGCGGCGGGACAGCTCCGGCAGGGCTTCCAGCGCCTTGGCCGCCGTGCCGAAGCGTTCCAACAAGGCGCGGAAGGTGACCGGGCCGACCTGATCGGTTCGGGTCAGCCGGAGCCAGTCCAGCCGTTCGGCCTCTCCCAAGGGTCGGGTGTCGGTTGCCATGGTATGCAACCATGGGCAGGCTCTGCCGCGCCGTCAATCACGTCCGAGCGGATCGGCCGCCGCGGTCAGCGGCGCAACCGCTCCGCATGCCAGCGCAGATGGTCGGCCATGAAGCTGGCGATGAAGTAGTAGCTGTGGTCGTAGCCCACATGTCGACGCAGGGTCAGCGGCACCCCGGCCTCGGCGCATGCGGCCTCGAACAGCTCCGGCCGCAGGCCCGAGGTCAGGAACGCGTCGGCCTCCCCCTGATCGACCAGGATGTCCGCCTTCCATCCCCGCGACCGGACCAGGGCGCTGGCGTCGTAGGCGGCCCAGGCGGTGGGGTCGTCGCCGAGATAGGCCGTCAGCGCCTTGCGGCCCCAGTCGACCTGGCTGGGTGCGACGATCGGCGCGAAGGCGGAGACCGCCTGGTAGAGATCGGGATTGCGCATCGCCAGGACCAGGGCACCGTGGCCGCCCATGGAGTGGCCGAGGATGCTGCGCCGCCCGTCGGCCGTCGGCAGGACCGGCTCCAGCACCGCCGGCAGCTCCCGCACCACGTAATCGTCCATGCGGTAATGTTCGGCCCACGGGTCCTGGGTGGCGTCGAGGTAGAACCCGGCCCCCTTGCCGAGATCGTAGCGGTCGGGGGCGTCGGCGACGGCGTCGCCGCGGGGGCTGGTGTCCGGGAACACCAGGATCAGGCCGTGATCGGCGGCATAGCGCTGGGCACCGGCCTTGGTCACCGCGTTCTCCCAGGTGCAGGTGAGGCCGGAGAGGTAGTAGACCACCGGGCAGGCTTGGGTTTCGGCCTGCGGCGGGGTGTAGACCGCGACCTCCATCCGGCAGCCGGTGGCCTCGCTCGGATGCGCGTAGACCGTCTGCCAGCCGTCGAAGCAGCGCCAGCGGTTGATCGTCTCGAAAGTCATGTCGGGAGTCTGGGAGCAGCGGAGGAGGTCGGGACGCCGCCGCCGGCATCGCCCCGAAGAAGGAAGACCGGCCCAGCCTAGGCTGGGAAGAGCCCAAGGCGAGCCCCAGCCGACAAGCAAGGGGGCGGCCCGGCCCCGCGTCAGTCGAACAGCACCACCGAGCGGATGCTCTCGCCGGCGTGCATCAGATCGAACGCCGTGTTGATCTCGGTGAGCGGTAGGGTGTGGGTGATCATCGGATCGATCTCGATCTTGCCGTCCATGTACCAGTCGACGATCCTGGGTACGTCGGTGCGGCCGCGGGCGCCGCCGAAGGCGGTGCCTTTCCAGACCCGGCCGGTGACCAGTTGGAACGGCCGGGTCGAAATCTCCTGGCCCGCGCCGGCGACACCGATGATGATGCTCTCCCCCCAGCCTTTGTGGCAGCACTCCAGGGCCTGGCGCATGGTGTCGGTGCGGCCGATGCATTCGAAGCTGTAGTCGGCCCCGCCGCCGGTCAGTTCGACCAGATAGGGGACGAGATCGCCCGCGACCTCCTCGGGATTGACGAAATGGGTCATCCCGAAACGCTCGGCCATGGCCTTCTTGGCCGGGTTGATGTCGACCCCGACGATCCTGTTGGCGCCCACCATGCGGGCACCCTGAATGACGTTGAGGCCGATGCCGCCCAGGCCGAAGACGACGACGTTCGCGCCCGGCTCCACCTTGGCGGTGTTGACCACCGCCCCGATGCCGGTCGTCACGCCGCAGCCGATGTAGCAGATCTTGTCGAACGGGGCGTCCTGCCGGACCTTGGCGACCGCGATCTCCGGCAACACGGTGAAGTTGGAGAAGGTAGACGTGCCCATATAGTGCAGGATCGTCTCGCCGTTCAGGGAGAAGCGGGAGGTCCCGTCCGGCATCACCCCCTGGCCCTGGGTCGAGCGGATCGCCTGGCACAGGTTGGTCTTGGGATGCAGACAGTATTCGCACTCCCGGCACTCGGGCGTGTACAGCGGGATGACATGATCGCCCGGCCGGACCGACGTTACGCCGGCGCCGACCTCGACCACCACGCCGGCTCCCTCATGTCCCAGGATCGCCGGAAACGCGCCTTCGGGGTCCGAACCGGACAAGGTGAATTCGTCGGTATGGCAGATGCCGGTCGCCTTGACCTCCACCAGCACTTCGCCGGCCTGGGGGCCTTCGAGATCGACGGTCTCGATGCTCAGCGGCTTACCCGCCTCGAACGCCACCGCGGCCCTGCTCTTCATGGTATCGCTCTCTGTCGGTCATGGGCGGGCGCACGCCGCCGCCCCGTCCGTCCTAAACCACAAACCCGTTGGGGGCGTCGACGATTTTGCGGACGAACGGACGCTACCGCCAGCGCTGGCGGAGATCGGCGAGGTGACAGGCGAGACCCAACAGCGTGAAGCCGCCGACCACAGGCCATGGCGCATCGGTCAGACCGGCCCGGATCGCCAGCATCAGCCCGACCCCCGAGGCGAGGGTCCAGACCAGCGGGCCGAGCCCGGGGCCGATATCGGCGAACCGGCGGGCCGCCCATAGGCCCGTTGCCTGCAGGGCCACGGCGACCAGGATCAGGTCGACGATGCGGCCGCTGGCGAACAGGCTATCCATGCCGCCAGGATGAAGGGCGGGACGGTCTCGACGACCCCGGGGGGCGAGGGATCATGCCGACTTGTGCTGCTGAGCCCTGTCCTTGCGGTGCCAGGGGGAGATCATGCCGAACAGATGGGCCGTGTCCTTGAGGAAGATCTTCAGGTGCTTGCCCGGATCGCGGCGCGACAGCTCCTTGTTCATATAGGCTTCCCAGGTCAGCTTCTGGACATCTTCGTCCTGACAGATGCTGACGAAGCGCTCCCGCCGCTTGTCGGACTGGTACCAGAAATACTGCATGATCCCGAGGATGAAGAACACCTTGCCGTGGTGCTTGAGGAACCGCTTGCGGGCGGTGGCCAGCGCCCGCGCGTCGCCCGACACCAGCGCCATCTCGACCGATGTCGCCACCTCCCGGGCGGACTCCATGGCGTAGTAGATCCCTTCGCCGGAGGAGGGGGCGACCACGCCCGCGGCATCGCCGCAAACGATGACGTTCTTGCCGTTGTCCCATTTCTTCAGCGGCTTGAGCGGGATCGGCGCCCCTTCCCGGCGCACCGTCTCCGCCCCGTCGAGGCCGATCGTCTGGCGCAACGCACCGACCGAGCCGCGCAGCGAGAACCCCTTGTTGGCACTGCCGGTGCCGATGCTGGCGGTATCGCCGTGAGGGAACACCCAAGCGTAGAAGTCGGGCGACAGCTTGCCCTGATAGTACACGTCGCAGCGGGTCGGCCGATAGGCGTCGTTGGTCACGTCCGGTGCCTTGACGATCTCATGATAGGCGAACACGCACGGCACCCGCTCGGCGTTCGGCAGCTCGGCCTGGCTGGCGACGGCCGAGCGTGCGCCGTCGGCACCGATGACGCAGCGCGCGGCGACGGTGTGCAGGACCTCCTTGTTGCCCGTGTCGTGATAGGTGACCAGGACCCGGTCGCCATCGGCCTCGAGGCTCTTGAACACCCCGGTCCGCCGGTCCGCCCCGGTCTTGGCGGCCCGGGCGCGTAGGAACTCGTCGAAGACCTCCCGGTTGACCATGCCGACATAGCCGCCTTCGATCGGCATATCGACGCCGACATCCGATGGCGAGATCATCCGGGCCGAGTTGATCTTGGCGCACAGGAGATCCTCGGGAATGTCGAAGTCGCGGATCAGCCGCGGCGGGATCGCACCGCCGCAGGGTTTGATCCGGCCGGCCTTGTCGAGGAGCATGACCGCATGGCCCTTGGCGGCGAGATCGTTGGCCGCGGTGGCCCCGGCGGGGCCGCCACCGACGACGATGACGTCGAACTGCTCCAGCTCGGTCATGACGGAGGACTCCTTGGTGATCGGGGCCGCAACGAGGTGGCGGCGCGGTCAGCGGCCGGGCGCGCCGGCCAGGCTCGGCAGCGCAGGCGTCGGGGGGGATCGGGGGACGGAGGCGGTGACCTGACCATCGACGGATGTCGGGACGGCTGCGACGGCCGGTACCGTCATCGGCCGGGCCGCCCACCACGCCAGGGCGCTGGCCCAGAAGAACAGCGTGCCGATCATCAGGAACACCAGCGTGTAGGGCAGGGCGGCGGAGTCGAGCAGCAGCCGGCCGGCATCGAGGCTGCCGGTGCCGAGCAGCCCGCCGAACCCGAAGGCCGCCGCCTGGGCCGCCCCCCAGAAGCCGAGCCGCGTTCCTTCCCGGCCGCCGCCGTTGGCGCCGGCCAGGGCCATCATCGAGCCGATCGCCGCGACCGCGAACATGCCGTTGGTCATGCCGAGCGCGAACACCGCACCCTTGAGGGGGAAGGCGGTTCCGATCACCCCGCCGGAGGCGATGACGATCAGGGCGGCTCCGGAGGCGGCACAGCCGAACACGGTCCAGCCGGTCAGCGATCCCAGGGGCCGGCCCCTGAAGACGCTGCCGATCACGCCGACCAGGATCATGCCCAGGAACACGCCCTGGTGCTGGGTCGAGGTGAGCTGGGTCGATTCACCGGGTGTGTAGCCGAACACCGCCCCCGCGAACGGCTCCAGCACCAGGTCGGGAGCGCTGAAGGCGAGCATGGAGACGAACACGAACACGCTGAACCGCCGGGCCTTCTGGTCGGCCCACACCGCGCGCATGGCGGCGAAGAAGCCCGGACGGTCTTCCGGGGCGACCCGATGCGGCGCTTCCGGGTCGGCAGCGACCGGCACCGTCCTCGGCTCCACCCCCCAGACCGCGAGCACGGTCAGCGTCAGGGCGATGCCGGCGACGCCGGCGGTGATGGCGATCAGCCGGGGGATGGAGAACGGGTCGAGCAGTGCGCCGGCCACCCCGGCGGTGATCGCGATCCCGGCGATCATCATCAACCAGACGATGGTCGCCGCCGCGGCCCGCCGTCCCGGATCGGTGCGGATGGTGATCAGTGCGAGCAGCGACGTGCCGGACGCCCCCACCCCGATACCGATCAGGACGAAAGCCAGGATGGCGATCGCCATGCCGAGCCAGAGCTGGGTCGGCAGGATCAAGGTCGTGCTGGACGCGATCACCGCGCCGACGGCCAACAACGCCATGCCGCCGATGATCCACGGCGTGCGCCGTCCGCCCATGTCGGAGCCGTAACCCCAGCGCGGCCGCAACAGTTCGACCGCGTAGTGGATGCCGACCAGGACACCGGGCAGCAGGGCCGCCAGGGCGAGTTCCACCACCATCACCCGATTGAGGGTGGAGGTCATCAGCACCACGATCGACCCCAAGGCCGTCTGCACCAGACCCAATCGGACGATGCCGAGCCAACTCAAGCCGGGGGGAGACATGGGCCGGATCCTGATCGTCTAGGGAAGGGCGGCGAGGTGGCTGCTGACGGCGAAGGCACTGACCAGCATGCCCAGCACGTACAGGGTCGTGCCGGTGGCATTGTACCAGGCGGCCTTGTCCTTGGGTGCGCGCACCATGGTGATCATCAACTGGGCCTGGACCGCCAGCAGGACGACCACGCCGGCGGCGTGCAGGTGCTGTCCCCAGCCGAGCAGGAGGCCGATCACCACGACCTGCGGGATCGCCATGACCCAGCAGGCCAGGTGGGCCGCCCGGCGGACCCCGAGCTGCACCGGCAGGGATTTGAGGTTCATCGCCCGATCGCCCTCGACCGACTTGAAGTCGTTGAGCGTCATGATGCCGTGGGCGCCCAGGCTGTAGAGGACGGCGAGCAGGATGATCTCCGGTGCGGGCAACGCACCCAGCAGCGCCGCCGCTCCGGTGAACCAGGCCAGCCCTTCATAGGACACGCCGACGGCGAGATTGCCCCACCACCCATTCTGCTTGAGCCGGAACGGCGGGGCGCTGTAGGCCCAGGCCAGGGCCAGGCCGACCACCGCCGCCCAGAACACCCACATCCCCAGGCTCGCCGCCACCACCAAGGAGACGATCGTCCAGACGATCGCGATATACAGACCCCAGCGACCGGGAATGCGGCCCGACGGGATCGGCCGGTCGGGTTCGTTGATCGCGTCGACATGGCGGTCGAACCAGTCGTTGACCGCCTGGCTGGTGCCGCAGACCAGCGGGCCGGCGAGCACGATCCCGGCCAGCGCCAGCATCCACCCGTCGGCCAGCGAGACCCCGCTCGACACCGCCCCGCACATGAACGCCCACATCGGCGCGAACCAGGTGACCGGCTTCAGGAGCGTCAGGGTCGCCTTCGGCCCAGGCAGAGCGACGGCACGTGCGGTGGGGATCGCCTGTGTCATGAACCGCACGCTACTCTTGACACAAAGTAGCGTCAATCTGGATTGACACTTTCTGCGCTGGATCAAGACAGGTGCGGCAGCGCGCCTTGACATGAAGTCGAAGGCGCGGCCGGCTGCAACCCGGCTACCGGCTCATTCGCTGTCGTCGGAATCGTCACCCAGGCCGTAGCGGCGCAGCTTGGCGTACAGACTCTGCCGGCTCAGCCCCAGCAGTTGCGAGGCCGAGGCCCTGTTGTCCCCGGTCTTGCGCAGCGCGGCTTCGACGCAGAGCCGCTCGATGATCTCGGTGGTGTCGCGGACGATTTCCCGCATCGGCACGCGGCCGACGAGTTCCGTCAGTTGTTCGACCGATTGCGGCAGGCCGTGCTCCGCTTCCGGCTCGACGGCGGTGCGGCGGGTGATCGGCCGCAGCACGAAGCCGTAGCACGGCTCCTCTCCTTCCAGCGCCGACACCGCCGAGAGGTCGATCTCCTCGGTCGTGCCGTACTCGCCGCGCACGATGGTGCCGAAGTTCCGGATCGAGCCGTACTCCCGCAGATTGGCGATCAGCACGTTGAAGTCGACCCCCGTGCGCCCGATCCAGCGCTCTAGCGGCTCGCCGCGGACCTGATGCTCGCTGGCCGCTTGGATCAGATCCAGGAAGGCCTGATTGACGGTCAGGATCCGCCGGTCGGGGTCGGTGACGACGAAGCTGTCCGGCAGCCCGGCGACGATGTCCAGCGCCGGCGACCGAACGGCGCCGGCCGCCGGTCCCAACCCGAGATGCTCGCTCGGGAGCATCAGGCGGATGAGAAACTGGCTGGTGTTCTCGTGCCGGAACAGGGACGCGGCGATCAGCCGTGACCTGCCGGCGGCCGACAGGGTCCCGGACACCGGGGTCGCCCGGCCGGTATAGCGCACTTCGGCCAGCATCTGGCGCATCGGCTCGCGGTCGGCCGCTTCGAACAGATCCTCGAGGTCCCGTCCGACGAGTTTGTTGACCGGCACGCCGATGGTCTCCGCCGCAGCCGGGTTGGCATCGATGATGCGGCGGCTCACCGCATCGGCGATCAGCACCGATTCAGCGGAGATCTGGAACAGCAGGCGGTAGCGCGTCTCGGAGTGGCGCAGGCGTGCGTACTCGCGCTCCATGGACTGTTGGGCCCGCACCAACTGCTGCTGCAGGGTGGCGATGACCTGCAGATCGTGCCCGATCGCCAGGACCGTGCCATGGTCGTCAAGGCCGATTGCGGTATAGCGCACCGGCACGCTGCTGCCGTCTGCCCGGCGGTGGTTCACTTCCCGCGCCTTGGCCGGTGCGGAGCCATGGGATTCGGTGAGGAGCTGCTCGACCTTCGCACGGCTGTCGGAGGCTACGGTATCGGCCCAGGGCAGGCCGTACCAGTGCTCGCAATCGTGCGGGGACAGGGCGCTCGTGCTGACCGACAGGTCCTGAATGACGCCCGTTGTATCCAGGACCAGGGCGATGTCGGCCGAGGCGGTGACGACCCTCGCGACAGCGCCGGGGTCAAGGGGCGGGAGCGTGGATGTCGGGTCGCGGAACTGGCTGGTCTGCCCATGGGGGGGCAGGTTGCTCATAGCCGAAACCAACTCCTTTGTCGCAAAGCGCGTCACGGGCCTCTGGAACTCTATCATGCCGATGTTTCAGATACGAAAGCGTCTGAACCACGGCGTCCTGCCCGTCAAGCGCCATCGCGTCGGCACCCACCTGCGCGACCCGCGTGGGATCGCGTTGGAAGGCTTGGCCGCCCACGAGGATGAAAGCTCCGCCGTTGGGGGTGGTTCGGTGAATCCAGCGGATCAGTGCTGCCAGCTTGTCTAATCGGTCCTCGCTTGCCGCCGAGAACCCGATCGCTGCGAACCGCTCGGCGCCGATAAGGGGGATCAACTGGTCGGAACGATCCTCCTCCCCGCCCCAGACGTTGAAGCCGGCGCGACGGAAGAACACCGCCAGAATACCCAAGGCAAAGGTGTGCTGCTCGCCGGGGGCGGGCAGCAGTAGCACCTGTTCGTTCAGGGGAATGGCCGGGCCGTCACGCTCCATCGCCGGGGCCAGTTCGTGGACCAGTTGCTGCAGCCGGCTGAGGCCGATCGTCACCTCGGCGAAGCAGCAGATATCGTTCTCCCAGAACCGTCCGATCAGGGCAGCGGTGCCGCACAGAACCTCCTGGAACACTTCGTCCAGCGGCACACCCCGGTCCAGCAGCGTATCCAGGAAACTCAGGGCGAACGGCACGTCCTTGTGGATAACGATGCGGGCCAGATGCGCGCAATCGTCCAGCGTCGGGTGCGGGGCCGTGGCGTCGGCGACCGGGCGGGGAAGGCAAGGTGCTGTCGCGACCTTGTGGCTCAGCATCAGCCGGGGGATGACTTCTCCTTCGATGGTCCGCTCCAGCCGGGCGAGGCGGGCGGGATCCGCCAACGGTGCCTCGGCCGGCGGTCTTCCGGTCGCGATCTGGCCGGATCCGGCTCTGATACGTCGTGTCGACCTGGGACCCGTGCCGTTGACCGGCTTTGCGTCCCATGCCGCCGGCGCAGTATGCCTGCTCATGGCGCCCTCCCTATTTTATTGAAGCGCCCAGGCGAACGTTCGCCCTTCGGTACGCCCATTGTAGGGGACCATGGTAGAGGCGGTGTCCGCAATCCGGACGACCACGGCGAGGCGACTATTGATCTGCATCATGAAGAACGGCCATGGCCGGGGCCTCCTGGTGCTTCACCGCACTCGGCCGGGAAAGGATAGGTCGGGCTTCGGTCGAGTGTAAAGATCAATTGGTGTCAACTTGACTTGACGCACCCGCGGAAGCGCTCTTAGTCTCCCATGGCAGGTGATGCGGGACCGGCAGGCACCGCCCGCTCCGCCCGATGGGAGAGATGCCGAGATGGCACGGCAAGAGCCGCAGACGGCGCGGCGACCGATCTACACCCCCGAGCAGCGTAGGCGCCGCGACGAGACGGTCTGGACGCTGGTTCAGGGCATCCTCGCGCCGGTGCAGTTCCTGGTCTTCCTGGTCAGTCTGGCGCTGGTGATCCGGACCCTCGCGACCGGGGAGGGCCTGGCCTGGGCCACCGCCTCGATCGTGCTGAAGACCCTGATCCTGTACACGATCATGATCACCGGCTCGATCTGGGAGAAGGTGGTGTTCGGCAAGTACCTCTTCGCCGATGCCTTCTTCTGGGAAGACGTGGTCAGCATGGCGGTGCTGGCGCTGCACACGGCCTATCTGGCGGCGCTGCTGCTGGGCTGGGGGACCGGCACCCAGCAGATGATCCTCGCCCTGGCTGCCTACGCCGTCTACGTGGTCAATGCCGCCCAGTTCCTGTGGAAGCTGCGGCTCGCCCGTCTTGCTTCCGGTGAGCCCGCCCGGACCGTCCCGACCCCGTCCAACCAGCAACTGGGAGTGGCGTCGTGACCGTCGATCTCGCCCCCCGTCCCGCACCGACGCAAGGCTGCGCCGACACCCCCGTGCTCAAGGAGCGGGGCCAGCGGGAGGTCTTCTGCGGGCTGACCGGCATCATCTGGCTGCACCGCAAGATCCAGGACGCGTTCTTCCTGATCGTCGGCTCCCGCACCTGTGCCCATCTGATGCAGTCGGCCGCCGGGGTGATGATCTTCGCCGAGCCGCGCTTCGGCACCGCCGTGATGGAGGAACGGGACCTCGCCGGTCTCGCCGACGCCAACGAGGAGTTGGACCGGGTGGTGGCGCGGCTGCTGGAGCGCCGACCTGACATCCGCCAGCTCTTCCTGGTCGGCTCCTGCCCGTCGGAGGTGATCAAGCTCGACCTGGCCAAGGCGGCGAGCCGGCTGAACCGGCAGTATTTCCCGCAAGTCCAGGTGCTGAACTATTCCGGCTCCGGTATCGAGACCACCTTCACGCAAGGGGAGGACGCCTGCCTGGCCGCCATCGTGCCGACCCTGCCGGCCGAGACCGCGGACGCGCCGAAATCTCTGATGGTGGTGGGCTCCCTGCCGGATGTGGTGGAAGACCAGTTCGCCCGGCTGTTCGCCGATCTCGGCATCGGGCCCGTCAGCTTCTTTCCAGCCCGGCGCAGCACCGACGTCCCGGCGGTCGGCCCCAACACGCATTTCCTGTTGGCCCAGCCCTTCCTGTCCGAGACCGGCCGTCTGTTGGAGGACAGGGCCGCCCGCCGGGTGCCCGCACCGTTTCCCTTCGGGGCCGAGGGAACGACCGCCTGGCTGAAGGCCGCGGCCGATCTGTTCGGGGTGTCCGGGGACCGGTTCGACCGGGTCACCGACGCCCCGCATCGCCGCGCCCGGAAGGCGGTGCAGCACTATCGCGACCGGCTTGCCGGCAAGCGGGTGTTCTTCTTCCCCGACAGCCAGCTCGAGGTGCCCCTGGCCCGTTTCCTCAACCGGGAGGTCGGGATGCGGCTGGCCGAGGTCGGCAGCCCCTATCTGCACCGCCAGCACCTGGCCGAGGAGCTGGCCTGGTTGCCCGAAGGCACGCGGCTGAGCGAAGGGCAGCATGTCGACCGCCAGCTCGATCGCTGTCGGGAGGACCAGCCGGATCTCGTGGTCTGCGGCCTGGGCCTCGCCAACCCGCTCGAGGTCGAGGGGCTGACCACCAAATGGTCGATCGAACTCGTGTTCACACCGGTGCACGGCTACGAGCAGGCCGGCGACCTGGCCGAACTGTTCGCCCGTCCGGTGCTCCGCAAGCAGCGCCTGGAGGTCTGAGACGCCATGAAGCTGACCGTCTGGACCTATGAAGGGCCACCCCATGTCGGGGCGATGCGGGTCGCCACCGCGATGGAGGGGCTGCACTACGTGCTGCATGCTCCCCAGGGCGACACCTATGCCGACCTTCTGTTCACCATGATCGAACGGCGCAAGAAGCGCCCGCCGGTCACCTACACCACCTTCCAGGCCCGCGACCTGGGCGGCGACACGGCGGAGCTGTTCAAATCCGCCGCCAGGGAGGTGCATGAGCGGTTCGACCCGCAGGCGATCATCGTCGGCGCCTCCTGCACGGCGGAGTTGATCCAGGACGATCCCGCCGGCCTCGCCAAGGCGTTGGGCCTGCCGATCCCGGTGATCCCGCTGGAGTTGCCGTCCTACCTACGCAAGGAAAACTGGGGAGCGGCCGAGACCTTCTACCAGATCGTCCGCGGCCTGTGCGGTCCGTTCGCCCCGCCGCCGGGGACCCGGCGGCCGGCGCCCGACCCGGAGCGGCGGCCGACCTGTAACCTGCTCGGCCCGACCGCACTGGGGTTCCGGCACCGCGACGACATCCAGGAGATCACCCATCTGCTCGGCATGATGGGGGTCGACATCAACGTCGTCGCCCCCTACGGCGCGACGCCGACCGACATCACCCGGTTGGGGGAGGCCGACTTCAACGTCGTGATGTACCCCGAAACGGCGTCGGTGGCGGCCAACTGGCTCAAGCGGACCTTCCATCAGCCGATGACCACGGTGGTGCCGATCGGCGTCAACGCCACGAGGGACTTCATCGGGGAGGTCGCGCAGATCACCGGCCTCGACCCCGAACCGGTGCTCAACGGCGAGCCGTCCCGGTTCAACTGGTACTCCCGGTCGATCGACTCGACCTATCTGACCGGCAAGCGGGTCTTCGTCTTCGGCGATGCCACCCACGCCATCGCCGCCGCCCGGGTCGCGGCGACCGAGTTCGGCTTCAAGGTGGTGGGCCTGGGCACCTATGCCCGGGAGTTCGCCCGGGACGTGCGGGAGGCGGCCAAGCGCTACGATGTCGAGCCGCTGATCACCGACGACTATCTCGAAGTCGAAGCCAAGATCGAGGAGGCCGCCCCCGAACTCGTGCTCGGCACCCAGATGGAGCGGCACATCGCCAAGCGGCTGGGTATCGGCTGTGCGGTGATTTCCGCCCCGGTCCATGTCCAGGACTTCCCGGCGCGCTACTCGCCGCAGATGGGGTTCGAGGGTGCGAACGTCCTGTTCGACACCTGGGTGCATCCCCTGACCATGGGGCTGGAGGAACACCTCCTGACCATGTTCCGGGAGGATTTCGAGTTCCACGGCGATGCCGCCCCCTCGCATCTGGGCAAGGGCGGCGCACGGGTCGAGCCGTCCGAGCCGGCGACGGGAGATGCCGGCACCCAGACCGCAGAAGCGGCCGTCTTGGAGCCGGCCGAAACGGCCGCGGCGATCCCCGAGCCCGAGGCCGCGACCGGCCCGGCCGAATGGACGCCCGAGGCCCTCCAGGAACTCAAGAAGATCCCGTTCTTCGTGCGCGGCAAGGCCCAACGGAACACCGAACGCTACGCCGCCGAGATGGGGCTGACCCGGATCACGCTGGAGACGCTGTATGACGCCAAGGCCCACTACGCGCGCTGATGCCGGCGACGCGGGCTGCCGCGTCGTCGTCATCACCATGGACAGCCATCTGGCGGCGGCTGCGACCCGTGCCCGGACGGATCTGGCGTGCGACCTGCCGGAGGTCGATCTGGCCTACCACGCCGCGGCCGATTGGGACCGGCACCCCGAGGCGCTGGAGCGCTGCAAGGCCGACATCGCCACGGCCGACATCATCGTTGCGGCGATGCTGTTCACCGAGGAGCATTTCAGCCCGATCCTGGCCGATCTGCAGGCGCGGCGGGCCGACTGCGACGCCATCATCGGCGCGGTTTCGGCCGGGGAGGTGGTGCGCCTGACCCGGCTGGGTCGGTTCACCATGGACGGCAGCCAGAAGGGCGGGCCGCTGTCCCTGCTCAAGCGGTTGCGGGGCAAGAAGTCCGGCACGCCGGCGGCGGCGGCCAACCAGGTGGCGCTGCTGCGCCGGCTGCCGAAGATCCTGAAATACATTCCCGGCACCGCTCAGGATGTCCGTGCCTACTTCCTGAGCCTGCAATACTGGCTGGCCGGCTCGGACACCAACATGGCCAATCTGGTGCGGTTTCTGGTCGGCCGGTACGCCGACGGCCCGCGTGCCGACCTGCGCGAGCGGGCGTCCGCCGCCCCGCCGGAGGCGTATCCCGATGTCGGCCTGTATCACCCGCGCTCTCGCGGCCGCCGGGTCGGCGAGGATCCGCGCGCGCTGCCCGGCGTCACCGGTGCGCCCAAGGGCACGGTCGGTCTGCTGCTCATGCGGTCTTACGTTCTGGCTGGCGATACCGGGCACTATGACGGGGTGATCGACCGGTTCGAACGGCAAGGGCTGCGGGTGATCCCGACCTTCGCCTCGGGTCTCGACAGCCGCCCGGCGGTCGAACGCTACTTCATGAAGGACGGCCGGGTCACGGTCGACGCCGTGGTCTCCCTGACCGGGTTCTCGATGGTGGGCGGGCCGGCCTACAACGATGCCGACGCCGCCAAGGCGATGCTGGAGCGGCTGGATGTGCCCTATCTCGCGGTGCATGCGCTGGAGTTCCAGACCCTCGATCAATGGGGCGGATCCGACCGCGGGCTGCTGCCGGTGGAAAGCACCATCATGGTGGCGATCCCCGAGCTCGACGGGGCGACCAGCCCGATGGTCTATGGCGGCCGCTTCGGACTGGTCGAAGGCACCTGCCAGGGCTGCCATCGGCACTGCCACTTCGACGGCGGTGCGGCCTCGCACGAAATGCATGCGTGTCCGGAGCGGACCGACATGCTGGTCGCCCGGGTGACCAGGCTGATCGCCCTGCGCCGGGCCCGGCGCGCCGAGCGCAAGGTCGCCGTCGTCCTGTTCAACTTCCCACCCAACAGCGGAGCGACCGGGACGGCGGCCTATCTGTCGGTGTTCCAGTCCCTGCACAACGTGCTCGCCGCGATGCGGCAGGACGGCTATCGGGTCGACATGCCCGAGACCGTCGATGCGCTGCGCGACCAGATCGTCGAGGGCAATGCCGCGTTCTTCGGTGCCGACGCCAATGTCGTCGCTCAGATCCCGGTCGACAGTCATGTCCGGGAGGAACGCTGGCTCGAGGACATCGAGGCCGCCTGGGGCCCCGCCCCGGGCCGGCAGCAGACCGATGGTCGCTCGATCCAGGTGTTGGGCGCCCGGTTCGGCAACGTGCTGGTGGGGATCCAGCCGGCCTTCGGTTACGAGGGCGACCCGATGCGGCTGCTGTTCGAGCGGGGCTTCGCACCGACCCACGCCTTCTCGGCCTTCTACCGCTATCTGCGCGACGATTTCGGGGCCCATGCGGTGCTGCATTTCGGCACCCACGGGGCGCTCGAGTTCATGCCGGGCAAGCAGGCCGGGCTGTCCGGCGATTGCTGGCCGGACCGGCTGATCAGCGATCTGCCGAACCTCTATCTCTACGCCGCCAACAACCCCTCCGAGGGCGCGATCGCCAAGCGGCGGGCGGCGGCGACCTTGATCAGCTATCTGACCCCACCGTTGGGCCAGGCCGGGCTCTATCGGGGGCTGCTCGACCTGAAGGCCTCGCTCGACCGCTGGCGCGGACTGCCGCCGGAGGAGGAGGCCGAACGCGTGCGGCTGCTGGAGGTCATCCAGGCACAGGCCGCGGCGGTCGACCTCGCCGAGCCGGAACCGGTCTGGGACACCACGCAGGATCAGAGCCCGCGGCTGGCGACGCTCACCGAACAGGTGCTGGAGCTCGAATACACCCTCATCCCCGACGGCTTGCACGTCGTCGGCTCGACGCCGAGCGCGGACAGCCGGCATGAGACCCTGGCCAATCTGGGCGAAGGGCTGCTCGGTCGCCGGCCGAACGAGGCGCTGATCCGGGCGATCGCCGACGGCGTGGCGCCGAAGCAGGCCGTCGCCCTCGATCCGGCGTTCGAGGCCGACGACGCGACCCTGGGGCACCTCGACACCTTGGTCGAAACCGAGCGGTTGCTGTCGGTCGACAGCGAGATCCCGGCGATCCTGCGGGCGCTCGACGGGCATTTCATCCCGCCCGCACCCGGCGGGGACTTGCTGCGGACACCGGAGATCCTGCCGACCGGGCGCAACCTGCACGGCTTCGACCCCTACCGGCTGCCCTCGGCCTTCGCCGTCGCGGATGCCGCCGCCCAGGCCGATAAGCTGGTCCGGCGCTACATGGATGACGGCAATCCGTTGCCCGAAACCGTCGCCATGGTGCTTTGGGGGACCGACAATCTGAAGACCGAGGGGGTGCCGATCGGCCAGGCCCTGGCCTTGATCGGGGCCAGGCCGCGTTTCGACGGGTTCGGCCGGCTGGCCGGCGCGGTGCTGATCCCGCTCGAAGAGCTGGACCGGCCGCGGATCGATGTGATGATGACCCTGTCGGGCATCTTCCGCGATCTGTTGCCGCTGCAGATCAAACTGTTGGCCGAGGCCGCCTATCTTGCCGCCGTGGCGGACGAACCGGCGGAACGCAA
This sequence comes from Alphaproteobacteria bacterium, assembly GCA_028281265.1. Classification (GTDB taxonomy): domain Bacteria; phylum Pseudomonadota; class Alphaproteobacteria; order DSM-16000; family Inquilinaceae; genus JANQKE01. The sequence goes on along the minus strand of JANQKE010000206.1, from coordinate 4,001 downwards.
CTTCGTCCGCAAGCATGTCCTGGCTTACCAGGCCGCGCATGGCGTCGACCTCGATCAGGCGGCGTTGCGGGTGTTCTCCAACGCCGACGGCGCCTACGGCTCCAACGTCAACCAACTGGTCGATAGCGGTGCCTGGCAGGAGGAGGACGAGCTTGCCGACGCCTATACCAGGCGCAAATGCTTCGCTTATGGCCGCGACGGCCGCCCGGCCGCCCGGCCGGAGCTGCTGAGAAGCGTGCTGGCGAGCGTCGATCTGGCCTATCAGAACCTGGAGTCGATCGAACTCGGGGTCACCACCGTCGACCATTACTTCGACACGCTCGGCGGCATCGGCCGGGCGGTGCAGCAGGCCAAGGGCAGGGCGGCGGCCGTCTATATCGGCGACCAGACCCGGGGGGAGAGCAAGGTCCGCAGCCTGGCCGAGCAGGTGGCGCTGGAGACCCGGACCCGCACGCTCAATCCGAAATGGTACGAGGGCATGCTCGAGCACGGCTATGAGGGCGTGCGCCAGATCGAAGCCCAGATCACCAACACCCTGGGCTGGTCGGCCACCACCGGCGATGTGGCGCCGTGGGTCTATCAGAAGATGACCGAGACCTTCGTGCTCGACGAGGGGATGCGCAATCGATTGGCCGCGCTCAATACGAAGGCGTCGGCGCGGGTGGTCAATCGTCTGCTCGAAGCCAGCGATCGCAACTACTGGAAGCCCGACGAGACGGTCCTTGCAGCCCTGCAGCAGGCCAGTGACGAACTCGAAGACCGTCTCGAGGGCATCGCCGAAACCGTGGCGGCCTGATCGGCCGGCGCGCGACAACAACGGGAAGGAGACCGCATCATGGCGCCATTGGACAATTCGCCCGTCCTGCCCAAACGGGCAGACGGGGAGGGCAGCGTCCAGGTCAAGCTCGACCCCAATGTGCAGATCGACTCCGCCAAGGTGTTCGCGGTCTACGGCAAGGGCGGGATCGGCAAGAGCACGACCTCGTCCAACCTGTCGGTCGCGTTCTCCAAGCTCGGTAAGCGGGTGCTGCAGATCGGCTGCGATCCCAAGCACGACAGCACCTTCACCCTGACCAAGGCGCTGTGCCCGACGGTGATCGACGTCCTGGAGTCGGTCGACTTCCATCCCGAGGAGTTGCGCGTCGAGGACTTCGTCTTCGAAGGCTATAACGGCGTGCAATGCGTCGAAGCCGGCGGGCCGCCGGCCGGTACCGGCTGCGGCGGCTATGTGGTCGGTCAGACCGTCAAGCTGCTCAAGGAGCACCATCTGCTCGAAGACACCGACGTGGTGATCTTCGACGTGCTCGGTGACGTGGTGTGCGGCGGCTTCGCTTCGCCGCTGCAGCACGCCGAGCGCGCGCTGATCGTCGCCGCCAACGACTTCGACAGCATCTTCGCGATGAACCGGATCATCTGCGCCATCCAGGCCAAGGCGAAGAACTACGAGGTCCGGGTCGGCGGGGTGATCGCCAACCGCAGTGCGGCGACCGACGAGATCGACCGGTTCGCCGAGGCGACCGGCATCCGGCGCCTGGCGCATCTGCCCGACCTCGATGCCATCCGCCGATCGCGGCTGAAGAAGGCGACCCTGTTCGAGATGGGCGACAGTGCGGAGATCGTGGCGGTCCAGAACGAGTATCTGCGCCTGGCCGACATGCTGTGGCAGGGCGTCGAACCCACCCCGGTCATGCCGATGAAGGACCGCGACCTGTTCGATTTCCTGGGCTACGAGTGAGATGCACACGGCAACCTATCGGAAACGCTCGTCGGAGCTCGAACGGTATTTCGACCGCACCGCGGCCGATGCCTGGTCGAAGCTCACCTCCGACGCCAAGGTCAGCGGTATCCGCGCCACCGTCCGGGCGGGGCGGGATCGCATGCGCGGGATCCTGTTGGGCTGGTTGCCGGAGGATCTCGGCGGGCGGCGGGTGCTGGACGCCGGTTGCGGGACCGGCATGGCGGCGGTGGAGCTGGCCCGCCGCGGGGCCGACGTGGTCGCCATCGATCTCTCCGAGACATTGGTCACCCTGGCCCGGGAGCGGGCGCCCGAGGATCTCAGCACCGGCCGCATCGACTTCCGGGTCGGCGACATGCTGGCGGCCGAGCTGGGCCGGTTCGACCACGTGCTGGCGATGGATTCGTTCATCCACTACCTGCCGCACGACAAGGTCACCATGATCGGCCGGCTGGCGGAAAAGGCCGAGCGGTCGATGGTGTTCACCTTCGCCCCGCGCACCCCGTTGCTCAGCGCCATGCACGCGGTCGGCACGCTGTTCCCGCGCGGCGACCGGGCGCCGGCGATCGAACCGATCGGCGAGGCGAGGCTGCGCCGGCTGATCGCCGCAGAACCGCTGCTGGGCAACTGGCGGGTTGCCGATACCCGGCGGGTGAACAGCGGCTTCTACACGTCCCAAGGGATGGAGTTGGCCCGCCGATGAGCCGCCGCGCCGCGCCGATCAACAGCTTGCAGGACGGCTGGGCCCTGCTCAACCCGCGGTGGCTGCCGTTTGCCGATGCGGCCACGGCCGAGCTGCCGCTGCGCCGGATTCTCCGGCTGTCGCTGTTCCAGGTCTCCGCCGGGATGGCGATGGTGTTGTTGGCCGGTACGCTCAACCGGGTCATGATCGTCGAACTGGGCGTCTCGGCGGCGCTGGTGGCGGCGATGCTGGCGCTGCCGATCCTGTTCGCCCCGTTTCGGGCGCTGATCGGCTTCCGCTCCGACACCCACCGGTCGGTGCTGGGCTGGCGGCGGGTGCCGTATATCTGGATCGGCACGCTGCTGCAGTTCGGCGGGCTGGCGATCATGCCGTTCGCCCTGCTGGTGCTGTCGGCCGACCCCCTCCACGGTCCGGAATTCGCCCGGCCGATCGGGGCGGCGCTGGCGTTCCTGCTGGTCGGGGCGGGCTTGCACACCACCCAGACCGCCGGTTTGGCCCTGGCGACGGACCTCGCGCCGGAGGAAAGCCGACCGCGGGTGGTGGCGCTGCTTTACGTGATGCTGCTGGTCGGCATGGTCGGCAGTTCCCTGCTGTTCGGCTTCTTCTTGCAGGACTTCGCGCAGACCCGGTTGATCCAGGTGATCCAGGGGGCGGCCGTCGTCACCCTCGTTCTGAACACCGTCGCCTTGTGGAAGCAGGAGGCCCGGCGGCCGAACCTGACGCCGGACGAGCGCCCGCGGCCGCGTTTCGCACAAGCCTGGGCCGGGCTGTCCGCCCAGCCCGACGCCAAGCGTCTCCTGGTCGCGGTCGGCCTGGGTGCCGCCGGGTTCAGCATGCAGGACATCCTGCTCGAACCCTATGGCGGGGAGATCCTGGGGCTCAGCGTGGCGTCGACGACGGCGCTGACCGCCTTGTTCGCCGGCGGAACGCTGGCCGGGTTCGCGCTTGCGGCCCGACACCTCACCCAAGGGATGAACCCGCATCGGCTGGCCGCCTATGGCGCGCTGATCGGCGCGTTCGCCTTCGCCATCGTGATCTTCGCAGGCCCGCTCGGATCGGCGCTGCTGTTCCAGTTGGGCACCGTTCTGATCGGCTTCGGCAGTGGTCTGTTCCTGGTGGGGACGCTGACCGCGGCGATGAACCTGGCCGACACGGTGCAGAGCGGCCTGGCCCTGGGCGCATGGGGGGCCGTCCAGGCCACCGCCGCGGGGGCCGCCATCGCCGCCGGGGGGGCGATCCGCGACCTCGTCGCCGCCCTGGCCGATCGCGGCGTGCTCGGTCCGGCGATCACCGACCCGTCGGCCGGCTACAGCGCCGTCTACCATATCGAGATCGTCCTGTTGTTCGCCGCCATCGTCGCGATTGGCCCCCTGGCCCGGTTCACCGGATCGCCCCGGTCGCGGCGCCCGACCACGAAGTTCGGCCTGGCCGAGTTCCCCGGCTAGGCACTGCTCTAGAGCGTTTTCAGGGACTATCGGGCGGATCTGCCGAGGGGGATGGGCCCTGATGCCAGGAGCGAGGAGGAAGGACATGCCGGGGCCTATTCGACGACGAGCGACGCCG
>JANQKE010000159.1 GCA_028281265.1 Alphaproteobacteria bacterium | reverse complement strand
ATTCGGGTCCGCGCCGGGATCGGCTATGCGCTCACCGAGGCCATGGACGAGGGCCATTGCGGCCTCCCGGTGGCCGAACTGGTTCCGCTGGCCCAGACCCTGCTGGAGGTCGACATTCCTTTGGTCGAGAGCGCGCTGGCCGACGAACTGGCAGAGGGCACGGTCGTCGAGACCACGATGGGCGAGATGCGGTGCGTGTTCCTGGCTGGGTTGTACCGCGCGGAGCAGGGCATCGCCGAACGCCTGAGAGCCTTGCGTGAGGGGCCGTTGCCCTGGCCGTCGATCGACCCGGACAAGGCGATCCCATGGGTCGAGGGAAAGATCGGACTGGACCTGGCCGATAGCCAGAAGGCCGCCGTGCGCCTGGCGCTGCTGTCCCGGGTGTTGGTCATCACCGGCGGTCCCGGTGTCGGGAAGACGACCCTGCTCAAGGCCATTCTGCGCATCCTCGCCGCCAAGGGGACGCGTCTGATGTTGTGCGCGCCGACCGGACGGGCCGCCAAGCGCATGAGCGAGGCGACCGGATACGAGGCGCGGACCATTCACCGCGTCCTCGAGGTCGATCCGAAGACGGGCGGCTTCAAGCGCTGCGCCGAGCATGCACTCGATTGCGACCTGCTGGTCATCGACGAGACCTCGATGGTCGACGTGCTGTTGATGCACGCGTTGCTGCGCGCCGTGCCGGACACGGCGGCCGCCCTGATCGTGGGCGACATCGACCAGTTGCCTTCGGTGGGACCGGGGCAGGTGCTCGCCGACATTATCGCCTCCGGGGCGGTTCCCGTGGTGCGCCTGACCGAGGTGTTCCGCCAGGCCGCGCAAAGCCGCATCATCACGACGGCACATCGGATCAACGAGGGCCACATCCCCGACCTGACGAGACCCGAAGGTGAGAGCGATTTCTACTTCGTACCGGCCGACGATCCCGAGACCGCCCTGGCCCGGATCGTCGAACTGGTGCGGGCGCGCATCCCCGCCCGCTTCGGCCTCGATCCCATCCGGGACATTCAGATCCTGTGCCCCATGAACCGGGGCGGCATTGGTGCCCGTTCCCTGAACGTTGACCTACAGGCGACCCTGAACCCCGATCCGCCGGCCCGCATCGAGAAGTTTGGCTGGACCTTCGCACCCGGCGACAAGGTCATGCAGATCGAGAATGACTACGACCGCGAGGTGTACAACGGCGACATCGGCTTCATCGATGCCGTGGATACCGAGGCGGGCGAGTTAACGGTCTGGTTCGATGCCCGGCGTGTTGTCTACGGACTGGGGGATCTCGATGCCCTGGTGCCGGCCTACGCCGCGACGATCCACAAGGCGCAGGGGTCCGAATACCCGGCCGTCATCATTCCGGTGATGACCCAGCATTACGCCATGCTTCAGCGCAACCTGCTCTACACCGGTGTCACCCGGGGACGAAAGCTGGTCGTGTTGGTCGGTCAACGCAAGGCGGTTGCCATCGCTGTCCGCAACGCCTCGGCTCGGCGGCGCTGGACCCGGTTGCGGGAAGTTTTGGCCGGGCCATAAGGTCAGACCATTCATCGCGCCCGGCGGCCACGCCGATTGGCATCGTCCCCAACATGATTCCGCACACTTTCGGCGGGGGTGCCAGAGCATGGTGAGTGATGTTGGAATCG
>JANQKE010000156.1 GCA_028281265.1 Alphaproteobacteria bacterium | reverse complement strand
TCCTGCGTTCAGATGGACTCATCTGAACGCAGATAAGATGATCTAGTTTAAAGAGTTAGAGCATCTTATCTGCGTCCGTTCGGACGCAGGATGCTCTAGGTGCGCCCGTTGTTTTCGCTTCATCGTTCGTGTCAGGCCAGCCGTTCCCCGATGCAGACCTTCTTGGATTTCGAGAAACCGATCGCCGAGCTCGAAGGCAAGATCGAAGACCTCCGCCACCTGTCCGACGGCGGTGACATCAACATCGCTGAGGAGGTCGGCAAGCTGCAGGCCAAGGCCGATCGGCTGTTGCGGCAGACCTACGAGAAGCTGAGCCCCGCCCAGAAGGTGATGGTCGCCCGCCATCCCAACCGGCCCCACACCCTCGACTACATCGGTACGTTGATCGACGACTTCACCCCCTTGGCCGGGGATCGCGCGTTCGGGGAGGATCAGGCGATCGTCGGCGGCCTGGGTCGGTTCCGCGGTCAAAGCGTCGTCGTCATGGGGCATGAGAAGGGTGCCGACACCGAAGACCGCGTCCGGCACAATTTCGGCAGTGCCCGTCCCGAGGGCTACCGGAAGGCCCAGCGCCTGATGCAGATGGCGCAGCGGTTCACGCTGCCGATCGTGACGCTGATCGACACCGCCGGCGCCTATCCCGGTATCGCGTCCGAGGAGCGGGGTCAGGCCGAAGCCATCGCCAGATCGATCGAGGTCGGGTTGGGGGTGTCGGTGCCGTTCGTGTCCGTCGTGATCGGCGAGGGCGGTTCGGGTGGGGCGATCGCCATCGCCACCGCCGACCGGGTGCTCATGCTGGAGCACGCGGTCTATTCGGTGATCTCGCCCGAAGGCTGCGCATCGATCCTGTGGCGGAGCGCCAGCCACAGCGCCGACGCCGCCCAGGCGTTGAGGCTCACCGCCGCGGATCTCAAGCAGCTCGGCGTCATCGACGATGTCATCAGGGAGCCGGTCGGCGGGGCCCATCGGGATCCCGATCGGATGATCGCCGATGTCGGAACGGCGATCGCGTCGGCGCTGGCCGAAACCGGCGGCGTCGACGGGGCGCTCCTACGCCGGCGCCGGCGGGAGAAGTTTCTGGCGATGGGTCGGACCGAGGCCGGTTGACCCGAGCCGCCCCGTCCGGGACGGCCGCCGAGCCCGCCTTGCCGTCCCTGCCGGCACTGTGGTTAACCTGCGCCCGACCGACCGGCGGACGGCGCAGATACCGTCCCCATCCTCCACCGATCAGACAGGATCGATGATGACCTTCCGCCTTGCCACCCTGTCCGCTGTCGCGGCGGTCACGGTCCTGACCGCCGGGACCGCTCTTGCGCAGGAGACGCCGGCCGACCGCCTCGTGCTGACGGCCGACGGTGTCGCCGTGACCGAGAGCGACGTCATGCGCGCGATCCAGAACCTGCCGCCGCAGCTCCAGCAATTGCCGCCTCAGATGCTGCTGCCGCAGATCGCCGATCAGCTCGCCATGGGTGTGTTGATCGCCAACCAGGCCGAGGCCGAAGGCCTGGCCGACGATCCGGCCGTTGTCGACCGGCTGGAACGGGCCCGCCGCAGTGTGCTGCAGGGCGTCTGGTTGGAGCGGCGGCTCGAGGCCGAGATCACGCCGGACGTCCTGGACGCGGCCTATCGGGAGTATCTGGCGGCGAACCCCGCCGAGGACGAGGTCAGTGCCCGTCATATCCTCGTCGAGTCCGAGGAGGAGGCCGCCGACGTCATCGACCGGCTGGCCGGTGGGGAGGATTTCGCGGCCCTGGCCGAAGAAGTCTCGATCGGCCCCAGCGGCCCCAATGGCGGGGACCTGGGCTACTTCACCGAAGGACAGATGGTCGCGCCGTTTGCCGAGGTCGCCTTCGCGCTGGTGCCCGGCACCTTCACCGATACGCCGGTGGAGACCCAGTTCGGCTGGCACGTGATCCTGGTCGAAGACCGGCGAACCCCCCCGCAGCCGAGCCTGGAGGAGGTCGAGGCCGACCTTCGCCAGTCGCTGGAGGGGGAGATCCTGCAGGGTATCTTCGACGACCTGCGTGCCGATGCCGAGATCATCTACTACGATGCCGACGGCAATCCGATCGAGGACGCGCAAGCCCCGGTCGCACAGTGATGCTGCGGGGCGAGGGGGGACCTCGCGGGCTGCCGCGCTCTCCGGTTCGGGACCGGGGTCTGGCGTGAGGGACGGGCGGATGCCGAGAGAGGGCCGGTAGGTGGTAGCTGGATCGGATCTGCCCGTATCGTCGCTGGCACCGGCGGCTTTTCCCGAGGTCGGAGCGGTGCCCGGTGTCCGGGTGGCCGGCGTTGCCGCGGGGCTGAAGCCCAAGCCCGGCGCCAAGGACCTGTTCGTGGCCGAACTGGCGGAGGGGTCCTGTATGGCCGGGGTGTTCACCCGGTCGCGCTGCCCGTCGGCTCCGGTCGACTGGTGCCGGCGTATCCTGCCCAACGGGCGGGGCCGCGTCATCGTGGTCAACGCGGGCAATGCCAACGCGTTCACCGGCACCGCCGGCGACCGGACCGTCGAGGCAACGGCGCAGGCGGCAGCGGCGCTGTTCGGTTGCCCGGTGGAGGAGGTCTACCAGGCCTCCACCGGCGTTATCGGGGTGCCGGTCCCGCCCGACCGCATCGGCCGCGCGCTGCCGGCCGCGATATCGGCCTTGTGCGCGGATGCCTGGCGGGAAGCGGCCGACGCGATCCGGACGACGGACACCTTCCCCAAGGCAGCCAGCCGGGTGACCGAGATCGACGGCACGCCGGTCACCCTGTCGGGCATCGCCAAGGGCTCGGGCATGATCGCGCCGGACATGGCGACCATGCTGGCGTTCGCGTTCACCGACGCGGCCCTGCCGCCGGCCGTTCTGCAGCGCTGCCTGACCCGGGCGGCCGATCGCAGTTTCAACGCGATCACCGTCGACAGCGATACCTCGACCAGTGATACGGTGCTGCTGGCGGCAACGGGACAGGCCCGACATACACCGATCGGAGAGGCCGACGACGGTCGTCTGCGCGCCTTTCGATCGGCGCTCGAAGACCTCTGCCAGGATCTTGCCCAACAGATCGTCCGGGATGGCGAGGGCGCGCGCAAATTCGTCACGATCTCGGTGACCGGTGCGAGATCGGCCGTTTCCGCCCGTCGTATCGGGCTTGCCATCGCCAACTCCCCCTTGGTGAAGACCGCCATCGCCGGGGAGGATGCGAATTGGGGCCGCATCGTCATGGCCGTCGGCAAGGCCGGCGAGCCGGCCGATAGGGATCGCCTGTCGATCACCGTCGGCGGTGTTCGGATCACCCGCAGCGGCCAGCCCGTGGCGGACTATGACGAAACCCCGGTTGCAGCCCATATGAAAGGCAGCGAGATCGACATCGCGGTCGACCTTGGCATCGGACGGGGACGGGCGACGGTTTGGACCTGCGACCTGACCCATGGCTACATCTCGATCAATGCGGACTATCGCAGTTGACGGTGGTATCGACCAAGCGATTGGAGCTTTCCCCGCTCACCCCGGCCGATCTGGATCGGTTCATCGAACTGTCGGATGCGCCCCAGGTGGCTGCGTCCCTGTCGTTCATGCCGCACCCGTTGAGCCGGAAGGACGCCGAACACCTCGTCACCGAGGGGGTCAAGGGCGGCGGCCCGCTGCTGAAGATCGTGCTGCGCGGAGATGGCCGGACCATCGGCTTTGCCGGCCTGCACCCGGACGAGGAAGGCGGGGCCGAAATCGGCTACTGGATCGGCACGGCCTATTGGCGTCGCGGCTACGCCCGCGAAGCGGCCACCGCGCTGTACGAGCAGGCCATCGCCCAAGGCTTGCGGCCCTGGGCGACGTGTCTGCCGAGCAACACCGCATCGATCCGCATCCTGACCGGCCTGGGATTGCGGCCGGTCGGACACCGCACCTCCCACTACCGTGTAGACAATTCGACCCGCGAGCTTCTGGTGTTCGCCGAACCGCCGCCGGACGAGGATTGATGCTCAAGCAGTGTTTGGTGACCGATCGTTTGATGCTGCGCCGGCATCGTCGGTCGGATGCCCGGGCGATCGCCGAGTTGCTTGACGACTGGGACGTCGCCCGCTGGCTGACGGCGATCCCGCACCCGTACACCCGGCGGGACGCCATCGACTGGATTGCCCAGTGCGAACGCAACTGGGTGTCCGGCAAGGATTACCAGTTCGTCGTAGTCGAACCTGCCAGCTTCACCCGACGGGAGACGATCGTCGGCCATATCGGTCTGGCCGTGACCGGCTCGCCCGACACGGGGGAGCTGGGCTATTGGTTCGGTCGGCGCTATTGGGGCCATGGCTATGGCAGGGAGGCTGCGGCGGCGGTGCTCGCATTCGGCTTCGACTGTCTGCGCCTGGATCGGGTCGAGGCTGCAAGCCTGCCGGGCAACAGGTGGTCGCGGTCCATCCTGACGGCGATCGGCATGCGGCAGAACGGGATCCGGCTGCTGTCCTTCCACGCCGAGCCGGCGCCGGTAGCCTGCCCGATCTATCAGATCATCCGCGCCGAACTCGCCGGCAGGAAGCCGATATGACGCCTCCGCCCGTCACCAGGCCGACCGTTCTGGTCGCTGCCGTCGCACTGGTGGATATCGATGGTCGCGTGCTGCTGGCCGAGCGGCCGCCGGGCAAGGCCATGGCCGGGCTGTGGGAGTTTCCGGGCGGCAAGGTCGCCGCAGGGGAAACGCCCGAACAGGCGCTGATCCGGGAACTGCGCGAAGAGCTTGCCATCGATACCGTGTCGAGCTGCCTGGCGCCGTTCACCTTCGCCTCCCACAGCTATGAGGCGTTTCACTTGTTGATGCCGCTCTACCTGTGCCGAAAATGGGAGGGTACGCCACGCGGCATGGAAGGGCAGCGTCTGGCCTGGGTGCTGCCCAACCGGATGCGCGACTACCCTATGCCGCCGGCCGACAAGCCGCTGGTCGCGATGCTGCGCGACTTCCTGTGATTGCCCCTGTGCCAGGGTGGAGGCCGCGGCCATGATCCAAAGCGTTCCGGGGTCGCCGGTCGCCCGGTGGCAGCCCGGCACCCCCCGCGTTGCGATGCTGTCGCACCCCATCGCCCGGGATCGGCTCGTTGTCGGGCGACCGCCCCTATGACGGATGAGCGGCCGGCGACCGCGTGGGGATCGATCGCGGTCCTGTTCGCGTGCGGCGTTGTGGCGGCGATGCAGATGGGCCGCACGGTCGCCATCCCGACGCTGCTGATCGAGTCCCTCGGCCTCAGCCTGGCCGCCCTCGGCTGGGCCTTCTCCATGATCACGGCGGTGGCGGCCGCCGGCGGGCTCCTGGCCGGTGGGGCGCTGCAGCGGCTCGGCATCCAGCGAGCCATGCCCTTCGGCCTGATCTGGCTGAGCGGGTCGATCGCCCTTGGCAGCTTCGCCACGACCGGCGGATGGATGCTGGCCGGCCGCGCCCTCGAAGGGGTCGGCTACCTCGCCATCGTCGTCGCCGCCCCGACGTTGATGTCCGTGCTCGCGGCTCCGAAGCACCGGCCGGTCGTCCTGGCGGTCTGGGCGACCTTCGTGCCGGCGGGCATCTTCTTGGGTAGTCTGCTCGGGGGGTGGGTCGCCTCGGAACTGGGCTGGCGCGGCTGGTTCCGGTTCAACGCCGGCATCACTCTGGGGCTCGCCATCCTGGTCGCGATGTGGCGGTTCCCGCTGGTCGACGAAGCCCCCCCGGACGGCCCGTCGGCCGCGCGGTCCCGTCTGGCCGCGATCAAGCCGGCCTTGGCGCCGCGGCCCGTCGCGCTGACGCTCGGCTTCATGGCTGCGGTCGTCGTCGGGCTGTCGGCCAATGCGATGCTGCCCGCTTATCTGGCGGAACGGTTCGGGTTCGGCGATGACCGGGTCGGGGCGCTGATCGCCCTTCTGCCGATCGGTAGCATGATCGGCAGCGTGCTGCTCGGCGCATGGGTGGCAGCGGCGCGATCGCTGTGGCCGGTGATCAGCCTGGCCATCGTGACCGCGATCGCGTGCGTGGCGCTGTTCGTCGTCGGGGCGGGCGTGGCCGTGGTGGTCGGGGCGGGGGTCGTGCTGATGGCGGGCCATGGAGCGCTGATCGCCGTCGGCTTCGCGCTGGTGCCCCAGGTGGCGCGCAGCCGGGCCGAACTGGCTGCGGTCAACGGCTTGATCGTCCAGCTCGGGAGCCTCGGGAACTTCCTGGGGCCGCCGGCCGCCGGGGCGGTCGGGGACGTCGCGGGCTGGCCCACTGTCGGGATCGGCCTGGCGGCAACGGCGCTGGCGACGGCGGCCGGCTATGCCTATGTCCGGCGCGCTCGGCCGGACGGGAGCACCGCCCCCATCGCCGGTTAGATCAACCTGCGTTCAGATGGACTCATCTGAACGCAGATAAGTTGATCTATTTCAAAGATTTAGAGCATCCTGCGTCCGTTAGGACGCAGGATGC
>JANQKE010000128.1 GCA_028281265.1 Alphaproteobacteria bacterium | reverse complement strand
CCGGCAGGGTGGTCTCGCCTCCGTCCCAGCGCCCTTGATCGATGTCGACCACCAACCGGTCCGGCCCTTCGAGCTGGAAGATCGTGAATTCGGGGGCTTGGCTGGCCGTCAGAACGAGGCGGACGGTCGTCCCCTCACGATCGAGTCGGAGATCCCGGATCTCGGTCGTGGCCCAGGTCGGCCGCATCAGCCCGGTGAACAGGCACAGCAGGACGAGCCCGCCGAGCCAGAATCGGCAGAGCCTGGGCGCGACAAAGCCGCGCGGGGCGTTCCCCCGGCTGTGTGACGGGTCGGACATGGAGAGAAAATATCTATTAACATCAGAGCACTCAAGCCTGAATATCATACTCCGCTTTATCTTTGGAAGCGATCTGGTGCCGATCGGTCCGCGGGGCCGGCCGGTGGCGCACCTGTCGCTGGCAGGCGTGTCCGTTTGCGGATTGTGGTTGTCGGTGCTGCTGGCTAAGGTTGGGATGCGACAAACCGGGTGGGACGTACGAACGTCTCGCCGGGGCATCCGGCCGATCGCGTCAGGGGGCATTCTCCGGCGATGGGTCCGCTCCGGCCTCGTTGAGTGTCGGTCTCGCGGTGCCGCCGGTCTTCGGCGTGTTCCGCGGCCCGGCCACGGCCCAGCCGGTCGGAAACTGAGCAAGACCTTGCGGGCTGTCCTAGCCCCCGGCATTGCGGTCGGGGGCTGGGCCCGGAGAAGGCCTTGGGGCGATCAGGCAGCGATCACCGCGCCGCTCGCACCGGGCCGAGGACCGGAACACCCGCCCCAGATTGGCGATGTCCGCACCACCGTCCCGTCGCGCGGGGGTCCATGGATGTCGTGGAGATCCATTAGATGGCCAAAAGGATGTTGATTGACGCCAGCCATCCGGAAGAAGTCCGGGTGGTGGTGTTGGACGGGAACCGGCTGGAAGAGTTCGATTTCGAAACCAGCTCGAAAAAGCAGCTCAAGGGGAATGTCTACCTCGCCAAGGTAACCCGGGTGGAACCCTCGCTGCAGGCGGCGTTCGTCGAGTATGGCGGCAATCGCCACGGGTTCCTGGCGTTCGGCGAGGTGCACCCGGACTACTTCCGGATCCCGATTGCCGACCGGGAACGGCTGATCGCCGAGATCGAGGTGGAAACCGCCAAGGCGAACGGAGAGGGGAGCGAGCGGCGGGAGCGCCGCTCCGCGGCTGCCGACGACGATGGCGGCGACGCCGAACCGGCGGACGAGGCCGATGCCCGGGTCGCGGACCCGCCGGAGGAAGAGCGCGCCGCCCCGCCCCCGAGCCGGCCCCGGCGGACCCGGCGGCGGCGGCGGAGCCCGGCGGCGGGCGCACCCGATACCGATAGGGACACCGGCCCGGCGACACCGCCGGAGACGGATACGACCGGCCCCGGCGCGCCTGCGGCCGACGGGCCCGGTGCTGCCCCGCCGGATGCGGGACCGGCTCAGACCGATGCTGCCGCGTCATCGGTGGCGGCCGATCCGGATCCGGATGCGGAGCCTGCGGGGGTCGACATCCCGATCACGGTGGTCGACGCATCGGCCTCGGACGCCGAAGCGCTGGCCGACCCTGCCCAACCTACTGAACCTGGCCACCCCGCCGAAGCCGCCGACCCGCCGGCGGTGACGGCCGGCGCGGAGACGGGGACCGATTCGGCCGACCCCGCGGCCGCCGAGGTGCAGTCCGACGAGCCCGTCGCCGGGAGTGTGGACGGGGCCGCCCCCCTCGAGCCGGTCGCCGAGGCCGTCCCGGACGATGCGGAGCCGGCCGTGCCGGCGACCGAAGAGGCGGTCCCGCCGCACGGGGCTGCGCCGGAGGAGGGTGCCGAAACGCCGGTGTCCTCGCCGGCACCGTCGGTAGCGGACGTCTCCCCCGTTGCCGGCGTCGCCGAGGTCGGGGGCCCCCCGGCGTCGCCGGATGACGTCGAACCGGCCGGCACCGGTCCCGCCCCGCCGTCTGGAAGCGGGGCGCGCCCGGACGGTGGCGATGACGGTGGCGATGCTGATGGCCATGCCGACGGCGATGCGGACACCCCCAAGGATCCGCCGAAATCGATCGCCATGGCGGTCGACCAGGACAAAACTCTCGTCGTCAGCGAACCGGTGACGCCGGCCGAGATCGGGTCGGATGCCGACCGGGACGGGGCGGCGACGCCCGAGGCGGCGACCGAGAACGCAGCCGGCGTGACCGCACCCCCGGCAGAGCCGGCCCCGGCCCCGGCCCCGCCGGCTGGCGACGAGGCCGCCGTCGTGGCGGAGATGCAGGCCGCACCGTCCGTGGCCGGACCCGACGGCGACACCGATGCCGCCTCGGTACGGATCGACGGAGACGATGCCGGCGCGGAGACCGGCGACCGGGACGCCGGGACGGAGTCCGGATCGATACCCGCTGACCTTCCGGCCGACGGCGTGCCGGTACCGATCGAAACCCGCGACACCTTGGACGATCCCGACGACGGTGAAGATGAGGACACGGGACCGGAGCCCGAACCGCCGGAGCCCGACGGTACGGACGAGGAAAGCTACGAGACCGTCGGCGGCGACGAGGCGGAGGAGAGCCAGCTCAAGCGGCGCATGCTGCACAACCGGCTGACCCGCTCGTACAAGATCCAGGAGGTCATCAAGCGCCGGCAGATCATGCTGGTGCAGGTCAACAAGGAGGAGCGCGGCAACAAGGGGGCTGCCCTGACCTCCTATCTGTCCTTGGCCGGGCGCTACTGCGTCTTGATGCCGAACACGCCCAAGGGCGGCGGTATCTCCCGCAAGATCGCCAATCCCAAGGACCGCAAGAAGATGAAGGAGATCCTGTCGGATCTCGACGTCCCGGACGGCATGGCGGTGATCTTGCGGACCGCTGGGCTGGAGCGGACCAGGGCCGAGATCAAGCGCGACTTCGAATATCTCTTGCGGCTGTGGGATTCGATCCGGGAAACGACCCTGCAGTCGACCGCGCCGGCGCTGATCCACGAGGAAGCCAACCTCATCAAGCGGGCGATCCGCGACCTGTACACCCGGGACGTGGACGAGGTCCTCGTCGCCGGGGAGGACGGCTACCGGATCGCCAAAGACTTCATGAAGATGCTGATGCCTTCGCACGCCAAGAAGGTTCAGCAGTATCGGGATGCGATTCCGCTGTTGCAGCGCTACCAGGTCGAAAGCCAGATCGACGCGCTGCACAATCCGACCGTCCAGCTCAAGTCCGGCGGCTACATCGTCATCAACCCGACCGAGGCGCTGGTCGCCATCGACGTCAATTCCGGCCGTTCCACCAAGGAGCGGAATATCGAGGAGACGGCCTACAAGACCAACCTCGAAGCGGCCGAGGAGATCGCCCGGCAGTTGCGTCTGCGCGATCTGGCCGGACTGATCGTCATCGACTTCATCGACATGGAGGACGACCGCCACAACGTGGCCGTCGAGCGCAGGCTCAAGGAGGCGATGAAGCAGGACCGCGCCCGGGTTCAGATCGGCAAAATCTCTGGCTTCGGGCTCTTGGAGTTGTCGCGCCAGCGCCTGCGGCCGAGCCTGATGGAGGCGCATTTCGAGGTCTGCGCGGCGTGCAAGGGAACCGGGGTGGTCCGGTCGCTGCCGTCGGCCGCTTTGGCGGTGCTGCGCGCGATCGAGGAGGAGGGGCTGCGCGGGCGCGCCTCGGAAGTCAGCGTGCAGACCCCGACGGCGATCGCTCTCTACATCCTCAACCAGAAGCGCGACGCCCTGCTGGAGATCGAGGCCCGGTACGGCATGCGGGTGCAGGTCGAAGGGGACGACACCATCCAGCACCCGGACTACCGGATCCACAGATCCAAGGCCCGCAGCGACGATGATGCCGGTCCGGCGGTCGATGCCGCCCGGCTGTTCGATGACCAGCGGCCGACACCGGATCTGGCCGAGGACGAAGAGGCCGAAGCCGTCGACACCGCGGAACCCGAAGGCGAGCCCGGCGGTGAGGACGAGCGCGGGCGCCGCCGGCGGCGCCGACGGCGTCGGCGTGGCCGGGACCGGTCCGAGGAGGCTTTGGCCGACCAGGGCAACGACGATGACGCCGGCGCCGATGACGACGACGATATCGCAGACGAGGCCGACGCGTCCGAGGAGAGCGCCGAAATGTCCGATGAGGACGGCGACCTGGGCGATTCGGGTCGGCGTCGCCGGGGCCGTCGCGGTGGTCGTCGTCGGAGCGGCGGCCGACGCGGTGACGAGGGCGGCGAGGAGCAACAAGCCGACGAGCCGGTCGCAGCGGCCGAGGAGGCCGGAGGCGGACCGGCCACCACCACCGCACCGGAAGCCGCGGCCGAGCAGATCGAGCCGGGCGACGCCCCCAAGCGGCGCCGGGTTCGCCGCCGCCGCCGCACTGCCGAGCCGGGTGCCGAGGTCGAACCGACGGGCGTCGACGCCGCCGGAACCGAGGAAGCGGAACCGGTGGCTGCGGCACCGGGGCCGGACGCCGTTGTCGCTCCGACGGAACAGGACGCGGGTCCAGGCGAGGCGGAGCCCGAGGCCGTCGGCGACGGTGCCGCCCCGGTCGCGGCCGGTGACCGGTCGCCCGCCGAGTCGGAAGACAGTGCCGACACCGAACCGGCGACCGACAGCACCGCGCTTCCGGACGAGCCCGAGCCCGGTGTTGCGGCCGTCAACCAGCCGCCGGAGAAGCCGCGCCGCGGCTGGTGGCAGCGCCTGACGGGCGGTTAGAGCATCCTGCGTCCGAACGGACGCAGATAAGATGCTCTAACTCTTTAAATTAGATCAACCTGCGTTCAGATGAGTCCATCTGAACGCAGGTTGATCTAGCTGTGGAGCCTCACCAGGGTGTCCTCGGATAGGGGCGGTTTCCAGGCGTTGGGGGAGGTCAAGGGTGGCGAAGCCACGGCACCGCGGTT
>JANQKE010000021.1 GCA_028281265.1 Alphaproteobacteria bacterium | reverse complement strand
CAACCTGCGTTCAGATGGACTCATCTGAACGCAGATAAGTTGATCTATTTCAAAGATTTAGAGCATCTTATCTGCGTCCGTTAGGACGCAGGATGCTCTGGGTTTTGCCTTGGCCGGGGTGGCTGTGGGACCGATCGAACCGACGGTCTACCGGACCGTGACCGAACGGGCGGCAGCGCGGCAGCGCGGGACGGCGCTGAGCGCCGTGACGATGGTCGCCTATATCGGCTATCTCTCAAGTCCGCCTCTGCTGGGCGCGATCGCACAGGGGTTCGGCTACCCGGCCCTGTGGCTGGTCGGAGCCGGACTTGCCGTCTGTGTCGTCGTTCTGATGGGCGTCCTGCGCCGAACGCTATGGCGGCACGCCGCTTGTCAGGCGGGAAAGAAGTGATCGTGATCGTAAAGCAGGGGAGCAATGCGCTCCGAAGCGGCGACATCGAGGATTTTCGCGATGACCAGTTCCTGTTCTTCGATGATGAGTGTGTGCTTAACCGTGCAGCGTAGTTGAGCGCAGGCGTTCTTGACGATAGGAATTCCCCATTGCGCGAAATCAAGAGCGCTTATATCAATTTTAAGTTGATCGGACTGCATCTTTCCGCCGTATTGACGAGCGATGTCGGATTGCCCGGAAGCAAGAACGCTGACGGTGAAAACTCCCGATCCACGAATGCAATCCGTCACGGCGGCATGTCGGGGTAATGAAACCATCACATGGTCTCTTTCGACCTTGGTTCCCCAGGCAATTGAAGCGCCTTGAAACCGGTCCGCGTTTCCACAAAGCACGACGTTGATGCCGTTCACGAAAACCTGCCGATGACGCCGCAACCGCCGATCCTTTCCGATCTGATACGTCATGGTGATACCGGTGATCTCCATACTCGCCGTAGCGGATCGCTCCGGTGTTGCGAGTCTACCGATCACACAGCGGATAGAAGGGGCTACTTGCCTTATGATTCGGCAAGCAAGGCAAGGACTTAGCCACTATGGCATCCGGTATCTGCGTCGGCAAGGGATCAGGATTTACCTCTTCCGGCTGTTTGACCGACGGTGAGAAGGCACCCGGGCGTCAAGCAGGTCGGCCGATCAGAGCTGGACGAACGCAGTCTATATGCGCACATATATGTTGCCATAGCTTTCATTTATGCAGACAGATAAACAGAAACCCGGTTCTTCGATAACCGGCTTCTCGCTATGGGTGCTGGCCTCCTCCGTGATGACCGAAAGCACCATGCCGTCCGCGCGCCTGTCCACGACGTTTCCGCTCCTTCTGACGACGGCCATCGGCCTGCTGGCAACGGACCTTTATCTGCCCGCGATCCCGATCATCGCCGACAGGCTGGAGGCGTCGGTCGAGCATGCGCAGTATACGCTGGTCGCCTTCTTCGCCGCGTTCTCGGCCTTCCAACTGGTCTATGGCGCGCTGGCCCAGCGCTTCAACGCCGGCACCATCCTCGCCCTTGCGATCGTGCTTCTGGCGATCGGCAGTCTGATCGGGGCGCTGGCCCAGTCGATCGAGACGCTGATCGCGGCGCGCCTGATCCAGGGCATCGGCGCGTCGGCCGGCGCGGCGATCGTGCCGGGCGTGGTGCGCCGTCTGTTCGATCAGCGGACCTCGGTGCGGGTCATCTCGGTCTTCGGCGTGTTCGAGTCCTGCATTCCGGCGCTGGCCCCGATCGTCGGTGCCGGAATGGTCGTGCTGTTGGGCTGGCGGTCGACCTTCTGGGCGCTGACCGTGGTGGCCATCCTGTCGTGCATCCTGCTGTTGCGGATGCGCGACAAGACGCCGCCGATCGCCGGTGACCGATCGCATGACGGGTTTTTCCGCCAGTCGCTGACCCATTATGGCGCCGTTCTCCGGAACGCACGGTTCGTGACCATCGCCGGCAGCTACGCCTCGGCCTTCGGTGCGCTGATGCTGTTCGTCGGGACCGCGCCGCAGGTCCTGGACATCCATTTCGGGCGTGACATGAGCGGCTTCGTGCTCATGCAACTGGTCATGGTCGCCGCCTTCATGGCGGGCTCCCTGGCCGCGCCTTCGTTCATCGAACGCTACGGGCTGACGGCCGCGAACCGGATCGGCGTGATCATGCTTGCGGTCACCACGGCCGGGCTGTTCCTGATCTACAATGCCCAGTTGCCGCAGACGGCACAGTGGTATGTCGCGGTTCTGCTGCCCTCCCAGATCGGCCTCGGCCTGCGTTTCGGCGGCAGCATGACCGAGGCCATCGGAGCCTGTGAGGGCCGCGAGGCGGCCGCTTCGGCGATGTCGGCTTTCCTGTGCTTCGTCTTCGCCGCGATCGGCAATGCGCTCGCCGCGCCGTTCGTCGAAACCAGCATCGCTCCGATCGTGTACGGCAGCTTGGTGTTCACGGTGGCGAGCGTGGCGGCACATCTCGCATCGTTGCGCACGGTCCCGGCTCGGCCTTCACCGCATCGGCCCTGACACGGCAAACACGCGTCCGTAAGGAGGACCCGGGATGACCAGGCACCACACCTACACCGTGACCGTCGAGTGGACCGGAAACCAAGGTCCGGGAACCGCCGATTACAAAGCCTATAGCCGAAACCACCTCATCAGCGCCGATGGCAAACCGTCGCTCAAGGGGTCGTCGGATCCGTCCTTTCGCGGCGACGCCGGACGCTGGAACCCCGAGGAACTGCTCGTTGCGGCGCTGTCGGCCTGTCACAAGCTCTGGTATCTGCACCTCTGTTCGGTCAATGGTGTCGTCGTCGTCGGCTACACCGATCGGGCGGAGGGAACCATGGTCGAGGATCAGGGGGCGGGTGGGCGTTTCATCGACGTCTGCCTGCGGCCTCGTGTGGTGATCACGCCCGACAGCCCGCCCGGCACGGCCTTGGATCTGCATGCGCAGGCGCATCGCCTCTGCTTCATTGCGAACTCGGTCAGCTTTCCGGTCCGGCACGAAGCCGACCTGGTCTTCGCCGGCTCCGAGGCTGCCGGCGCCGGCCAGGGCGAGGCGGCAAACGAGGGTTTGGAGCCCTGAGGATCCTTGGTCTCCGGAACCTTCGTCCGTCGCTTCGATGAGACACCCCCCCTGTCTCTGAACCGGTGGAACCGCCTTGGAGGAGGTCAGCGATGCTGAAGATCGTCAGGCGCCTTCTGCCTGAGTTCGGGACGACCTACGGGCCGGCCGGCGAGGGGCCGTTTCCGGCGATCGTCGTGCTGCACGGTTCGGAAGGCGGCTGGTCCGGCTGGTCGCATCGCACCGCCGTCATGCTCGCCGCACACGGGTTCCTGGCGTATCCGCACAGCTACTCGCGAGACGGCAATGCCTGGAATGCCGGTTCGATCGTCGAGGTCCCGTTGGATCGGACCGTCGATGCGTTGAACGCGGTGAGAGCGTTCGGCTTCTGCACTGGCCAAGTGGGCCTCTACGGCGTCTCACGCGGCGGCGAGCATGCCTTGCTTGTCGCGTCGCTGATGGCGCGGGATGGGATGGCGGGGGGCCCCGATGCGATCGCGGTACACAGCCCCGCCGATGTCGTCTGCGGCGCGTTCGATGCGAAACGCTGGCGCGACAAGGGGGACCCGGGATGGCAGGTCTGGGATCCCGCCCTGCGCGCCTGGACCTGGAAAGGCTCTTCGGAGGCGCTCCTGCCGTCGACGCCGATCGAGATCGAACGCTATTCGGGGCCGATGTTCCTCAGCCACGGCGTGCAGGACAGCATCTGGTCGGTCGAGATGACCAGAAGACTGGAACAGCGCCTCATCGATAACGGACGGACACCCATCGTTCACTACTATCCGGGCGAAGATCATATCAACCGAAGCGAGGCGGAAAACCTGCACAACGACCAGGTCATCGCCTTCTTCAACGCCTCTTTTGACGAGAGCGGATGCGTCGGAACCAAGAACGTGCCCGCCTGACTTGAGATGGGCATCAACGTGACTTGGCGATGACACCGATTCCTAGAAGTCTGTCGGGTTCGAGTCTTGGTATTGTGTTGGTTTTTCTGGTAGGTTTTATGCAATGCCGAGATTATCGAGGCGCTTGCAATTGTAGGCGCGGGTGACGAAGGGCCACTCCAGTTCGACGTCGTCCAGACTGCGCAGGGGGAAGCGGATGAAGCCGAGGACGGATTTGACGATGCCGAAGACCGGTTCGACAGTGCAGGTGCGCCTTCGGTATGAGGCCGCCATCGGCCACCCAATCGGTCAGATCGGACGGCAGAAGCGGACGCCGGCAGATGGACGCATCCCGGGCCGGGTCGGGGATCCATCGCCAAGTGTGGCGAAACCGCCACAGTCCGATCCCAAGATACTGCATCGATGCAACGAGGCCGTTGCATCGCGCGCGTCCGCCCGTACCCTGACCCTTCCGCCGCCGTGCACCGATAGGGAGGCCTGATCCATGACGACGTTGACCGCTGCAGACGGGCGCGCCCGGATCACCATGCTCACCGCCGGTGTCGCGATGCTTGCAGACCACCGCTATCATCGCGGACGGCAAGAGCTCTACCGGTCGCGCCGACGCTAGAGAGCATCCTGCGTCCGACCGGACGCAGACAAAAGGCTTTCGCCCTTTGACGTCGAGCCCCCTTTCGCCGGAGACGGCAAAGGTTGCTCCAACATCTTAGGATCGATCAGCCCGCGTTTTGAACGCCCCTTTCAAAACACGGGCTGATCGGGCGACCCCGCTCTACACCGTGAGACCCCGCCGCGCCGGCCGGGTCTCCGTTCCCACCTGAAACGCCATCGCGCCGGCCAGTCGGCCCGGACGGACGGGACCGCGTCTGTTGCAGCTATGTAACAGCCGGCACCCCGTTCGTCCCGGCCGAACCGGTCGCGAGAACCGCGCCACCATCGGGACCGATCGGTCGTCATGGCGGCGCGGTCCTCCGCCGCGGGCCGGCCGTGGCCGGACCGCTCGGCCCCTCACCGGGCGGGATCGCGGCAGGCACGATGGCAGTGGTTCCCGTCACCCCCCAACCGTCACCGAGGAGACCCTGACCATGATCCGCAATGCCGACGGCGTGTTGTCGCTGCCCCTGCCCGGCTATCACCTGGTGGTGCCGATCCTCGGCTACCGCCTGGTGATCCGGCTGATCCTGCAGCGCCGGGCCGACCGGCCGCGGCGCCGGCTGGCCAAGCTGCACGGCCTCAACCAGCATCTCTTGCGCGACATAGGCCTGAGATAGGTCAGCCTGCGTTCCGATGGACTGATCCGAACCCAGATAAGCTGATCGACGTCGAAGAGGGAGAGCATCCTGCGTCCGGTCGGACGCGGGATGCTCCGAGCGGCGGTACCGGCCTGCTGCGTTGAGTCGGGCCGGCGAGGTCGATACGGTCCGTCCACCGTTCGATTCCGCCGGCCCGCCGACCAGACCCTGCCCGTGCCCGACCTCACCCCGTCCCCCGCCGACACGCCGATGATGCGGCAGTACAAGGCGGCCAAGGCGGCTCATCCGGACTGCCTGCTGCTCTTCCGGATGGGCGATTTCTACGAGCTGTTCTTCGACGATGCGGTTGCAGCGGCCGAAGCGCTCGATATCGCCCTGACCAAGCGCGGCCAGCACGGGGGCGAAGAGGTTCCCATGGCCGGGGTCCCGGTGCACAGTCACGAAAGCTACCTCGCCCGGCTGATCAGGCGCGGGCACCGGGTCGCCCTGTGCGACCAGACCGAAAGCCCCGAGGACGCCAAGGCCCGTGCCAAGGCGGAGGGTCGGCCGGTCTCGAAGGTTCTGGTCAACCGCGAGGTCATCCGGGTGGTGACCCCCGGCACGCTGACCGAAGACAGCCTGCTGGAAAGCCGGGCCCACAACTATCTGGTCGCGCTGGCGGCCGTCGGCGGGCTGGAGCGCGGCACCTGGGGCCTGGCCGCCGTCGATATCTCGACCGGTGTGCTGACCGTGGAGCCCACGGCGCCTGATCGGCTGGTGGCCGCCCTGGCGCGGCTCGACCCGGGCGAGGTGCTGGTGCCGGAGCGGGCGGCCGGGCATGCGCCGGTCGCCCAGGCGCTGACCGAGTGGCGGGAGCGTCTGACCCCCCAGCCGGACAGCCGTTTCGACAGCCGCAACGGCGAACGGCGCCTGCTGGACACGTTCGGCGTCGCCACCCTCGACGCGTTCGGCGATTTCGGCCGCGCCGAGATCGCCGCCGCCGGTGCCCTGGTCGACTATATCGCCTTGACCCAGGCGGGGCGTCTGCCCCGGCTGTCACCGCCGACCCGGCCGGTCGAAAGCGGGGCGATGGAGATCGACCCCGCCACCCGCCGCAACCTGGAACTAACCCGGACCCTGTCGGGCGATCGCAAGGGCAGCCTGCTGGCCAGCATCGACCGGACGGTGACCGGTGCCGGTGGGCGGCTGCTGGCGGCTCGGCTCGCCGCCCCCCTGACCGATCCCGGTGCCATTGCGGCGCGGCTCGACCTGGTGTCCGTGTTCGCCGATGTCGATGACGCGCGGATCGACCTCCGCTCGATCCTGAAGCGGATGCCGGATGTGGAACGGGCGATGGCCCGGCTGAGCCTCGACCGCGGTGGGCCTCGGGATCTCGCTGCGGTTCGGGACGCGCTGGCCGTCGGCCAACATCTGCGCCAGGCGATCGCCGGCCTCCTCGATCAACCCACCCTCGGCACGCCCCCCCGCCTGCTGGCTGAGGCGAGTGACGGGTTGAGCCATGACGGGGTCCTGGCGGATCGGCTGACCCACGCGCTCGCACCGGATCTGCCGACCCTGGCCCGGGACGGCGGCTTCATCGCCCCGGGCTTCGATCCCGCCTTGGACGCCTTGCGGACGCTCAAGGACGAAAGCCGCCGGCTGATCGCGCAGTTGCAGGCGCGCTACCAGTCCGACACCGCCGTCTCATCCCTGAAGATCAAGCACAACAACGTGCTGGGCTACTTCATCGAGGTCACCTCCACCCACGCGGACAAGCTGATGAGCGGTGCCGCGGCGGAGACCTTCATCCATCGCCAGACCATGGCCAATGCCGTGCGGTTCACCACGGTGGAGCTTTCCGACCTCGAACGCCGGATCGGGGAATCCGGGGACCGCGCGGTCGCCTTGGAACTGGCCCTGTTCGCCGAGTTGCGCGCGCAGGCCCTGGCGAACGGCGAGGCCATCGCCCGACTGGCCACGGCGGCGGCGAGCCTGGACGTCGGGGCCGGGCTGGCCGATCTGGCGGTCGAGCGGCGCTATTGCCGCCCGGTGGTCGACGACAGCACGCGGTTCCTGCTGACCGGCGGCCGGCACCCCGTGGTGGAGGCGATGATGGCCGACGCGCGGGACACCGGCTTCGTGCCCAACGACTGCGACCTGTCCGGTACCGGGGCCGAGGGCGGACAGCTCTGGCTGCTGACCGGCCCCAACATGGCCGGCAAGTCGACCTTCCTGCGGCAGAACGCGCTGATCGCCATCCTCGGCCAGATCGGCTGCTTCGTGCCGGCCGATGCCGCCCATATCGGGGTGATCGACCGGCTGTTCAGCCGCGTCGGGGCCTCCGACGATCTGGCCCGCGGCCGGTCGACCTTCATGGTCGAGATGGTGGAGACGGCCGCGATCCTGAACCAGGCATCCCCCCGCTCCCTGGTCATCCTGGATGAGATCGGTCGCGGCACGGCGACCTATGACGGGCTGTCGATCGCCTGGGCCACGGTCGAGCACCTGCACGAACGCAGCCGCTGTCGCGGTCTCTTCGCCACCCATTACCATGAGCTGACGGCCCTGGCCGACCGGCTGGACCGGCTGAGCTGCCACGCCATGCGGGTCAAGGAGTGGCAGGGCGACATCGTCTTCCTGCACGAGGTGAGCGAGGGCGCGGCGGACCGATCCTACGGCATCCACGTCGCCCGGCTGGCCGGGCTGCCGGCCCCGGTGATCGCCCGGGCGCAGGCCGTCCTGGCCGAGTTGGAGAAGCCCCAGGCCGGGGCGAGGCCGGCCGATCTGCTCGACGATCTGCCGCTGTTCAGCGCGCTGGCCGACGCGCCGCCGCCGCGATCCGCGCCGGCCGAGCCGGTGCCCGGGGCGGCAGCCGTCCGTCATGCGGTCCTGGATCTGCTTGCCCGGACCAACCCGGACCTGCTGACCCCGCGCGAGGCGATGGACCTGGTCTACCGGTTCAAGGACCTGGCCGAGGGGGCGTAGCCGGGTAAGAGCGGTTTCAGGGGCTACCGGGCGGATCTGTCGACATGTGCCGGCCGCTGCACCCTACCACCCCCGTGCTATCATCGCCTTGGTGATCTCATCCATCCGGTCGCGCCATGTCGGCAGGCGCTCTGTCCTGCTGGCCTGTTGATGGGCCCGCTTGCGAACCCTCATCTCTTCGAGCGCATCCGCCAGTTCGGCGACTTGCCGAACGAACGATTCCCGATCTTCCATGATGAAGGTCGTTTCAACCAGATCCGTGATGTTCTTGACGTTCGTAGAGACGGTGGGAATGCCGAGGGCCTGATACAAGTAGAACTTGAGCGGGTTCATCGAGTCCGTCAGACTGTCCACGGTATGCGGTACCATGGCGATATCGAAACCGGCCGCCAATCGCACCGTATCCTGATACCGCATCACACCGGTCAAGGTCACGTTCGGCAGCAGTTGCAGCGATTCGATCTCCCGATTGCCGCCGGTGGGGCCGACGAGGACGATGCGGAACCGTGGGTCGGCCTTCGCCACGGCGACGATCAACGCCGCGTCGATGCGGTCCCTCAGGTTACCCACATAACCGATGCAGATCTCGCCTTCACCGTCGGCCAATCGGATCGGCCGTACGGCCTCCCTGTCCAGAGGCTCGGCCGCGTTCGGGACGATGACCGGCGGGTGCGGCGCCAGATCGGCGAACCGGTCCGCCACCCCGTCACAATTGGCGAAGATAAGCTGGCTTACCGACAGAACCAGCTCATAGTTTTCGACCAGCCTGTTGAGATACTGCGGCCGAACGCCAAAAGCACGTTGGTCGTCAATCAGATCCGCCGCAAAACGCTGGAATGGCCAACTCTTGACGAGGGCCTCGAAGTCGAAACAAACCGGGCAAGCCCACAAAATCGCATCATCTCCGAGATCGAGCTCCTTGAACAGGCTTTCATACGTATCGGGTAGAGCGGCGGCAGACGGCAGAGCCGTGCCCATCAGTTCACGCCTACGTTCGTCAGTTATCAAGGTTACGCGCTTGAAGTCCAGATCGTCGGCCGCATGCAGCCAGCGCGCCATCACGTTGGAATAGATCAGATCGGAGACATCCAGCGGATTGTCGCGTCTCGACTTCAATTCTTCGATACGGTTACGGGTTACGGAATTGTCGATCTGGATGACGCGGCGGGCGAACCCGCTTTCGACGAATTGCGAGGCGATCATGTCCGAGCGCCGCCCGAACAAGCCGCTGTCGTTCTGTTTCCAGAGGAACACCACGTCGCGGCCGTTCTTCAGATAGCTCAGCGCCTTGGGTTTGATCGGCCGACGTTGACCGCTGGCGAACCGGCCCATCAGCGCCGTGCCGATCGTATCGAGGGTCTGCAGAGACAGCGCAGGAGTCTGTTCGATGAGCTGCGCGAGCCGGTCGGCCGCGACCGCGACCGAGAACTCGTCCAGGAACGGTCCTCTGCCTCGGCTCCGACGTCCGCCATCGGCGAGGGCGGTGCGGATCAGGTCTTCGAGCGGCTCGTCCCGCCGGATGTACAGGCCCGGCAGATCGTGGAGATCGGCGTACGGGGGCAGGTCCTCGACAATAACCGGCACGTTCATCGACAGAGCGTCCGAGATCTTGGCCGGGATCTGATACTGTGAGGTGACGGCTTCGCGGTCCTGAGGCAGGCAGACCAGATCGGCCGCTGCCAGCATGCGCGGCAGCACGGAGAACGGCACGCCGTTGTGGATGGCCAGACTGGCCCCCAGGCCGTCCCGCAACTCATCGCGCAGCTCGCCATCGTCGACCGGTCCGACCAGGCACAGCTTCAAGGATCGGTCGCCGATCGACCGGATGGCATCCGCGATGCGCAACACCCCTTTATGGCGCCTGATGGTGCCAACGAACATGACCACCCGATCGTCGTCGGCATAGCCCATGGCGGTCCGGATCAGCCGCCGGTTCAGAAGCGAGGGATCGAAGCGGGTCTCATCCCGCGCATGGCGCAGGACCGTGCCGCCGAACCGGTTCCGCAACGCGACGTTCGACACCGTCCGGCTGGGAAACAGGGGCGTCGCGTGGTGTCCGACGACCGTGCCATCCAGGTCGAACGGTTCGATTTCCCCCTCTTGGATCCGCCGGAAGGTGGTCGCGGGCTCCGCCGGCGGGGGCGTATGGCCGGACCCCCTGAAGAACGAGGTCTCCAGATCGTCGATATCGAGGATGACTTGCGTTGGCGCATGAACGGCGATCCGCCATCCGAGATACAGCGCCGGCCAGCGCGGCTTGCAGATGTGGATGACCTGCCACCGCTCGCCCAAGAGCCGTTCGGAAAAGGCCTTGAGCTCCTGGAAACTCCCAACGGGTTCGGCAATCACCCGGAAGCCCTTCTCCTCCTCCAGAGGCTGCCACAGGCGCGTGCCGAACCGAGGGTGCAAGGGGCCGACCAGATCCACCTGATAGCCGAGACGCAGCAGCACCTGGACCAGGACATAGGCGCGGCCGGCGGGGTTATGCGCCAGATCCCAGCAAATGACGGCGGCGCGACGCAGGCCCTCCAAGGCCAGAGCGGGGCGGGGCGACTCCTCGACGACCGCATCGATGACGATGTCGGCCTGGATCGACTGGGCCGGATCGCCGGCGGGTTTGGCCAGCACCCGATGGGTCTTGCCGTCGAAGAAGCGCACGCCCAACGGCAGCTCGAAGCCGCACGGGCCGTCGGCGTAGCCCGCATCGGTGACGTCGGCGCGGTCCACGGTTGCATAGGCCAGCCCGGCAAAGGCCCCATCGACGGACACCACCAACGGACGATCGCCACAGCCCCGGTGCCAGCCGAAGAGCTTGCGGCCCAGCATCCCGTCGATGTGGCCGACGGGCATGTCGACCGTCGGTCCCGGTACGGTTTCACCCGTCTGCTGCGGGGCACCGGCATCGCGGGCCGACGGACCGCTTTCGGCTTTGCGTTGGGCCGGTGAACCGCCGTACTCGCGCCTCGACCGACCGGCGGACCTGCTCATGCGACCCCCCGGTGCGGAAGCCGTCGCCCGCCTTCGGACACGAACGTTGGTGGAATGCGCGCGCCTGTGCATCGCCCTTCCGAGGTCGGCCCGATGCGTCGCAAGCCGGGGGCGGCATGATTACTGCTTTTCAAGAGAAACCGCATGCAAAACCCACTCAAATCTCGTGTATTTCCTAATTCAACAGGAGCATATGCACCCAGCGGCCGATTTGAGCAAGACGACGCCCGGATGCCCAGGCACGGGATTGGTCAGGCCATCAGCCGGAGCCGGGATCACCACGGCTTGATCATGACCAGAATCGTGTCGGTGTAGGTGGGACGTTGCATCAGGGACGGTCGTTCAAACCAGGCCAGGAAACCGATCGACTGCAAGGTCCCGATGATGTCGAAACCGAAATCGGTACACACCAACGACGGCGTACCGTCGCCGGCGACGTGAAAGCGCTGCTCGTGGTGGTGGACGATCTTGCCGTCCCGAAGCTCGGCCCGTCGGACGGTGTTCGCCGGCATGGGCCAGTCCACCGGGATGGAGCAGACATGGGCGCCGCCGGGCTTCAGGACCCTGTAGATGTCCTGGAAAGCCGCTTCGTAGTCGATCACATGCTCCATTACATCGCTGGTCACAACCAAATCGAAAGTACCATCCTCAAATGTCAAGGATGTGATATCCTCGCATCTTACCTCGTCACGATAGCCTCCAGGTGCGATATCTGCCCAAAGATAAGTCCGATAGTAGTTTTTAAGTGTAGAGAAGTACTTGATGAAGGGGCCGCGCAGCGCGGCCTCCATGACGAAGGCATGCTCGCTGATACCGGTGTCGCGCACGAGGTCGCGGATTGTGGCATATCTGCCTTTGCCCAGTTGGGTCAGAATCGAGGCGGCCTGATTTCGGTATCGAAGCGTAGCCCGACATCCGCGGCAGCCTACACCGTCCCTGCGCAGGCCTTTCGAGCGGTCGAACTCCCCCCGCCAGCCGCAGATCGGGCAAGCGTCGACAAGTTCCGCTGAAAGCTGTGTGGCGGCACTGGATTGCATCGTTCAGGAACCCGCTGAAGGCTTCGGACTGACAAGACACCGGGAACGCAGGCCTGGACCTCGCATCGTCTGCCGTCAGGCAGCATTGCCCCCACCCCGAGTAGCCCCTCTTACCGGGGTTGACGCGGGCTGGATAGGCCGATCGAGGCCCTGGCGTCATTATCTCCGGACTTCGGTTATTCTAGGAAATTTGAAGGCCACAACTATCGCCAGAAACTATACTGGTGAATTCAAACCTTGAGAGCTTTTCTGCACCAGACTGCCGGGTGGCGCGTACCACCGGCGACGGACGGCGCACGGGCCGCGGCAAGGCCGGAAATGCAAGGCCGGAGTGTAAGGCCGGGCGTGGTGGTGAGCCGGTGGCGACGAGCGTTCCCGGCTTTGCGCGTCGACGGCCCCTTCGCACCGGTGACCGCACGAACGGCCGCACCCCCTTGCGGAGATCGACGGGGCGACCGTTCGGCTGCACCGGATCAACCTGCGTTCAGGCGGACTCATCTGAACACAGATAAGGTGATCGACTGCAAAGGGTGAGAGCCTCTTATCGGCGTCCGGTCGGACGCGAGGATGCCCTATCCGGTCGGTTTCGCGTCATAGCAGACGAAGGCGAGCTTGTTGCCGTCGGGATCACGGACATAGGCGCCATAGAAGCCTTCGCCATAGTGCGGCCGGAAGCCCGGTTCGCCCTCGCTGGAGCCGCCCCCGCCCATGGCGATCTCGAACAGGCGGTCGATCGTCGCCGAATCCTTCACCAGAAAGGCCGTCATCGCCCCGTTGCCGACGCTTGCCGGCTGCGCGTCGAACGGATAGCCCGCGAAGAAGCGCGGCGCGGTCTCGTCGGCCTTGTCGCCCCATGACGCCAATTGCCCGTCGCGCCAGCACTGATCCCATCCCATGGCACCGAAAAGCGGGTCGTAGAAGCGCAAGGACCGGTCCAGATCCCGCGTCCCGACCATGGTGTATCCGATCATCTCTCCAGGCTCCTCAAGACCGCTCCGTTCCGGTCGTTCCGCTGACGCGCCGGTAGTGCCGGGCCGCCTTGGCCCGATTGCCGCAGGTCTCCATCAGGCACCATTTGCGCCGGCGGTTCTTCGTTTCGTCGATGAACATCCAGCCGCAATCGATGCCGGGACATGTCTTGATCCGGTCGCGTTCGCGTGGATCGCCGAGGATCGACAAGGCCGACAGCGCGACCAGCCCCAAGACCGGCTGGCGTGTCAGATCGTCGAGCGGAGCCGTTTCGCCGAGATCGATAGCGCGCACCCACGCTTGGAGGTCGGAAACGCGTGCATCGGTCTCGGCACGAAACAGCCGCCGCAAGTCGCGGCGGAAGCGGTGGATCGCCTCGACGGAGCCGGGCCGCCCCGCTTCCGCCAGGCCCACCGCACGCAACCATATATCGAGGTCGGCCAGCGCCTCGATCTTCTCATGCACGGCCGTGCCGTCGGAGGCCCAATCCGCCGTGTTGAGAAAATCCAGTGCCAGGCGACCGCCGACCGGTTTGACGGGATGGCCGTCTCGATACGTCATGTCGCCATTCTAACCGATGTAACGGTTGGAGGACAATGGATCGATCCGCCTGGAGCCTCCTCGCGTCCGAACGGATGCGAGGAGGCTCTCCCTCTTCGAAGTCGATCACCTTACCTGCGTTCGGATGAGTCCATCTGAACGCGGGGTCGATCTAGCCTCCCAAAAGGCCGCAACGTCTCGGCAGCCGGCCCGGCCCCATCATGTGTCCGGTCGGTGCGAGTGGCCTTAGCGACCTTGATAGAGGGGCGTTCGCCGCTCGATCCAGGCACTCAGACCCTCATGGACATCCTGCGTCGCGGCCATGCGGGCAAACTGCTCGCCCTCGATCCGCAACCCTTCGCCGATGGACGCATTCAGGCCGCGGGTGACGGCCGTGACGATGCGCGCGGCGGCGAGCGGGGAATGGCGCGTGACGCGCTCGGCCAGTGCGAAGGCTGCGCTCATCAGGTCGTCATGCGGCACCACCCGGTTGATCAGACCCAGCGCAAGCGCGTGGTCCGGCGTGAACGGATCACCGGTCAGAAGGAGCTCCAGCGCCCGCTTGCGGCCCGCCAGGCGCGGCAGCCTCTGGGTGCCGCCGAAGGTCGGCGGGATCCCGATGGCGATTTCCGGCTTGGCGAACATCGCCCGGTCGCTGGCGACGGCCAGATGCACCGCCTCGGTGATCTCGCAGCCGCCGCCATAGGCGATGCCGTTGACGGCGGCGATGACCGGCTTGGGGAAACTCTCCAGCCGCGCGGTCATCGCCTGCCCGCGCCGGACGAAGTCCCTCATGGCGATATCGACACTTGCGTTTATGCTCCCGGTGAATTCGTGGATATCGCCGCCGGCCGAAAACGCCCGATCGCCCGCGCCGGTGATGACGACGGCGCGAAGCCGGTCATCCCCCTCGATCGCGTCGAGCAGGTCCAGCAGGCGGTCATTGGTGGCGTAGTCGAGCGCGTTGAGCTTCTCCGGCCGGTTCAGGGTCAGGACGGCGATGGCGCCGCGGCGTTCGAAAAGGACGGTCTCCGTCATCTTGGGAACCTCCGATGGCTGTCGATTGACGGAAGGCTATCGCCGTCGGATAGTGCAGAAAACTCACTGGTGAGTTTCCAAATGGCCAAACGAGAAGAGACCCGCGAACGCATCCTGGATGTCGCGAACCGGCTGTTCTACGCGGAGGGCATTCGTGCCGTCAGCGTCGACACCATTTCGGAGCAGGCGGGCATCTCGAAGAAGACGCTCTACTACCATTTCAAGAGCAAGGACGATCTGATCGCCGCCTATCTCGCCGCCCGCGATCAGCCCAACCTCGCCCTGTTCGAGAGATGGTTCGAGGAGGCCGAAGGCGACGTTCCGGAGAAGGTCGCCGCGATCTTCACCCGGCTCGCCCGGAACGCGCGTCATCCGCGCTGGAAAGGATGTGGGTTCCTGCGGACGGCCGCCGAACTGGCCAACATGCCGGGCCATCCGGCCGTGAGGGTCGGCGCGGCCCACAAGAAGCGGTTCGAGGCCTGGCTGGCGGATACGTTCACGACGGCGGGCCTCTGCGATCCGGATGAGCTTGCCCGCCACGTCGTCTTGCTGATGGACGGCGTGTTCTCGACGGTCCTCATCCATCGCGACGCGCGCTATGCGGACTCCGCCGCGCGGGCAGCGCATGCCATGCTCGCCGCCGCCGCCTGCGCCGCCGAGGCAGGCAGCCCCGACCCCACACCGCCATGATCGTCGCCGTTCGAGGTGTTCGGCGTTTCAAGGGTGCTGCCGAGCACCGGACAGGTCGACCGCATCGCATGGCACCGCGGGGTCGTCCTTGTAGGTTTCGGTGATGAAGTGGGTCGTGTAGCGGACGATGCTCTCCACCGTGTCGAACAGCCGGTCGCAGGTGTCCTGGTATTCGGCCAGATCGCGGAAATTGCCGATCAGCACCGCGTCGATGTCGCCCGTCACGCCATAGGCGAAGCTGATGGCGGGTTCGCGCGCGATGCTCCTGGCAAAGACCTCCCGATCGGCGCGTCGATGGTCCCTTGTCGTCACCGTGATGACGGCTTTCAAGCCGCGGCCGAGCTTGCTGGCGTCGGCGAGAAAGACGTTGCGCGGCAGAACGCCGGACCCGACCAGCCGCTGCACGCGCCTGAGGCAGGTCGACGGCGTCGAGTGGACCCGGTCCGCCAGCTCCGCATTGGTCAGGGACGCGTCGCGCTGAAGCACTTCGACGATACGGATGTCCAAGGCGTCCAAACCCATCTCCAATGCAATGGATCGCCGAATTAATGGGTAATTTGACCACACTATGCAATCAGACACCATAGACTGGAGTGCGGATCCTGGAGCATGGACCCGAAAGACGTGTGCGGCTTTCGGACCGAACCAGGCGTCGCAGCGAAGGGAGCGTTCGCGGCCGTGTCATCCTTTGCCCTTGGACTGCTGTTCTGCCTCTCCTTCGTGACGCTCGAGGCGGTGCAGGCCGTCTATCTCGGCGCCGTCTTTCAGGACGTGGACTCGTTCCTGATCGGCACTTGGGTCTTCGGGATCACCGTTGTCGGCTGTGTCGGCGCGACGGCGATCCTTCGTCCGGGCGAGCTGCTCGCCGCCCTGCGGTCGCCCGGCCTCATCCTCGGGATCAACGTGCTCGCCGCGCTTGCCTGGACCACCTATTTCATCGCCATCCAGATCATCGAGCCGGCTGTCGTCTTCACCGTGTTCTCGGGCATGGTACCGCTGGCGACCATCCTGGCGGCCCGGCTCGGGATGCCCGAAGCCCGCGGCCCGAGCCATGATCTGAGCCGGACCGGAAACGCACTGATCCTGCTCGCCATCGCCGTCCTCGCGGCCACGACCGGCATGGGGTTGTCGGGTTTCGTGCGCGGCGGGACGACGATTGCGATCCTTGGCGTGCTGCTCGCAGCGGTTTCCGGCGGCCTTACGGCATGCGTCATCTTGCTGTCGGTCCGGCTCAACGGACGCGGTGTGGGGCCGCTCGCCCAGTTCGGCCTCCGTTTCATTCTCTACACACTGGTCGCGTTCGCCGCGGTCCGGCTCGGCATCGACGACAAGGGCGCCGACATGTCCGCCGGGCAGATCGCCGTCATCGTCGGCATCGGTCTGATCGTGATCGCCCTGCCGCTCTATTGCGTGCAACGGGCGGTGCCGCTCGTGCCCGCCATGACGATCGCGGCCGTCACCGCGCTGGGTCCGGTGATCGTCTTCGGATTGCAGATGGTCGAAGGTCGCGTGGCCTATGCCCCGGCGACGCTTGCAGGGTTGCTCATCTACATGTCGGGTGCGTTGGCTGCCGCATGGGGGGCCGTGCGGGGGCGGCATGCGCATCCGCGCTTTCCCGGACGATGTCGTCGATGCTGACGATGGGTGGCAGGATCCGTTCCGGCCCTTCATCGGCGCAAGACGCCCGGTGAGGGAGACCGCGGCCGCGTTCGGACCGCTAGAGCGATGAACGTCGTCAGCGGCAGCGTGCCGTGCAGAAGCGCGGCACCATGTGTCGCCGGCGCCAGAAACAGCCCGGCATAGGCCAGGAGCGCGAAACCCGCGCCGCCGAGAAAGGCCAGCGTCGCCGCCTGCCTGATCGACAGTCCGGCAAGGCCGCTCCTCAGGAACACCGGCAGCAGCAGAGCCGCGCCGATGCCGAATCTGAGCATCGCGAGATCGTGGACCTGCAGTTCCGTCCGGCTGCCCATCCGCGATATCAGGGCAAAGCCGGAGAACAGGGCGACCACGCCAAGCCCGGCAGCGACCCCCGTCGCATGCCGGCCGACCAGGTTCCATGCCGGTGCGCGCGAAGGCCGCTTGTCGGCGGATGGTTTTGGCACGGGCGGCAGCCTCTCCGGATCGCGAACGCTTCAGGGCTACCAAATCTCAAAGTATAGATATAATATATGTTATCAATGCCAATTGCATAATCTGAATCTATGAAGCTTCGCCATCTTCAGATCCTGGTCGCCGTTGTCGAACACCGCGGCATATCGAGGGCGTCGGACCATCTCAACGTCTCCCAGCCGGCGGTTTCGGCCGCCATCCGATCGCTGGAGGACGAACTCGGCGTCCCGCTGTTCGAGCGCGCGAACAGCAGCAAGGGCGTTCGGCCCAATGGCCAGGCGATGACGCTCTACCACCACGCTCGGGACATTCTGCGACGCTGCGACGAGGCCAAGGCGAGCGTCATGCAGCCCGACGAAAGGCCGCCGAAGGTGTCGCTTGGGATTCTGCACACCCTGGCCCCGGCGGATATCGCCAAAGCCCATTCGACGCTCGTGAAGATCGCGCGGCAATGGCGCTGGTCGGTTCGCGAAGGGGCCGCCATCTGGTTGTCCGACGCCCTCGAGAAACGCCAGATCGATCTGGCCTGGGGAA
Source organism: Alphaproteobacteria bacterium (assembly GCA_028281265.1). Lineage (GTDB taxonomy): Bacteria > Pseudomonadota > Alphaproteobacteria > DSM-16000 > Inquilinaceae > JANQKE01. The sequence continues at coordinate 1,863 of JANQKE010000021.1, read as the reverse complement.
CGGTGAACGAAGGAGAACCCCACTCACGGGTCCTGTGGCGCGAACCGTTCGTGGCCATCGTCGCAAAGGATCATCCGATCGCCAAAAGCGGACGAACATCGATCCGCATCGGCGACCTCGACCGCGACCGGATCATCTTGCGCGGGCGCTGTGAGCTGCCCCGGAACGCTCTTCAGGAGGCGGGGCTCGCCATCAGGCCCGCGGCGCGCGCGGATCGGGACGAACTCGCTCTGGCGCTGGCGGCACAGGGCCTCGGCTTCGTGATCGCGCCGCGAAGCCTGGCGACCGTCGATGTCGCCGTGCTGCCCGTCGACGACCTGGACCTCGTCCGGTCGATCGGCCTGCGTTGGCACAAGCAGACGCCGCCCGCGCTCGTCGAAGCCGCCACCGCCGCCCTGGCGGCCTGACCGACCGGATCGCCGCAGCAAAGCCGATCCGGCTCGGCAGATCCACCCGGTATTCCCTGAGAACGCTCTAATCGGTACGGTCTCGCCGCGAGACCCGATCCTGCGCCCGACACCTTTCTTCCGCCAACCACCGTCTCTTCCGCCAACCACCATCCTCGATCCACCGCGCATGACCACCACCATCCCCCTTCGGCTCGCCGCCGATCGCTTCGGCCCTACCGACGGCGTGCCGCTGGTGGTGCTGCACGGGCTGTTCGGATCGGCCCGCAACTGGACCTCCCTGGCCAAGGCGATGGCGCAGCGGCTTGACCGGCCGGTCCTGGTCGCCGATTTGCGCAACCATGGTGCCTCGCCATGGGATGACCGTATGGACTACCCGGCCATGGCGGCCGATGTGTCGGCGCTGATCGCTCGGGAGACCGCCGGTGGCCCGGTCGACCTGTTGGGCCACTCGATGGGCGGCAAGGTGGGCTGCGTGCTGGCCCTGACCACGCCCGGGAGTCTGCGGCGACTGCTGGTGCTGGACATCGCCCCGGTTCCCTATCGCCGCAGCCTGGTACACCATGTCGAAGCCATGCGGTCGGTCCCGGTGGCGACGCTGACCCGCAAAGGGGAGGCCGACGGTTACCTTAAGGCCTCCGAGCCCGATGCCGGCGTGCGCGCGTTTCTCGCCCAGAACCTGGTCCGGGCCGAAGGCGACGGGTTTCGCTGGCGGGTCAACCTTGCGGCGATCGATGCCCATATGGCGGACATCATGGGCTTTCCTCCGCTCGACGGCCGGTTCGGTCAACCCACGATGTTCCTGTGCGGCGGCACGTCCGACTATGTGCGGACGGCGCATCGGCCCGAGATCGATCGGCTGTTCCCCGCCGCACGGATCGAGACGGTCGAGGGTGCCGGCCATTGGGTCCATGCAGAGCAGCCGCAAGCGTTCCTCGACCGTGCGGTAGCCCATTTTGCCGGCTGACCGCTGACCGCGGCCCCAACCGGCCGGAGCCGGGGCGATCGCCGTCTCGGAAAACCACACGGTGCCGACCTTGCCGGCCGGCGGTTCCTCCGTTCATAATCGATTTCTAAACAAAGGGGAAAGCCAGTCCACCCCGGGCAGTGGGCGGTCGTGCCCTTGCCCGCATCCCAGGCGGGATCTGCCCGGTCCGGCTCGATCGACCTGCGCTCGGATGGACTCATCCGAACGCAGGTAAGTTGATCTATTTCAAAGATCTAGAGCCTCTTATCTGCATCCGTTCGGACATGGATATGATAAGAGGCTGTCGCTAGAGCGTTTTCAGGGAATACCGGGCGGATCTGCCGAGGTGGATGGGCCCTGATGCCAGGAGGGAGGAGGAAGGACATGCCGGGGCATATTCGACGACGAGCGACGCCGCAGCGGGGCCCATCCACCCGGCCCTTCGGGTTGGCGTGTGCCGGCCGCCCGCTGCGTTGCGCCGCTGGCCCG
>JANQKE010000194.1 GCA_028281265.1 Alphaproteobacteria bacterium | reverse complement strand
GGCGGCCGGGTCGATGCGGTGATCAGCTTCGTCATCACCACCCGGCTGTCGATGCCGGTGGTGCTGGTCGCCCTGGCCGTGGTCGCGATCGCCGGCGGGTCCTTGACGACGGTGGTGCTGGTGATCGGTCTGTTGCTGTGGGATCAGTTCGCGGTGGTCGCCCGGGCGGCGACCCAGCAGGCCCGCAGCGCCGACTATGTGCGCGCGGCCGAGGCGATCGGCTGTTCCACCCCGCATATCCTGTTTCGGGAGATCTTGCCGAACATCAGCGCGCCGTTGATCGTGGTGGCGACCGTCGAGCTGGCCAACGCGATCCTGCTGGAGGCCGCGTTGTCGTTTCTCGGGCTGGGAGTGCAGGCGCCGCTGCCGAGCTGGGGGTTGATGCTGTCGGAGGCCAAGAACTTCATGTTCTTCAGCCCCTGGCTGATCACCTTGCCTGGGCTCTGCCTGTTCGCGCTCACCATGGCGATCAACCTCCTGGGCGACGGGCTCCGGGACGTGACCAAGGCCGGCCGATGACCGATCTTCTGTCGATCAGCGATCTCTCGGTGACGGTGCGCACGCCCGCGGGCCCGCTGCACGCCGTCCGCGGCGTCGACCTTGCGGTCGGCAGGGGGGAGACGCTGTGCCTGGTCGGGGAGAGCGGCTGCGGCAAGTCGATGACGGCGCTGAGCCTGATGGACCTGCTGCCCGGGACGGCGCGGCGGTCGGTCGGCCGCTTCACCTTCGCCGGGCGCGATGTGCCGGCCCGGGGCCACGGATCGATCGCCGCGTTGCGCGGCGATCGGCTGGCGATGATCTTCCAGGAGCCGATGACGGCCCTGAACCCGACCTTCCGCATCGGTGATCAACTGATCGCGGTCTACCGCACGCATCGCCGGGCACCGGTGGCCGAGGCCCGCGACCGTGCGGTCGCGCTGCTGGAACGGGTCGGGATCTCCAACGCCGCGATCCGGCTGCGCCAGTACCCGCATGAGATGTCGGGCGGCCTGCGACAGCGGGTGATGATCGCCATGGCGCTGATGTGCCAGCCCGACCTGATCATCGCCGATGAGCCGACCACGGCCCTCGACGTCACCATCCAGGCGCAGATCCTGAAGCTGCTCAAGGATCTGCAGGCCGATTTCGGCATGGGGCTGGTGCTGATCACCCACGATCTCGGCGTGGTGTCCCGCATCGCCGACCGGGTGGCGGTGATGTATGCCGGCCGCGTCGTCGAGGCCGGACCGGCGGCGACCGTCCTCGGCCGGCCGCGCCATCCCTACACCCAAGGCCTGCTCGATGCCGTGCCGCGTCCCGGTGTGCACCGGCCCGGGGAGCGGCTGGGCACCATCCCGGGCACGGTGCCGTCGCTGATCGGCGGCGTTACCGGATGCGCCTTCCGCGATCGCTGCCGGCGCAGCGTGCCGGCCTGCGCGACGACCGATCCCGCCCTCGCGGCCGTGGACGGGTCCGCCGCCGTGGCTTGCGTCAACCCGGTTCCGGCCGATGCGGAGCGGGCGGCATGACGGCCATCCCGCAGACCGATCGGACCGCCCCGTTGGTCGAGGCGACCGCGGTGACCCGGCACTACCGGGTATCGACCGGGGCCTTCGGCCATAAGGCGACCCTGCACGCCCTGTCCGGCGTCGATCTGTCGATCCCCCGCGGCGCGGTGGTCGGGCTGGTGGGGGAGAGCGGATCCGGCAAGAGCACCCTGTCCCGTCTGCTGCTGGGGCTGGAGACGCCGACCGCCGGCCGCGTGACCCTCGAGGGCCGCCCGATCGCCGAGATCCCCCGAAAGCAGGTGGCGCGGCGCATCCAGCCCGTCTTCCAGGACCCCTACAGTTCCCTCAACCCGTCATGGCGGGTAGCCGACCTGATCGGTTTGCCGCTGGCGGTCCACGGCATCGGCGACGGGCCGTCTCGCGCCCGCCGGGTGCGGGAACTGCTCGATCTGGTGGGCCTGCCGGGGCGGGTGGCCGATGCCTATCCCGCCGCCCTGTCCGGCGGCCAGCGGCAGCGGGTGGCCATCGCCCGGGCCCTGGCGATCGAGCCGGAGGTGCTAATCTGTGACGAGCCGACCTCGGCCCTCGACGTGTCCGTCCAGGCGCAGATCCTGAACCTGCTGCTCGACCTGCGGCGGGAGACCGGGGTCGCCATGCTGTTCATCAGCCATGACCTAGCGGTGGTCGAGCACATGACCGACCGGGTGGCGGTTCTCTATCTCGGCCGGGTGGTGGAACAGGGGGCCACGGCCGAGGTGTTCAACGCGCCCAAGCACCCCTATACCGCCGCCCTCAAAGCCTCGGTGCTGACGCCGGACGATGCGGCCGGTCTGCCGGATCTCGCGCTCGGGACGGTGTTCCCCAACCCGCTCGACCCGCCCGCCGGCTGCCGGTTCCACCCGCGCTGCCTGCGAGCCACCGACCGCTGCCGGACCGAGGCGCCGGCGACCCGGGACGTGGCCGGGCGGCGGGTCGAATGCCATTGGGCGGAGTGACGGGCCGATGCGGCGGTCGGACGCGCTTGTGGTGGGCGGCGGGCTGGTCGGGGTCGCGATCGCCTGGGGGCTGGCGAGGGCCGGCCTGTCGGTCACGCTGCTTGACGAGGGGGACCGGGCGTTCCGGGCCGCCCGCGGCAATTTCGGGCTGATCTGGGTGCAGGGCAAAGGGGCCGGCTTGCCGGCCTATGCCGCGCTGACCAGACGGTCGGCCGACCGCGCGCCGGAACTGGCGGCGATGCTGCGGGACGGGGTCGGCATCGATGTGGGTCTGCGTCAGCCCGGCGGCCTGCATCTGTGCCTGACCGAGGCGGAGCTGGAGCGCCAGACCACCACCTTGCGGCGGATGCACAACCAGCCCGGCGGCGGCAACGACTGGGAGGTGATGGCGGCCGACGCCGTCCGGCGGCTGATCCCCGGGGTCGGGGACATCGCCGGGGCCACCTGGGGACCGCATGACGGGCATCTCGACCCGCTGCGGCTCCTGCACGGCCTGCATCGCCAAGCCGCCGCCGACGGTGTGGTGATCGTCACCGGCGTGACGGTGGAGACGGTGGCGCCGGTCCCGGGCGGCGGGTTCGAACTGACGGCCGGTGAGCGGCGGTTCGGCACCGACCGGCTGGTCCTGGCCTGCGGGCTCGGCATCCCGCCCTTGGCCGCACAGGTCGGGCTCGCCATTCCGCTGTCGCCCCAGCGCGGGCAGATCCTGGTGACCGCCCGGATGCCGCCTGTGCTCGACCATCCGACGACCTATCTGCGGCAGACCCCGGACGGCACCTTGCTCCTGGGCGACAGCAAGGAGCAGGCCGGCTTCGACGACGGCACCACCGCCGCCATCGGCCAGGACATCGCCCGCCGGGCGGTTGCGGCCTTGCCGGCCCTGCGCACGGCCCGGGTGGTGCGGACCTGGGGGGCGTTGCGGGTGATGGCGCCCGACGGCTTTCCCGTCTACGCCCAGTCGGCGACGGCGCCGGGGGCGTTCGTGGTCGCCTGCCATAGCGGGGTGACCCTGTCCGCCGCCCATGCGTTCGAGGTCGCACCCGCCATCGCCGCGGGCGACCTGTCGGCCTACGCCGATTTCAGCCCCGACCGGTTTTCCGAGTGCGCTACCGATGTCTGAGACCGTGACCATCGAGCTCGATGGCGAGGCCCTGACCGTGCCGGTCGGCACACCCGTGGCGGCCGCGATCCTCGCCGCCGGCCGGACCCCGTATCGCCACCACGCCAAGGGCGGCAGCCCGCGGGCGCCCTATTGCCTGATGGGGGTGTGCTTCGACTGTCTGGTCACCGTCGACGATGTCCCCGATTGCCGGGGCTGCCTGGTCGAGGTGGCCGAGGGGATGCGGGTGACCCGGCAGGTGATCGGCGCGGGCGACGGCCATGGCTGACCGGGTCGATCTCGCCGTCATCGGCGCCGGGCCGGCCGGTATGGCGGCCGCCGTCACCGCGGCCGATCTGGGCCTCGATACGACGGTCGTGGACGAACAGGCCGCTCCCGGCGGGCAGGTCTGGCGCGGGATCGAGGCGGTCGTCCGGGACCGTCCGGACGATCTCGGCCGGCTCGGCCCGTTCTACGCCGCCGGCCTGGCCCCGGTGCGCCGGTTCCGGGCGGCGGCGATCGACTATCGGCCGGGCACCACGGTGTGGCGGATCGATCCCGACGGTGGGCTCCTTGCGAGCCGGAGCGGTCGGGGGCTGGCGCTGCGGGCCCGGGCGATCCTGATGGCGACCGGGGCGATGGAGCGGCCGGTGCCCGTCCCGGGCTGGACCCGGCCGGGGGTGATGACCGCGGGCGGGATCCAGGGGCTGCTCAAGCTCATCGGCGCTCCGCCGGCGGGCCCGATCCTGCTCTACGGCACCGGTCCGCTGCTGTTGCAGCTTGCCGTCCAGCTCCTCGCGTTCGGGGTCAAGCCGACCCTGCTGACGCCGCCGTCATCCCCCTGGGCTGGCCTGACCGCGTGGTCCGGCGTGCTCGGTGGCCCGCAACTCGTCCTCAAGGGGCTGGGGTTCCTGGCGACGCTCCGCCGGGCCGGCATCCGCCCGATCACCGTTACCGAGCCGGTCATCCTCGGCGAGGGCGCGGACGGCCCCGCAACCGCGCTGGAGGCCCGGGTCGCCGGGGAGAGGCGGCGGTTCCCGGCCGGTACCGTCGGGGTGCATGACGGCGTGGTGCCCCATCCGCAGGCCGCCCGCCTGCTCGGCGTGCCGGAGCGCTGGAACCCGATCCGCGCCTGTTTCGAGCCGGTGCTGGACCCGTTCGGCCGGACCGGGGAGACGCTGTGGATCGCCGGGGACGGTGCCGGGGTCGCCGGATGGGAGGTGGCCGTCGAGCGCGGCCGGCTGGCCGCCCTGGGTATCGCCCATGCGCTGGGTCGGATCGGCGCCGCGGATCGGGACGGGCGGGCGACCCGGCACCGTCGCCGAGTGCGGCGCCTGCTCGGCTTCCGCCGGTTCCTGGACGCGCGATACCCTCCCGCAGCCGCCCATCGCCGACCGGCCGACCCGGTCACGATCTGCCGGTGTGAAGGGGTCACGGCCGGAGAGGTGCGCGCCGCCGCCGCCCTGGGCTGCCCCGGGCCGAACCAGGCCAAGGCCTGGCTGCGGTGCGGCATGGGGCCGTGCCAGGGTCGGCAATGCGCGCTGACGGTGACGGAGGTCCTGGCCGACGCCCTCGGACGGCCCCAACAGGCGATCGGCAGCTACCGCGTCCGCCCGCCCCTGGTCCCCGTCACGCTGGGCGAGCTCGCCGACACGGCTTCGGACGCGGCGGACCTGCCTCTCGCTACACCGGCAGCCGGCCCAACGGGATGATGTCCTTGGCCTTGGGCGACCACGGGCTGCCGGTCCAATCCCCCAGCCACCGGTCGACTGCCAGACCCGCTTCGGCGATCAGCCGGGCTACCTCGGGCTGGGACGGGAACGCCAACCGATCTGCGGGGGAGACGACGCGGTCTTCGCGCACGATCCGGTAATGCTTGGTGTAGGTGACCGGCCTGTCGAGGGTCATGCGATCGGTCTCGGTGTAGAGCTCGATCGGACCCCGTGTCGGGTGCGTGAACCGGCGATTCGATTGCGGTGGGTTCCAGTCCGATAGGTCCATCGCCTCCGGCGTGCGGGTATCGAACACGAACCGTCCGGTGGGGGAGAGATGGTCGGCGATCGTCCCCAGCACCGCGCACTGGTCGGCTTCGGTGAGAAACACTTGAAAGGCGTGGCCGGTCAGCACGATCAGGTCGAACCGCTCATCCAACCGAACCGATCGGGCGTCGCCCCGTACCCAGCGCGCCCGGTGACCGCCGGGCCGTGCCCTGGCGATCGCCAGCATGGCCTCCGCCGGGTCCACCCCGACCACCCGACGGCCGGCTGTCACGCTCGCAGCCCATTGCCCGGTCCCGCAGCCAAGATCGAGGACGGAACCGGCCGTTTCGGCGAGCTGCGTGCAGAAGTCGAAGTCCCGATCCCAACCGTTCTCCAGATCGTAGAAATCGGCCAGACCGGCATCGGTGTAGTGGGCGTGTATCATGGCACCTCTGGAAACGACTGGAGCCTCTTATCTGCGTCCGAACGGACGCAGATAAGAGGCTCTAACTCTTTGAACTGGATCACTTTACCCGCGCTGAGATGAGCCCATCTGAATGCAGATAAGATGATCCAGCGCTCACACCGACCGGGTGATGCCGCCGTCGATGCGGATGTTCTGGCCGGTGATGTAGCCGGCGCGGTCCGAAGCCAGGAAGGCGATCAGATCCGCCACCTCCTCGACCGTGCCGTAGCGACCCATGGGGATGCGGGCACGGCGGTCCGCCTTTTCGGGCAGGCTGTCGATGAACCCGGGCAGGACGTTGTTCATGCGGATGCCATCGGCGGCGACCTGGTCGGTGTAGAGCTTGGTGAACGCGGCCAGACCCGCCCGAAACACCCCGGAAGTCGGGAAGGCGGCCTCGGGCTCGAACGTGGCGTAGGTGGAGATGTTGACGATCGACCCGCCCCCTTGCGCCTGGAAGATCGGGGTGACCAGCCGGGTGATGCGGATGACGTTCAGAAGGTAGAACTCCAGTCCCCGGTGCCACTGCGCGTCGGTCAAGTCGAGCAAGGGCCCCTTCGGCCCGTGGCCGGCGCTGTTCACCACCGCATCGACCCGCCCCCAGGCCGCCATCGCCTGATCGACCAGGCGTTCGAGGTCGGCCGGCTCGAGGTTCGAGCCGGTGATCCCGATGCCGCCCAGCGATTCGGCCAGCTTCTCCCCCTTGCCGGACGACGACAGGATCGCCACCCGGAAGCCGTCGGTGGCCAACGCCCGGGCGGCGGCGGCTCCCATACCGCTGCCTCCGGCGATGATCAGGGCGGTCTTGGTCGGGGGCATCGGTTTCGGGCCTCGGCGGTGGGGTCGGAAAACGCCCGGCATCACAAACCGGCGGCGAACGGCCGGTCAAGCGGCCGGCGCGTGTTGCTTCGACCGCTTGACAGTTTGTGCCCCGCAACCTTCACTTCGGCCGTCCGGGGGATATCTCGCTCGGAACCCGACAGACCCCGGTCCAGCGCCGCGGCAGACGGCGGTCGGGGCATGGGGCCGGCGGTGGGCAGGCGCGTGCCACCGTGCCGGGACGGACAGGAGAGGCGGAGATGATGTCGAACTGGTTGACCGCCGCGGTGTGTGCCGCGGCCCTGGTGACGGTGCCGATGGCGGCCCATGCCCAGGACATCGTGATCGCGATCGGCAGCGAGCCGACCACGCTCGACCCGCACGCGGCCGACGATGGCGGCGAGAAGGCGGTCAACGACAATGTCTACGAGACCCTGATGACCCGGGATGCCGACGGCAATCTCGACCTCGGGCTCGCCGCCGATTGGCCGATGCAGATCGACCCGACGACCTGGGAGTTCACCCTGCGGCCGGGCATCCGCTTCCATAACGGGGAGCCGCTGAACGCCGAGGCGGTGGTGTTCTCGGTCGAGCGGATGATCGACCCCGATCTCAACTCCGAGCAGCTCTCCTACTATTCGACCCTGGCCGGGGCGGAAGCGGTGGATGAGCTGACGGTGCGGATCCTGACCTCCGGGCCGGATCCGATCCTGCCGGCGCGGATGTACTATTTCATGATCGCCCCGCCGGGTGCGTCGACCCATGAGGACTTCGCCGAAGCCCCGGTCGGCACCGGCCCCTACCGGTTCGTGAGCTGGGATCGGGGCTCGGAGATCGTGCTGGAGGCCAATCCCGACTATTGGGGCGACGTGCCGGCGATCGACGGCGTCACCTACCGGTTCATCGAGGAGAGCGGCACCCGGCTGTCCGCCCTGCTGGCCGGAGAGGTCGACCTGATCACCAACCTGTTGCCCGAGTTCATGGAGCAGGTGCCGCAGGCCGCCAGCCAGCGCGGGCTCGAGCATCCGATCGTCATCCTGAACGCCGATGATGGGGTGACCGCCGACGTCCGGGTGCGCCAGGCGCTCAACTACGCCATCGACAAGGAGGCGATGGCGGCCGTCCTGTTCGAAGGGGCGGCCCAGGTCGAGCAGGGCCAGCTCCTCGGCCCGACCTATTTCGGCTTCAACCCCGCCATCACCGCCTACCCCTACGATCCGGAGCTGGCCCGCACGCTGCTGGAAGACGCCGGAGCCCTCGGTGAGGAGATCACGCTCGTCAGCACCGCCGGCCGCTGGCTCAAGGATCGCGAGGTCACGGAGGTCGTCGCCGGGTTCTGGCAGGCCGCCGGGATGGATGTCGACGTGCAGATCTACGAGTTCGACGAGTATCTGACCCGTCTGTTCGACCGGGAAACCCGGGCCGAGGCGATCTTCGTCGTCTCCGGGAATGAACTGCTCGACGCCGACCGGTCGTTCTCGGCCTATTACTCGATGGACGGGTTCGGGGCGTCGAACTCCTTCACCGAACTCCGGGACTGGATCGACCAGGCCCGTACCGAGACCGATCTGCCCCGGCGGCAGGCACTGTACCACGAAGCCGTCGCCTTCGCCCATGAACAGGCGATCATGGCCTGGCTGCTGAACATCAACAACATCTGGGGGATGAGCGCACGGCTCCAGTGGCAGCCCCGGGTCGACGGCAAGATGTTCGTCAGCACCATGTCGGTGACGGAGTGACCCTGCCTGGTTTCCGCCCCGGCACACGCCCGCGGCCGGCTTCGGGAGGCTGATCCCGCATGAGCCGGTTCGTGGTGCACCGCCTGTGGCAGGGGGTGATCGTCGTCTTCTGCGTGGTGGTGGTGGTGTTCGTCCTCACCCGCCTGATCGGCGATCCGGTGCGGGTGATGCTGCCGCTGGAGGCGACGGCCGACCAGCGGGCCCTGTTCGAGGCGCAACTGGGCCTTGACCGGCCGATCTGGGAGCAGTTCCTCGTCTTCGTCGGCGATGCCGTGGCACTCGATTTCGGCGACAGCCTGTGGCAGCGCCGGCCGGCGATGGAGATCATCGCCGAGCGCCTGCCGGCGACCCTGATCCTGACCTTCAGCGCCATCGGACTCGCAGTCGTGGTCGCCGTGCCGCTGGGCATTCTCGCCGCCCTCAAGCCCGAGGGGCTGTTCGACCGCGTCGTGGTTCTCGTCAGTCTGATCGGCCTGTCGGTACCCCAGTTCTGGCTGGGACTGCTGTTCATCGTCCTGTTCGCCGTCCAGCTCGGCTGGCTGCCGACGTCCGGCCGCGGCGGGGTCGAGCATGTGATCCTGCCGGCCCTGACGCTGGCGATCCCGGCGATGACCCGGATCATCATGGTGGTCCGCTCGACCATGATGGATGAGCTCAACCGGCAATACGTAAAGACCCTGCGGGCCAAGGGCCTGCTCGAATGGCAGGTGGTCGGCGTGCACGCGCTGCGCAATGCCGCCGTGCCGGTCCTCACCCTGTGCGGGTGGGAGCTGATCCGGGCGCTTAGCGGCTACACGGTCGTGGTCGAGACCGTCTTCGCCTGGCCCGGTCTGGGACTGACCGCGATCCAGGCGATCGAACGGCAGGACCTGATCCTGTTGCAGGCGATCGTGTTCGTCACCGCGATCATCGTCGTCGCCGTCAACCTGATCCTCGACATCGTCTACAAGGCGATCGATCCGCGCATCGAGCTCAAGGCGGCATGAGCCAGGACGTCGATCTGCCCGCCGCCTCGACGGTCGAGCCGGTCAAGGTCGAGCCTGCGGCCGACGGCTTGCGGGCGGAGGCCCCCTTGGCCGAGCGCCGGGCGGAGTCGATCTGGTCGGAGCTCCTGGCCGACATCCCCGGCCTTCTGGGGGCGGTGTTCCTGGCAGCCCTGGTGATCGTCGCCCTGTTCGCCCCGTGGATCGCCCCGCATGACCCGGCGGCTCAGAACATCATCCTGCGGCTGCGCCCGCCGGTGTGGATGGACGGCGGCAGTTGGGCCCACATCCTGGGCACCGACCATCTGGGCCGGGACGTGTTGTCCCGGATCCTGCACGGCTCCCGCATCTCGCTGCTGGTGGGGTTGGGGACGGTCGCCCTGGCCGGCGGGTTCGGCGTGCTGATCGGCCTGATCGCCGGCTATGCCGGTGGCCGGACCGACGCCTTCATCGTCGCCGTGGTCGACATCCAGATCGCGTTTCCCGGGCTCCTCCTGGCCCTGATGATCCTGGCCGTGGTCGGGCCGAGCACGATGACGGTGATCGTCGTCCTCGCGCTGAACGGGTGGATGGTCTACACCCGCATCACCCGGTCGATCGTGCTCGGACTGCGCCACACCGCCTATGTCGAAGCCGCGGAGATGGTGGGCTGCCGGCCCGGCCGGGTGCTGTGGCGCCACCTCTTGCCCAATCTCGCCTCCCCGTTGCTGACTCTGGCGACCTTGGAGTTCGCCCGCATCGTGTTGGCCGAGGCGGCGCTGTCCTTCCTCGGTCTGGGCGTGCAGCCGCCGGCGACCTCCTGGGGCCTCGATGTGGCCCAGGGCAAGGACTACATGTTCCGCGCCTGGTGGCTGGTGACCTTCCCCGGCATCGCCATCGCGCTGACGGTGCTGGCGATCAACCTGGTGGCGAGCTGGTCGCGGGTCACCTCCGACCCGTTGGAGCGGGAGAAGCGCTTCGCCCGGCGGATCATCGGCAGCCCCGGGCTCAGGGCCAGGATGCTGGCCAAGGGGCCGTCATGACCACCACGCTGCCGCCGGCGCCGACCACCCTGGCCGCACCCCCGGCATCCGAGGCCGAGGCCCCCTTGCTCAGCGTCGAGGGGCTGACGGTCGACTTCTACACCCGTCGCGGTCTGGTGCATGCGGTGCGGGGCGTGTCCTTCAGCCTCGGCAAGGGGGCGGCGCTCGGCCTGGTCGGGGAAAGCGGGTGCGGCAAGTCCGTCACCAGCCAGGCGATCATGGGCCTGATCCATCTGCCGGGGGAGATCACCGGCGGCGATATAAGCTGGAAGGGAAGGAGCCTGCTGGGGCCGGCGGCCGCGGCCTATCGTCGGCAGGTCTGCGGCGGGGAGATCGCGATCGTCTTCCAGGACCCGATGACGAGCCTCGATCCGCTGTTCTCGATCGGCCGGCAGATCGGCGAGGTCCTGGTCCGCCACAAGGGGATGGAGCCGGCCAAGGCCCGGGTCCGGGCTCTGGAGCTGCTCGACCTCGTGCGCATCAACGCGCCGGAACGCCGGTTCCGGCAGTTGCCGCACGCGCTGTCGGGCGGGATGCGCCAGCGCGCCCTGATCGCCATGGCCCTGGCCAGCGAGCCCGAACTGCTGATCGCCGACGAGCCGACCACGGCCCTGGACGTCACGGTCCAGGCCCAGATCCTCGATCTGTTGATCGACCTGCGCCAGCGGCTGGGGCTGGCGGTGCTGATGATCACCCATGATCTCGGCGTGGTGGCCCGGCTGTGCCAGCAGGTGGCGGTGATGTATGCCGGCACGGTGGTCGAGCGGGATCGGGCCGATGCGGTGCTGCTGCGGCCCGCCCATCCCTATGCCCGCGGCCTGCTGCGCTCCACCCCGGCGCTGGAGACCCGCCTCGACCGGCTGTTGACCATCGACGGCCAGCCCCCGGATTTGCGCCGGCCCCCGCAAGGCTGCGCCTTTCTCCCCCGCTGTGCGCGCGGGACCGATTCCTGCCGAACCCGGCCGCCGCTCGGCCCGAAGCCGGGAGGAACGGGCGGCCGGGTGGCCTGTTGGCACCCGGTGACCGAGCCCGAGACCGTGCCCGCAGCCGCGTCGCCGGCCGGAGGGTCGGCCGCGGTCCGGCCCGATCCGTTGGTCGCGGTCGAGGGCCTGACCGTGCATTTCCCGGCCGGCCGGGACGGGCTGTTCGGCCCCAGGCGGGTGGTGCAGGCGGTCGACGGGGTCAGCTTCACCGTCCGGGCCGGCGAGACGCTGGGGCTGGTGGGCGAGAGCGGGTCGGGCAAGACCACCACCGGCCGGGCGATCCTGCGCCGCGCCCCGATCACCCGAGGCGATGTCCGCTATCGCGGGCAGTCGATAACCACCCTGACCGGTGAGCCGCTGCGCCGGCTGCGCCGGGACATGCAGCTCATCTTCCAGGACCCGTATGCCAGCCTGAACCCGCGGATGACGGTGTTCGACATCGTCGCCGAACCCTTGATCGTGCACGGCCTGGCGCCGGACAGGCGGGCGCTCAGGGATCAGGTGGTCGATCTGTTGGCGCTGGTCGGGCTGCCGGCTGATGCCGTCACCCGGCACCCGCACGCGTTCTCCGGCGGTCAGCGCCAGCGGATCGGCATCGCCCGGGCGTTGACCCTGGAGCCGGCGTTCATCGTCGCCGACGAGCCGGTGTCGGCGCTGGACGTCTCGATCCGGGCGCAGGTGGTCAATCTGATGCAGGATCTGCAGGCGCGGCTGGGCCTGACCTACCTGTTCATCGCCCATGACCTGGCGGTCGTCCGGCATATCGCCGACCGGGTGGCGATCATGTATGCGGGCCAGATCGTCGAGCTGGGCGACCGCGACCGGGTCTACGCCGATCCGCGCCACCCCTATACGGAGACGCTGCTCGCCGCCGTGCCGCCGGTCGACCCGCGGGCCGAGATCCGCCCGACCCGGCCCGGGGAGGTGCCGAGCCCGCTGGCCCCGCCCCCAGGCTGCCGGTTCGCCAGCCGCTGCCCGCTGGTCACCGAGCAGTGCCGCGCCGCGCCGCCGTCGCTGAGCCCGCGGGCCGACGGCCACCTGCTGGCCTGCTGGCACCGCTGACGGCGGGCGGCGGGACCACGGCCGATGCCCGATGTCGTCGCGAGCCCGGCGGTGCTCGACTGGCTGCCGCTCCTGGGGGCGATGGCGGCGATCCTCCTGGCCGGCGTGATCCAGGCGTCGACCGGGATCGGCTTCGGCCTGGTCGCGGCGCCGGTGCTGCTCCTGGTCGATCCCCGGCTGGTGCCGGGATCGGTGATCTTCCTGGGCACGCTCGTGACCCTGTTGGCGGCGGTGCGGGAGATCCGCTGGATCAATCTCAAGGGGTTGGCGGCGGGGCTGTCGGGCCGGATCCCCGGGGCGATCCTGGCCGGTGCGATCGTGGCCGCGGTATCGCCGGCGCTGTTTCAGGCCCTGTTCGGGCTGCTGGTCCTGACGGCGGTGATGCTGTCGATCGTGGCCAAGACCGTGCAGCCGACCACGCCCAATGTGGTGGTCGCGGGCTTCGTATCCGGGCTGATGGGCACGCTGACATCGATCGGGGCGCCGCCGATCGCCCTGGTCTTCCAGCGTGTGCACGGACCGGAGATGCGGGCGACGGTCAGCGCGTTCCTGTTGATCGGGGCGATCGTGTCGATGCTGTCGCTGGCGGGTTTCGGGGCCTTCGGCTGGACCGATATCCTGCTCGCGCTCAAGCTGGTGCCGGCAGCACTGATCGGCTTTGCCCTGTCGCGCTACATCATCCGGCTCCCGGACACCCGTTGGCTCCGGCCGGCCGTGCTGGGTCTGTGTGCGTTGATGAGCCTGTGGCTGGTCGGCCGCGGGGCGATGGGGTTCTTGGCGGCCTGATCCTGCGTCGCGGGTCCGCCGACCCCGTGGGCGACACCCCGCCGGCTTCGTCCCCCGCGCGCCCGGACAAGGGCGGGACGGGATGCTATCCTGGCGATCGGGAGCGGTCGATCGCCGCGCCGTTGCGTTGCGGCGCCTTGACCGGCATCCGAGCCCGGCAGTACCGAACCATGCTGAACGGCACAACGGGGCAGCGTGATGACCTACAAGGCCACCAAGATCGTCATCATCACCGAGAAGATCATCCAGGAGGGTGTGACCCGGATCATCGAGGCGGCCGGAGGCAGCGGCTACACCATCGTCGCCGCTGGCGGCAAGGGCAGCCGCGGGGTGCGCTCGTCCGGCCGGCCGGCGGTGGTCGATGCCTTCGCCAACATCAAGATCGAGGTCATCACCGCCACCCGCGACACCGCGACCCGGATTGCCGACGCCGTCGCGGCGGAGTATTTCGACAACTATTCCGGGATCACCTATCTCGAAGAGGTCGAGATCCTGCGGCCCCACAAGTTCTGAGCGTCCGTGCCCGGCACCCGATCGGCCCGCACCGCCATCGCTCACCCCCCGAAGACGGCCTGGCCCAAGGCGACGAAGAGGGGGATGCCGATCGCGATGGCAACCGGTGTGCCGACACTCGTCGACGCCCCGATATAGGAGGACGGGTTGGCCGACGGAATGCCGCCGCGCAAGGTCGGCGGGCCGGATATGTCGGAGCTCGACGCGGCCAGAACCGCCAGCAGGATCACGCCGCCGGGGCTGAACCCGGTCGCCAGATGGGCGAGATAGCCGAGCCCGAAGGCGAGCAGGCCATGGGCGAGCGGCGCGATCGCGGCGTAGACCGCGTACCAATGTGCCACCCGCCGCAACTCGTTGAGCCGGGTATAGGCCTCCATCCCCATGATCAGCATCAGGATCGACAACAGGCCGCGGAACAGCGGGTCGTAGAACCCCTCGAAGACCCGGTCCGGCCGGGTCAGCAGGCCCAAGGCCAGGCCCAGCAGCAACGCCGTCAGGGCCGAGCCCTGCAGGCTTTCCTTGATGATCGGCCACACCCGCACCTGGGTCGCCTTGCCCCCCTTCTTCTTGGCCAGGTGGATGTTGGCGAGCACGATCGCCAGGACCAGGGCGGGGATATCCATGAACGGGTACAGGGCCGGCACCCAGGCCTCGTACGCCACCGCCTCTTCCTCCAGGACGACCATGGCGGCCGCCAGGGTCGACGCGCTGACCGCGCCGAACAGGCCGGCGGTGGCAATGCCGTCCTCGGTGCGGACGCCGGGCAGCAAGGCCAGGGTGAACCGGCCGATCAGCACGATGCCGCAGCCCAGCACGATCGCGAACAGCGCCGGCAGCAGCATGTCCCCGAGTTCGGCCTCCCGGATCTCCATGCCGCCGTTCAGGCCGATGCGCATCAGCAGCATGAACACGGCGAACTTGTAGATCGCATCGGGGATCTCGAGCTTGGTGCCCAGGGCGGCGATCACCATCCCGCCGATCAGGAACGCCAAGGCCGGCGCCTGAAACTGCAATACGAACCGGCTCGCGAAATCCACCAGCATGTCCATCGATCGATCCCCAGTTACGCTGGCAACGAAACGGGACCGGATCGGCCGCGACGTCAAGGCCCGAAACCGGTGGAGGGTGTGCACCGAGGGCCATATCCGGCGCAACAAGCGGGAGGCGATAGCGACCCGACCCGTCTATCCGGAGAGGACTCCCCGATCTTCCCGCAGTCTGAGGAAAACCGCATGCCGTTTCAGATCCACGCGCTCCCGATGGCGCCGTTCAGGCCGCTGTTCAGCCTGAGCGATGCCGCCTTGGCCGAACGCTCCGCCCGGCGCGAGGTCGTGCCCGCCAACCCCGGCGCACCCTGCCGGGTCAGCCTGACCGATGCCGCCGAAGGGGAGGTGGTCTATCTCCTCAACTACGAGCACCTGCCGGCGGATACGCCTTACCGGGCGCGCCATGCGATCTATGTCCGCGAAGGGGCGACGCAGGCGTTCCCACCACCCGGCGAGGTTCCCGAGATGCTGCGCCGGCGTCTGCTGTCGGTGCGGGCGATCTCGTCGACCGGCGATCTTGTCGACGCCGATGTGGTCGACGGAGCGGAGCTGGAGCCGGTGATCGAGCGCTTGATCGCCGCCGCCGATGTCGCCTGCCTACACGTCCACTTCGCCAAGCAGGGCTGCTACGCCGCGCGGGTCACCCGAGCCTGAAGGCGCGGATCGGCTTCAGGCAGCGGTGCGCGCCCGCAACCGCCGGTCCAGCGCGTCCGCGCGCGCATCGACGGAACCGTGCGGGATTTCCTCGACGGCATAGCCGTAGGCGGGGTAGGCTCGGAGCAGATCCTCGTACTCCGCCAAGGCGTCGGCGAAGCCGTGCCGGCGTTCGGCATCGGAGGCGAAACCACCGTGCGACTGCCGATCTATCAACTGGATGCGTTCGCCGACCGGCCGTTCGGCGGCAACCCCGCAGCCGTGATCCCGCTCGATGCCTGGCTGCCCGACCCTCTGATGCAGGCGGTCGCGGCCGAAAACAACCTGTCCGAGACCGCTTTCCTGGTCGCGGGCGCCGGATCGGAGGGCGATTACGGCCTGCGCTGGTTCACGCCGGCGGCGGAGGTCGATCTCTGCGGTCACGCCACATTGGCGGCGGCGGCCGTGGTCTTCCACCATCTGCGCCCCGGTACCGATACGGTCGCGTTCGGCACCCGGTCCGGCCGTCTGGAGGTCGAGGCCGAGGCGGACGGACGGCTGTCGATGCGGTTCCCCGCCTGGCCCCGGACCGAGGCTGCGGCCGACCCGGCGGTCGCGGCCGCCCTCGGCGCTGCGCCGACGACGCTGTTCCACGGGCCCGACTGGCTGGCGGTGTTCGGCTCGGCCTGGGCGGTGGCCGATCTGCGTCCGGATTTCCGGGCCGTGGCAGCCTTGCCGACCCGCGGGGTGATCTGCACCGCACCGGCCGACACCCCAGGCGTCGATTTCGTCTCCCGCTTCTTCGGGCCCTCGGTCGGCATCGACGAGGACCCGGTGACCGGCTCGGCCCACTGCATGCTGACCCCCTACTGGGCCGATCGGCTCGGTAAGACCGTGCTGGAAGCCGCCCAGATCTCCGCCCGGGGCGGTCGGCTCACATGCCGGCTCGACGGGGGACGGGTCGTTCTGACCGGCCGGGCGATCCCGTATCTCGAAGGCACGATCACCGTGCCGGATTGATGCGGGCCCGGCCCCCGGGGGGCGATGCCTCGATCGCTTCAGTCCTTGAGCCGCCAGCCCCGCCGGATCAGATAGCCCGCCAGGGTCCAAAGCCCGACCACCCAGACCGCGAGCACGGCCAGGCTGAGCCCCAGCGGCACCTCCGAGACGCCGATGGTGGCAGCACGGAAGGCGTTGAAGGCGTGGAACAACGGGGTGAAGGGCAGGATCGAGGCCACCGGCTCCGGCATCGCCGCGACGGGCCCGAACATGCCCGACAGAAAGGCCAGCGGGATCAGCACGAAACCGAACACGGCGGCCATGTGATCCCATTTCTGGCAGGCGATCCCGGCAAGGATGCCGATCACCGACAGCATCAGGCAGCTCAGGACCAGGGCCACAAGAGCCAGCGCCGGTGCTGTGACGGTGAAGCCCGGCACCAGCAGCATCACCGCCAGCACCGGAACCACCGTCACCAACCCCGTGCTGGCCCCGCCCAGGGCGTAGGCGGCCGTGATCTCCCGCGGGGACAAGGGCGGCATCAGGATATCGGCCAGGATCCCTTCCATCCGGTCGAACATCAGGCTGAAGGTGGTGGTCTCGGCCGACCGGGTCAGGCCCGCGAACAACACCAGGGCAGGCAGGATGAAGGTGAACGCGGCCTGGCCTTCTGGCGTCGACCGGTCCGGTCCCAGGGCGAAGGTGAAGACCGCGACCCACAACAGGCTGGTGAACACCGGTGCGATGATCGACTCCAGCCACTCCCGGAAGTAGCGGCGGAGATCGCGGGTGTAGAGGGTCCACAGGCCGACCCATTGGACGACCCCGAACCGCCGGGGAGCGCGGGGAGCTGCAACCGGCTGTGACATGGACGAACGCTCCGCGGCGGTTGGGACGGCCTTCGAGCCGGCCGCACCGTATCGGGATCGGCCGGCCGGGGCGACGCCCGGCATCGCAAGCCTCGATCCCGATCCCGCGCGACGGACGCAAATCGACCCCGGGGCAGGGGTCGCGGGAAACCGGTTGCGCACGCCGCGGACCGTCGGACACAGTAGGTGGTAGACGATCGTCGGCGACGATCTGCCGAAGGGCACGCCGGGATTCCGATCCGGCGCGGCCGCCCGGCGGTCCGCGATCGGGGAGACAGGACCCGCATGCTGCCAGGCTCGGAAACACCACCCCGCCCCCGCTGGCGGTCGGCCGTGATGGCGCCGATCGGGCTGTGCCTGGCCTTGGGCGGCATCTACGTGGCCGGCTTCGGCGTGTTCGACGAGATCCTGGTGCGCGGCGGCGCGGTGGGTCTGGCCTGCGTCCTGATGCTGCTCGCGACCCCGCTGCACGAGCAGCCACCCTTCCAAGGCCCGGCCGGCCGCTGGCTGGCCCGCGCGATCGATCTCGTTCTGGCCGCCGCGGCGATCGGCGCGGCGATCCGGCTGCTCCAGGTCAACGAGCTGCTGCAGACCGGCCTTTACGATTTCACCGCGACCGACAACCTGTTCGCGGCCGCCGGGGTGATCGTGCTTCTGGAACTCGCCCGGCGGCTGTTCGGCTGGGTGTTCGCGGCCGTGATCGTGCTCGCCCTGGCCTACGCGCTGGTCGGCTCCGACCTGCCGGGCCTGTTGGCCCATCGCGGCAGTGACATGGCCGAGGTGCTCAGGGTCGCCTGGTACAGCTTCGACGGGGTGTTCGGACGGCCGCTGGCGGTGGTCACCTCGATCATCCTGGTCTTCATCGTGTTCGGCGCGATCCTGGAAGGGATTGGCGCGGGCGAGGTGCTGCTGCGGCTGTCGGCGCGGGTGACCGACCGCTCCCGCGGCGGCCCGGCCAACGCCGCCGTGGTCGCCTCGGCCGCGTTCGGGTCGATGTCCGGCTCGGTCGTCGCCAACGTCGTCGGCACCGGGGTGTTCACGATCCCGATGATCATCCGCCGGGGGTTCCGGCGCGCCTTTGCCGGTGGGGTGGAGGCGGCGGCCTCGACCGGCGGGCAGATCATGCCGCCGGTGATGGGGGCGGTCGCCTTCATCATGGCGGACGTCACCGGCATCCCCTATCTGGTGATCTGCGCTGCGGCGCTGGTGCCGGCGCTGTTCTACTACGGCGCCATCTTCATGGCGATCGATGTGGAGGCGGCCCGTCTGGGCATCGATCGGGTGCCCAGCGACAACCGGACGGCGGTCACCCGGGCCGACTGGATCCGGTCGGCCTATCTGATCGTCCCGATCGTCCTGATCGTGGCGATCATGCTGTCGGGCCGGTCACCGGCGATGGCCGGGTTCTGGGCGGTCGTCGCGGTGCTCGCGCTGGCCTTCGTCCTCAACCCGGACCTCCGGCGCGCCCCGCTCGCACTGATCCCGATCCTGGCCCGGGCCGGCACGGCCTGCGGACAGATCCTGATCGCGGTCGCGGCCGTCGGCATCGTCATCGGCATCTTCAATCTGACCGGCGTGGGGCTGCGGTTTGCGACCCTGATCGGCGCGCTGGCCGGGGACAGTCTGCTGGCCGCGCTGGCGCTGATGGCGCTGGGCAGCCTGATCCTCGGCATGGGGTTGCCGACCGTGCCGGCCTATCTGATCATCGTCATCGCCATGGGTCCCGCCCTGACCGCCCTGGGGGTGGAAACCCTGCTGATCCACCTGTTCGTGCTCTATTTCGGCGTGCTGTCCACGATCACCCCGCCGGTGGCCCTGGGCGCGTTCGCCGCCGGGCCGATCGCCCGGGCCGGGCCGATGCCGACGGCCGTCGCCGCGGTGCGGCTGGCCGCGATCGGCTTCGTCATCCCGTTCGTGATGGTGTTCAACCCCAGCCTGGTGCTGGTACTCGGCTTCGATCCGCTGGGTTTCGCCTGGGTGATCGTGCGGCTGGCGCTGGCGATCTGGCTCCTGACCACCGCTGCGGCCGGGTTCGCCCAGGCGCCGCTGCCGGTGTGGCAACGGGCGGCCCGCTTCGTGCTGGCCCTGGCCTGCCTGTGGCCGAGCCTGCCGATGGAGATCGCCGGCACCGCCCTGGGTCTAGCCCTGTTGTTCGTCCGGCGCTTGACGGCCCGGCCGAGCCACCGTTCCCCGGCGACCTCGCATCCGCCGGGGGACGGCCAATGAGCGTGGTGCAACCGCGCCCCCCACCCCAACCACTCTAGGGAGGTATCATCGACCCATGCCGTTCCTGCGCAACACCCTGGCCGCGGCCGCCCTGCTCGGTGCCAGCCTGGCAGCCGCCGTTCCCGGTCCCGCCCAGGCCACCGAGTTCCTGCGGCTGTCCACCCTGGGCCCCGGCAGCTCGCCCTATCTGGTGATGTCGACCTTCGCCCAGATCGTCTCCGGCGAACTCGACGAGGTGGAGATCCAGGTCAACGCCACCGGGGCCGCCACCCGGCATGCGATCGACGCCGCCCGCGGCGACACCGACTTCTTCATGGGCTCGCCGACGGTGCACGCGGCGATGATGTCCGGCACCCGAATGTACAGCCAGGTCGCCGCGGCACCGGAGCTGTCGACCCAGGTGGCAGCCTTGCTGACCTTCCCGATCGGCAGCTACCACTTCCTGACCTATGCCGACAGCGGCATCACCGAGCTCGAGGATCTCGCAGGCCGGCGTGTCTTCCTCGGTCCGCCCGGCGGCGGCGCGCTGGCGGTGGCCCGGCGACTGGTCGAGCTGTCGACCGGGCTGAGCACCGAAGACGATATGGAGCTGATCCAGCTCGGCTGGGATGCCGCCGCCCAGGCCTTCCAGGACGGCCAGCTCGACGTCTACGTCAACCCCACCATCGCCCCGTCCCCGGTGATCCAGCAGCTCGGCTTCAGCCGGCCGCTCCGGCTGCTCGCCTTCCGGGAGGATCATCTGGCCAGGGCGGCGCTGCAGCCGGTGCTCGACCGGCCGGGCGGGACCATCGACACGATCCCCGCCGACATCTACGGCGACAGCCTGGTCAACGACGGCGACATCACCACCATCGGCTCGAACGTCCACATCTCCGCCGGCTTGCATCTCGACGACGATCTCGTCTACCGCATGGTCAAGACGTTCTGGGAGAATGTCGAGGCCACCCGCGACGGCGCGCCCTGGATGCGCCGGGTCGTGCTCGAAGACGCGATGGCGGATATGAACATGCCGCTGCATCCGGGCGCCCAGCGCTACTACGAGGAGCTCGGCATGACCGTGCCGGACGCGCTGGTCCACCGGCGGTAGGGTAGGATCCGCCTGCGCCCCTCGTCACGGGCCGTCCGGCTCAGCCCGGGCGGCCCCCGTCTTCGCTGCGACAGGCCGCCGTGCCATGGGCGATATCCGCCATATCCTGTTCATCATGACGGACCAGCAGCGCTGGGACTATCTCGGTGCGGCCGGTCACCCGACCTTGAAGACCCCGGTGCTGGATGCGCTGGCGGCCGACGGGATGCTGTTCCGCCACGCCTATTGCAACGCGCCGGTCTGCGGGTCGTCGCGGATGTGCTTCTACACCGGCCGGACCGTCGCTTCGCACGGGGTGGGCTGGAACACCATCCCGCTGCCGGTCGGCACGATGACCCTGGGCGACCATCTGCGGCGCTTGGGCGTGCGCACGGCCCTGGTCGGCAAGACCCACATGGTTCATGACCAGGAGGGGATGGAGCGGCTGGGCCTCGACCCGGACAGCGCGCGGGCGATCCTGATCAAGGAATGCGGCTTCGAGCCATTCGAGCGGGACGACGGGCTGTGGCCCGACCCGGTCCTGCCCCAGGATCTCGCCTACAACCGATGGCTCAACGCGCTGGGCTATCCGGGCGGCAACCCGTGGCACGACTTCGCCAACGCGGCCGAAGGCCCGGATGGCGAAATCCTGTCGGGCTGGCATCTGCGCAACAGCCCTCTGCCCGCCCGGGTGCGGGAGGAGCACTCGGAAACCGCCTACATGACCGACCGGGCGATCGATTTCATCGATCAGGCCGGCGACGACCGTTGGTGCCTGCATCTGTCCTACATCAAGCCGCACTGGCCCTATATGGCCCCGGCCCCCTATCACGCGATGTACTCGGTGGCCGACATCCCGCCGGTGGTCCGCGACGCAGCGGAGCTTGAGGATCCGCATCCGGTCTACGCCGCCTTCCTGCGGCACGGCGACAGCCGGACCTTCGCCCAGGACGGGGTGCGGGAGGCGGTCATCCCGGCCTATATGGGCCTGATCAGCCAGATCGACGCCCATCTCGGCCGGCTGTTCCACCATCTCAGAGCCAAGGGTCTGTGGGAGCACACGCTGATCGTCTTCACCTCCGACCATGGCGACTATCTCGGCGACCATTGGCTGGGGGAGAAGGAGCTGTTCCACGACGCCTCGGTCCGGATACCGCTGATCGTCCGCGACCCGCGGGCCGAAGCGGATGGGAGCCGCGGTGCGGTCTGCGACCGGATGGTGGAGTCGATCGATCTGGTGCCGACCTTCGTCGAGGCCTTCGGCGGCCGCGATCCGGGCCAGTGGCTCGAAGGCCGGTCGTTGCTGCCGCTCCTGGAAGGCACCCCGCCGGCCGATTGGCGGGATGGGGCGGTGGTCGAGACCGACTACGCGTTGCGCGGCGCGCGGCTGACCTTGGAGGTCGAGCCGGCAGCCGCACGCGGCCTTATGATCCGGACCCACGCGTGGAAATACATCCACTGGCACGGTTTCCGGCCCCAGCTGTTCGACCTGGCGACCGATCCGGGGGAGATCCATGATCTCGGCGCCTCGCCTCAGCACGCACCGATCCGGCGCGAGCTCAAGGACAAGCTGTTCGACTACCTGGTGACCCGGCGGGCCCGGGTCACCCTGAGCGACCGGCAGATGGCGGCCCGCACCGACACCAGCGCCAAACGCGGCTACAAGATCGGGGTGTGGTAGACTGGAGCATCCTGCGTCCGAACGGACGCAGACAGGATTCTCTAACTCTTTGAACTAGATCAACTTATCTGCATTCAAATGAGTCCATCTGAATGTAGGTTGATCTATCGCCCCCCGTGCCCAACCCCGATCCGCCTTTCCCGCCCGACCCGGTACCCCGAGCCCGATCCGTCATGACCAAGGCCTTTGCCTCTACCGGCGATCTCGCGCCGAAGACCGTCAGCTTCCCGCAGATCGGCGAGGGCCTCTACGCCTTCACCGCGGACGGAGACCCGAACACCGGCGTCATCATCGGCGACGACGGGGTGATGGTCATCGATGCCCAAGCCACGCCGCTGATGGCCAGGCAGGTGATCGCCCGGGTTCGCCAGGTGACCGACAAGCCGATCCGCTACGTCGTGCTGACCCATTACCACGCCGTCCGGGTGCTCGGCGCCTCGGCCTACGGGGCGGAACAGATCATCGCCTCGGACACCTGCCGGGCGATGATCCACGAGCGCGGGCGGGAAGACTGGGACAGCGAGTACGGCCGCTTCCCCAGGCTGTTTCAAGGGGCGGACGGCATCCCCGGGCTGACCTGGCCGAGCCTGACTTTCGGGACGTCCCTGACCCTCCATCTCGGCAATCGCCGGGTCGAGCTGCGGCATCTCGGCCGGGCCCATACGGCCGGAGACATCGTCGCCTGGGTGCCCGATGCGGGCGTGATGTTCTCCGGCGATATCGTTGAGTATCACTCCGCCTGCTATTGCGGCGACGGCCATTTCAAGGACTGGCCGAGCACGCTCGACACCATCGCCGGCTTCGATCCGATCGCCCTGGTGCCGGGACGGGGGGACGCGGTCGTCGGCAGCGACCGGGTGCAGGAGGCGATCGCGCTGACCCGCGACTTCCTGACCGCCACCTACAGGCCGGTGGCGGCGGTCGCGGCCCGCGGCGGCAGTCTGAACGAGGCCTTCGCCGCCTGCCGGGCGCATTGCGACCCGAAATTCAGTGACTTCGCCATTTACGAGCACTGTCTGCCGTTCAACGTCACCCGAGCCTATGACGAGGCGCTGGGGATCGACACGCCGCGGATCTGGACGGCCGAGCGCGACCGGGACATGTGGGCGCGGCTGCAAGGCTGACATCGAAGTGCGATCGCGTGCCCGAGCGTCTCGCAACGCAAGCCTTGCATGGCGCTTGAACCAAAGGACGGCTTGAGAGAGGTCGCCTCGGCGCGAACCGGTATGCGCCGGCGCGCGAACGCGGACCAACGGGTGGGGAGGCCCGGACAGCGATGACCGTCTACGAATATCGGCGGTTCGATTACCGCACCCCGCCGGAGGTGCGGGGCGAAAGGGCGACTGCGGCGCCGGTGGTGATCGTCGGCGCTGGTCCGGTCGGTCTTGCCGCGGCGATCGACCTCGCCCTGCACGGGGTCGCCTCGGTCGTCCTCGACGACAACGACGTGGTCTCGGTCGGCAGCCGGGCGATCTGCTGGGCCAAGCGCACGCTGGAGATCTTCGACCGGCTCGGGGTCGGCGAGCGGATGGTCGACAAGGGCGTGACCTGGCAGGTCGGCCGGCTGTTCCATCGCGACCGGGAGGTCTATTCCTTCGACCTGCTGCCCGAGCCCGGCCACAAGATGCCGGCCTTCATCAACCTTCAGCAGTATTACGTGGAGGCGTATCTGGTCGACCGGGCACGGGACTTCCCCGATCTGATCGACCTGCGCTGGAAGAACACGGTCACCGCGGTCGAGCCGCACGCCGGCGGCGCCCGGGTGACGGTCGATACGCCCGACGGCCTCTACACGCTCGACACGTCCTACGTGCTGGCGTGCGACGGTGCCCGCTCGCCGGTCCGGTCGATGCTCGGGCTCGATTTCGCCGGCCGCGTCTTCGAGGAACGGTTTCTGATCGCCGACGTCGAGATGAAGGCGGACTTCCCGTCCGAACGCTGGTTCTGGTTCGAGCCGCCCTTCCATCGGGGGCAGTCGGCCCTCCTGCACAAGCAGCCCGACACCATCTACCGGATCGACCTGCAGCTTGGCTGGGACGCCGACCCGGATGCCGAGAAGGACCCCGAGCGGGTCACCGAACGCATCGCCGCCATGGTCGGCCACCGCGACTTCGCCCTGGACTGGGTGTCGGTCTACACCTTCCAGTGCCGCCGGCTGGAGCGCTTCGTCCACGGGCCGGTCGTCTTCGCCGGGGACAGCGCCCATATCGTCAGCCCCTTCGGCGCTCGGGGCGGCAATGGCGGGATCCAGGACACCGACAATCTGTGCTGGAAGCTGGCGGCGGTGGTGACGGGCGAAGCGCCGGCCTCGCTGCTCGACAGCTACGATGCCGAACGGACCTTCGGGGCGGACGAGAACATCCGGAACTCAAGCCGGTCGACCACCTTCATGACCCCGAAATCGGCAGCCGAGCGGCAGTTCCGGGACGCCGTCCTGGATCTCGCGGCCGATCACGAGTTCGCCCGCAAGCTGGTGAACTCGGGCCGGCTGTCCCTGCCTTGCAGCTTGGAGGGCTTCCCCCTGCAGACGCCGGCGGCGCCGGCCGACGGCCCGGCGGTGGCTCCCGGTGCCTCCTGCCCCGACGCGCCGGTGGGCAATGGGGCCGATGGCTGGCTGCTCGACAGGCTCGGCGGCCGCTTCTCCGTGCTGACGGTGACCGACGATCCGTCCGCCGCGCGCGGCGTGCCGAACGATCTCGACCAGACCGTGGTGGCGACCGCCGGTCCGGTGCCGACGGGCTGCCTGGCGGATCCGCAAGGGTTGGTCGCCGCCCGCTACGGCACGGGCTGGCACTACCTGGTCCGGCCCGACCAGCATGTCGCGGCCCGGGTTCCCCTCGCCGCGGCGGCGACGCTGTCGACTGCCCATCGGCGGGCGCTCGGCCTGGGAGACACCGCATGAACGACACCGCGGCCGCGATCGGCCGGGACCGGCTCGGTCCTGCTCGCGATGATCTCTACGCCGCCCTGCTGGCCGCCCATGAGGGGCTCAGCGACGACGACAGCCAGCGCCTGAACGCCCGGCTGGTGCTCCTTTTGATGAACGCCGTGGGCGATCGGGCGACGGTCGAGGCCGCGATCGCCGCCGCCCGCGCCGGGGTCGCCCGCGCCGTTCCCGATGACAGGTGAGGCGGACCGTGCCGCAGGCAATCCGGCGCACAATGGCAGCGCCCGCCTGGTCGTCGTCTCGGGCTGTTCGGGTGGCGGCAAATCGACCCTGTTGGCGGCAATGGCCCGGCGCGGCTATCCGGTGCTGCCGGAACCCGGCCGCCAGATCGTCAAGGAACAGCTCTTCATCGGCGGCGATGCCTTGCCCTGGGTCGATACCGCCCGGTTTCTGGAGCTGTGCGTCGTCCGGTCGATGCAGTTCTTCGACATGGCGAGCCCCGACGACCGCCCGGCCCTGTTCGACCGGTCGCTGATCGACGCCGTCGCCGCCATGGATCGGCTGCGGCTGCCGGTCCCCGCCGCGACCCGCCGGGCGGTGGAGCGGTACCGCTACGCGCCGACCGTCTACCTCGTCCCGCCGTGGGAGGCGCTGTTCGCCGCCGACGCCGAACGCCGGCACGGCTTCGCCGACGCGGTGGCGGAGTACGAGGATCTGCTCCGTGCCTACCCCGCCTACGGCTACGCCGTCGAGGAAATCCCGCACGGTTCCGTCGATGCGCGCGCGGACGCGCTGGACCGGCGGTTGCGGGCACGCCCCGCCGCCTGAAGCCGATCCGCACCTTCAGGTTCGGGTCGCCCGCGCGACATCGCATCGTCGAGCCGAGTTGGGGCGCCGCTGTCGTGCCCTCCTGCGCGGTGGTGTGACGGCCGACACTAGATCAACCTGCGTTCAGATGGATTCATCTGAACGCAGGTTGATCTATTTCAAAGATTTAGAGCATCCTGCGTCCGTTAGGACGCAGGATGCTCTAATGGTAGGCATCGATGAGGCTGCGCTGGGAAACCAAACGGTAAGCCGGTGCCTGCCATGGTTCGGCCATACGCCTGGGCCATAGTCGATGATACCGCCCTGCCGCACCGTTTCGGGGGAGGCTCATGATCGGTTTCAACCGCTTCACTCCGGCCGTGTGCGTCGGTCTCGTTCTGGCCACGGTCGAGGGCACCGCGGTGGCGCAATCCGCCGACCCGGTCGTGGATTTCAGCCTGCCGACCGGTCCGGCCGGTTCGATGCTGTCGTTCTCAGAGCCGGATAGCCGAGGCCTGAACCTGTCGCTCGGTCCGGTCGGCGGTGGTGCATCGCCCGCGGCTCGGGGCCCCCGGGTGGCACCGTACATGGTGCCCAGACCCCAATCGCACCTGTATGACGGGGCCGGGCAGTATGCTGCGATCCGTGAACTCGAGCGGATCGCCGAAGAGGTCGAATCGGTGGATCTCTCCCGCCAGGTGGGAGCGATGAACGTGACGCCCCTTCTCATGGGGCGGGAGTTGGAGCCCGGGCATCCGCGACACGACGGCGGGTTGACCGGCGTTGATCTGGACTGGCGGTTCTAGACGGGGTCCTTCACCACGGTGTCGCCCGCCGGCCATCCCGTGCGGCGCCCCCCTTCCTTCACCCGGCCGGCCCGTCGCCTCCGCTTCCCGTCCGCTCCGGGGAATGGCGGCATCGCGGCGTTTGTCCTTGCCCTGGCCCCGAGCCTGCGGCAGCGTGCGCCGCCTGTTCAGGACTCCAGACAGGGCGACGGCCCATGACGGTGCTGCGGTCGGCGGTCGACCCGAAATCGGAAACCTATCGCGCCAACCATGCGGCCATGACGACGGCCGTCGACGACCTCACGGCGCAGGTCGCCCAGGTCAAGCAGGGCGGCGGAGAACGGGCGCGGCAGCGGCATCTGGATCGGGGGAAGCTGTTGCCGCGCGACCGTGTGCGGACGTTGCTGGACCCCGGCAGCCCATGGCTGGAGCTGTCCCAGTTGGCGGCCCACGGCGTCTATGCCGATCCGGTCCCGGCGGCCGGTATCCTCACCGGCATCGGGCGGGTGGCGGACCGCGAATGCGTGATCGTCGCCAACGACGCCACGGTCAAGGGCGGCACCTACTATCCGCTCACCGTCAAGAAGCATCTGCGTGCCCAGGAGATCGCGGCCCAGAACGGCCTGCCATGCCTCTATCTGGTCGACAGCGGCGGCGCGTTCCTGCCGGAGCAGGATGCCGTCTTCCCGGACCGGGATCATTTCGGGCGCATCTTCTACAACCAGGCCCGCATGTCCGCCGACGGCATCCCTCAGATCGCGGTGGTGATGGGATCCTGTACCGCCGGCGGTGCCTATGTGCCGGCGATGTCGGACGAATCGATCATCGTCAGCAACCAGGGCACGATCTTTCTCGGCGGACCTCCGCTGGTGAAGGCTGCCACCGGCGAGATCGTCTCCGCGGAGGCGCTTGGCGGGGCCGACGTGCACAGCCGGACCTCCGGGGTGACCGATCACTATGCCCGGGACGACCGCCATGCGCTGGCGATCGCCCGGCAGATCGTCTCCGGTCTCAACCGGCGCAAGGCACCGTCGGTGGCGCTGCGTCCGGCCCAGGCGCCGCTCTATCCGGCCGAGGAATTGTACGGGATCGTCGGCACGGATCTGCGGCGCCCGTTCGATATGCGGGACGTGATCGCCCGGATCGTCGACGGCAGCGCCTTCGACGAGTTCAAGCAGCTCTACGGGACCACCCTGGTGTGCGGGTTCGCCCATCTGTACGGCATCTCCGTCGGGATCGTCGCCAATAACGGTATCCTGTTCTCGGAGTCGGCGCTCAAAGGGGCCCATTTCGTCGAGCTGTGCTGCCAGCGGGGTGTGCCTTTGATCTTCCTGCAGAACATCACGGGCTTCATGGTCGGCCGCAAATACGAGGCCGGCGGCATCGCCAAGGACGGGGCCAAGCTGGTGACGGCCGTGGCCTCGGCCAATGTGCCGAAGGTGACCCTGATCCTGGGCGGCAGCTTCGGGGCCGGGAACTACGGCATGTGCGGTCGCGCCTATGGCCCCCGGTTCCTGTGGATGTGGCCCAACGCCCGGATCTCCGTCATGGGGGGCGAGCAGGCGGCCACCGTGCTCGCCACGGTGCGGCGGGACGGTATCGAGGCCCGGGGCGGCCATTGGACGGACGAAGAGGAACAGGCGTTCAAGGCGCCGATCCGCGAGCAGTACGAAACCCAGGGCCATCCGTACTACGCCAGCGCCCGGCTGTGGGACGACGGCGTGATCGACCCGGTCGATACGCGCCGGGTCCTGGGCCTGTCGGTGTCGGCCGCCCTCAACCGGCCGATCGAGCCGACCCGGTTCGGCGTCTTCCGCATGTGATCCGGGCCGGGGACGGCGCCGATGACGACCCGCATTCAGGGAGGAATACCGGGATGACCGACGGGGCCCTCATTGCCCGGGTCGACGATCGCGGGGTGGCCACACTCACCCTGAACCGGCCGGACAGGCACAACGCGTTCGACGATGCGCTGATCGCCGAGATGACGGCCGTTCTGGTGGATCTCGGCCGACGTGCACGGGTCCGCTGCGTGGTGTTGACCGGCGCGGGCAAGAGCTTCTCCGCCGGTGCCGATCTGGCATGGATGCGGTCGACGGCCGGCTATTCGGAGGAGCGGAACCTGGCCGACGCCCGGGCTCTGGCGCGGCTGATGCACACCTTGGACGGCTTGCCGAAGCCGACCATCGCCCTGGTCAACGGTGCTGCCTATGGCGGCGGGGTCGGCCTGGTGGCCTGCTGTGACATCGCAATCGCCACCGAGCAGGCGGTCTTCTCCCTGTCGGAGGTGAAGCTGGGCCTGATCCCGGCGGTGATCGGCCCGTTCGTCGTCGCCGCCGTCGGGGCGCGGGCCGCCCGGCGGTATTTCCAGACGGCCGAACGCTTCAGCGCGGTCGAAGCCAAGACGCTGGGCCTGGTGCACGAGGTCGTCGGGACGCCGTTCCTCGCCGCTGCGGGGGAGAAGATCGTCGCGGCCCTGCTGGACGGCGGACCGATGGCCCAGGCCGCGGCCAAGGATCTGGTGCGGGCGGTCGACGGGCGTCCGCCGGCCGAAGTGCTGGACGATACCGCCCGCCGGATCGCTCGGCTTCGGGTCTCCGCCGAAGGGCAGGAGGGCCTGACGGCGTTCCTTGAAAAGCGGCCTCCGGCCTGGCGGGCGGGCCAATCTTGAACGGGCATGCGGAAGATCCCCGGAGCGCCCGCCGCCAGCTCTCTCCGCCGGTTGCGATTGTGATCGTCGTGCTGGTCCTGCTGGCCGTCGCCGCGGGCCTGGGCGGGTACCGGCTGGGCTTGAGCGAGGGGCTTACCGCCCGGGAGCCTGAGCGTTCGGCGCGTATCGCGGCCGTCGAGGCGGTTCGGGAGGACCAGGGGGTCCAGGACCGGCTGATCGCGGAGCGGAACGCGTTCCAAGCCGCGGTCAATCTCGCCCGCGGCGACGCGGAGGCCGCCATCCTGCGGGCAACGGCAGCCGAAGGCCGGACGGCCGAGGCGGTCGCCCGGGCCGACGCGGCGGCCGAGGCGGCCGATCGGGCGGAAGAGGCCCTGCAGGAAGCGATCGGGGTCCGGGCCGGGTTGGAGACCGAACTGGCCGTAATGTCGGAGGCCCTGGAGTCGGTCCGGGCCGAACGCGACACGCTGGCGGCGGACATCCAACGCCTCGCGGCCGACCATGCGGCGACCGTGGATGATCTGGAAGCGACCCGGTCGGCCTTGCGGCGTAGCCAGGCGGCCGTCGCGCTCGAAACCGCGCGGGGCGATGGGCTCGCGATCGATGCGGCGACCGGTGCCGCCCGCTTGGCCGAGGCGATCGCCGAGCGCGATACCCTCGCCGGACGGATCGAGATACAGACCGACGCGATCGACCGTCTGGAGACCGCAGCGGCGGTCCGGGCTGAGGCGATGGGCGCCCTGACCACCCGGAACCGGCAACTCACCCATGACCTGGCGGCATCCCAGGCCGCCGGGTCGGCCCTGGCGACGCAGGTCGACGGGCTGCGGGAGGAGCTTGCCGGTGTGCAGGCCGCGGCCCGCATGCAGGACCAGGAACTGGAAGCCGTCATCAGCCGGTCGCAGTCCCTGACCGACCGCATCGTGCGTTTGCGGCAGGACCAGGCCGCCGCGTCTGCGCGTGAGATCGCCGTTGGGGCCGAGGTCGACGCGCTGTCCTCCCGGCTGGCGGACAGCCGCGCGGCCTTGGACCGGGAACAGGCGGGTCGGCAGCAGGACATCGCCCGGGCCGATCGGCTGGCCCGCGACCTGCGTGATGCCAACGGCCTCGTCGCCGAGCTGCAGACCGCCCTGGCCGACGAGCGGACCGGTGTCGAGGGGTTGCTGGCCGACCGACAAGGCCTGATCGCGGAGATCGCCGGGCTGGAAACCGGCCTGGCCGCCGCGCAGGCGACCGCCGCCGCGACGGCGATGCGTCTTCAGGAAACCGCCGCTGCGCTGGAGCGGTCGCAGTCCGAGCGGGCCACGCTGGCCGCCGCCTTGGAGGAGGCCGGGGAGAGCCTCGCCCGGACGCGAGCCGCCCTCGATGCGGCCGACGGCCTGGCCGAGCAACGCGCGCGCGACTTGGCGCGGGCCGAGGCGCTGGTCGCGCAGCTCCAATCGACCTTGGCGGACGAGCGGGTCGGGCTGGACGGTCTCTTGGCCGAGCGGGAACGGCTGGTCGAGGAGATCGCACGCCAGGAAACCGTCCTGGCGGACCGGGAGCGCATGGTCGACGCCCGGGTCGCGGAGGTCGCTCGGCTGCAGGCGGCCGCCGCGGCCGGGCATCTCGCCCAGCAGGCCGCCGCCGCGCGGGAAGCCGACCTGCAGGGCCGGATCGCCCAGGCGGAGACCATGATCCTGACGCTGTCCGACGAGATCGCCGGGCAGGCGGACCGCATCGCCGGGCTGGAACAGGACCTGGCCGCCGCATCGGAGCAGGCGGCCGACCTGACCGCGAGGCTGGCCCAGCGTACCGCAGCCCTGGAGACGGCGGAAACGCTCCTGGCCGGTCAGCGCGCCGACGCCGAGGCCGTGCGCGGCGAGATCGCCGCCCGTGATCGGTCGATCGCCGAGGTGTCGGACCGGCTGGCGATGGCGGAGGCCCAGGCCGCCGCCCTGTCCGAGGATCTGGCCGCGGAGATCGCTGCGGGGGAGGCGCTGCTTGCCGATCAGGAGCGTCTGCGGCGGGAACTGGTCGACCGACAGGCCGCGATCGGCCGGATCACCGAGACCCTCGCCCGAGCCGAGGCTCGCCTGGCCGAAGAACGGGCGACCCGGACCCTGAACGATCTGGAGACCGTCGACTCCTTCCGGATCGGCATCGGTGAGAGCCGCGTGCTGGCGCGTCCCCTGCGCCGGATCATGCTGGTCAGCCTGTTCGACAGCGCGGCCCATGTGGCCATCGACGATGAGCGGACCTTCGTCCGGATGGGCAGCCTCGTCCCGATCTCGTCGGATGTCGATGACTGTGTGCTGACCATGCACGAAATGACGGTGGAGGATGCCGAGCTGTCGGTCCTCTGCCTGGATCCCGCTTCACGGAGCTGACGAGGCTTGCGATGTTCGACAGCGTTCTGGTCGCCAATCGCGGGGAGATCGCCTGCCGGGTGATGCGCACGGCCAAGGCGATGGGACTGCGCACGATCGCGGTCCATTCCGATGCCGATGCTGGCGCGGCGCATGTCGCCCTGGCCGACCAGGCGGTCCGGCTGGGGCCGGCGCCGGCCGCCGACAGCTATCTCGTCATCGACCGTGTGCTCGCGGCGGCCCGGCAGACCGGGGCGCAGGCGATCCATCCCGGCTACGGTTTCCTGTCCGAGAACGCCGCCTTCGCCGCGGCCTGTGCCGATGCCGGCATCGCCTTTGTCGGGCCGCCGGCCGCAGCCATCCGGGCGATGGGCGGCAAGTCTCAGGCCAAGGCCTTGATGGCCCAGGCGGGCGTACCGCTGGTGCCCGGCTATCACGGCGACGACCAGGACCCCGACCTCCTCTTGCGGGAGACCGGGCGGATCGGCTTCCCGGTCCTGATCAAGGCGTCGGCCGGCGGCGGCGGCAAGGGTATGCGGGTGGTGGCCGCGCCGGACCAATTCACCGAGGCTCTGGCCGGGGCGAAACGGGAGGCCGCAGGCTCGTTCGGAGACGATCGGGTGCTGATCGAAAAGTATCTCGCCCGGCCGCGGCACGTGGAGATTCAGATCTTCGCCGATACGCTGGGCAACGCGGTCTATCTGTTCGAACGGGACTGCTCGTTGCAGCGGCGGCACCAGAAGGTGGTCGAGGAAGCCCCCGCTCCGGGGCTCGATCCGCGGCTGCGGGCACGGATGGGGTCCGCCGCCGTCGCCGCGGCGACGGCGATCGGCTATGTCGGCGCCGGCACGGTCGAGTTCTTGCTGGCACCCGACGGTGCTTTCTACTTCATGGAGATGAACACCCGGCTGCAGGTCGAGCACCCGGTCACCGAACTGATCACCGGGCAGGATCTGGTCGAATGGCAGTTGCGGGTGGCGGCGGGGGAACCGTTGCCGTGCGGCCAGGACGACCTCGCGATCGACGGGCACGCCGTCGAAGTCCGGCTGTATGCCGAGGATCCCGAGGCCGGTTTCCTGCCGGCGACGGGTCGGTTGGACCATCTCGTCTTTCCCGCCGAAGGCCCGCATGTGCGGGTCGATACCGGCGTGCGGGCCGGGGATGCCATCACCATCCATTACGACCCGATGATCGCCAAGCTGATCGTGTGGGACCGCGATCGCCCGGCGGCGTTGCGGCGGCTGCGCGCCGCCTTGGCCGAGACCCAGATCGTCGGGCTGGCCAACAATACCGGCTTCCTGGCCGCGATCGCCGCTCATCCCGCCTTCGCTGCGGCCGACCTCGACACCCGCTTCCTGGAGCGGCACGGCGGTGATCTGCTGGCTCCCGCCCATCCCAACACCGCGGCCGACTGGGCGCTGGCGGGCCTGGCGGTGCTGGCCGACCGGCGGCGCCGGGCCGCCGCCGCGGCGCGAGCCAGTGCGGAGCCGGACTCCCCATGGGGCCTGGCCGATGGCTGGCGGCTCAACGACGAGGCCGCCGAGGTCCTCATGCTGGCCGATGCCGACGGCGAGGTGAGCCTCGGGGTCGTCCACCGCCGGCACGGCGGGTACCGCCTGACCGCCCCCGACGGCACCGTCTGCCTGGGGGATGCGTGGTTCGACCCCGACGAGCCGACCGGCCTGACGGCGGTGCTCGACGGCGTGCGGCACCGCGTCGCCGCCGTTCGCCACGGAACGGATTGGACCCTGTTCGGTACCGGCGGTCCGCTCCGCGTCACCCTGATCGACAGCGCCCAGGCGGCCGGCCGGGAGGAAGGGGCAACCGGCCGGCTGACCGCCCCCATGCCGGGCAGAATCGTCGACGTTCTGGTGGCCGTCGACGACGTGGTCGGCCGCGGCACCCCTTTGGTCGTGCTCGAGGCGATGAAGATGGAACATACCGTCCGGGCGCCGGCCGATGGCGTCGTCACCGCGGTACCGGTGACGATCGGCGATCAGGTCGAAGAGGGCGCCGAACTCGTGGTCGTGCGGACCGGGGAGGGGGAGCCGGCGTGATGGCGGACCGGGTGACGTTGGTCGAGGTGGCGCCGCGGGACGGCCTGCAGAACGAGCCGGTGCGGCTGACCGCTGCGGAGAAGATCCGGCTGATCGAGGGACTGGCCGATGCCGGCCTGCCGGTGGTCGAGGCCGGCGCGTTCGTCTCCCCGAAATGGGTGCCGCAGATGGCGGAGTCGGGCGCGGTCCTGCAGGGCCTGACCCGGCGGCCCGGTGTCCGCTACCCGGTCCTGACACCCAATCTCAAGGGGTACCGGGCGGCCCGCGCGGCGGGGGCGGACGAGGTGGCCGTGTTCGCGGCCGCCTCGGAGACCTTCTCCCGGCGCAACATCAACTGCTCGATCGCGGAAAGCCTGGACCGGTTCGCGCCGGTGTTCGCCGCCGCCAGGGCCGACGGGGTGCCGGTCCGGGGCTACATCAGTTGCGTCCTGGGCTGCCCCTATGAGGGACCGGTTGAGCCCGGCGCCGTCGCCGATGTCGCGGCCGCCCTCCACGACCGGGGCTGTGCCGAAATCTCCTTGGGCGACACCATCGGTACCGGTACTCCGACCGCCACCCGCACCGTCCTGGCGGCGGTGACGGACCGGGTGCCGGTCACCCGGCTGGCGGCGCATTTCCACGATACCTACGGCCAGGCCCTCGCCAATCTCCTGGTGGCGCTCGACGCCGGCGTGCGGATCATCGACACCGCGGTCACCGGCCTGGGCGGATGCCCCTATGCCCGCGGGGCCGGCGGCAACGTCGCCACCGAAGACGTGCTGTTCATGCTCGACGGGATGGGCATCGCAACCGGCGTCGATCGCCCGCGCCTGCTCGATGTGAGCGCCTGGCTGAGTGCCCGCCTGGACCGTCCGGCCGCTTCCAAGGCGGCTCGGGCGTTGTTGGCACGGCGAGGCGAGCAATCGATGGAAGACTCTTAATCATTTGATATATATTATTTTTCCCGCGATACAAGAGGCCGGCTCGTCTCGCCGGCACCGCTGTCAAGCCCGGCGGACGGGAAGTGTTGCGGAATTGTTGCCAACCCTGGTCTGCGGCGGGGGCGGGCCGTTTTCTCGCCAACCGGTTTGACACGCCCCGGCGGGCGCGCCTATATCGACACATCGCCGCGGTCGCGGCACCCATCGGGTGGCGACTTCGCGATACAGCCCGAATAGCCT
Organism: Alphaproteobacteria bacterium; assembly: GCA_028281265.1. Classification (GTDB taxonomy): domain Bacteria; phylum Pseudomonadota; class Alphaproteobacteria; order DSM-16000; family Inquilinaceae; genus JANQKE01. Next base: position 171 of record JANQKE010000194.1, on the reverse strand, counting down.
TGCGCAGATTTCGTGGTCTGATATTCTGGCCAGCCTGGCCGTCGTCAGACTGATTTGCGCCGCGCGGTCGGGGCCGGATGTATGACAGAGTGAGATTGTGTTGAGAGAGAAGGGATACGCGGTCGGCGGTATTGCTGATTTGTTTGGGGTGTTGCTGGTGTGAGTATTGGC